>CAYMEB010000323.1:0-4753 GCA_964389095.1 uncultured Hyphomicrobiaceae bacterium
GGGTCACGCGGTGGTCCGCGATCTTCATGTGTTGGCTTGCCACCTCCCTTCGGTCGACACCAGTCGTGACAATGATCTTCATGTTCTTTAGGCGGTCCGCCTCCGTGAGGGTGATCGCGATCGATTGCGGGGTGGCCATCCGGGCCATATGTTCTGCTGCCCATAGGCCCACGAACCGTTGAACCGGGCTCCCCATCGCTCTGCGGCGGCGCTGGCGCCGACGATGTAGGGTGCGGCCGGTGCGCAGGTTCCGCCGGTCAACGCCGCGCACAGCGCCGTCAGGCCCGATCCCAGGGCGGCGCCAACGAACCCACCTGCTGACTTGCCGAGGAATTCAGCAGCCGCCAAATTTAACATATACCCGAACGCCGCCGTGACAGCGCCGTTCTCGAACTTGCCGCCGCCGGCGACGGAGGCGAGGCCGCCGACCACGGCGTGGGCGACGAACATCACCAGGAGGTTCTGTGTACGAGCCGCCGCGGGCAGCACGAAGCTGGCGCAGGGCGATGGTTCGGGGATAGGCTCTCACTGGACGTGTGCCGCCGGGCGCCCGTCGTCCTCCCCAGCGCCGCCCGAGACAGAGCCTCGCGCATGACAGCACCGAGCACTCCCGACGCGCCGCGCGTCTCCTTCGCCGATCCCCATTCGCAGGCGGGACGGCTCGAAGCCGAGACCCTTCGGGTCCGCGCGCTGAGTGGCCCCTGGCGCTGGCTGCTGATCGTGTTCACGGCCGCAACGATCCTGCTGTGCATCAACCAGCAGTTCACATTCCGCTTCTTCGTCGGCTACACGCAGCTCAACACCGAGTATTTCTACCTGCTGATCCTGCTGCTGCTCCCGTTCACGTTCGTAATCTTCCCCGCGACCGCGCGCGCACCGGTGGACCGCGTGCCGTGGACGGACGTGATCTGGTTCTTCATGACCGTGGCGGCGTCGGCCTATCTGATGGCGAATATCCGAAAGGCCGCGGAACTGGGCTGGGAAGCGGACGGCGCGCCGATGCCGGTGATCGCGACCGGTGTCGTGATGTGGGTGGTGCTGATGGAGGCGCTGCGGCGGACCGGCGGCTGGGGCCTGCTGCTCAGCGTGCTTCCATTCACGGTCTACCCGCTGTTCGCCGGCGCCCGTTGGCTGGGACCGATGCGGGGCCAGCAATCGACCTGGGAGCAGGCCACGGCCTACCACATGCTCTCGAACGAGAGCGTGCTCGGCATTCCCATCCAGGCTTTCGCCGACACGGTGATCGGCTTCCTCGTGTTCGGCACCGCCCTGATGATGACCGGGGCGGGGAAGTTCTTCATCAACCTCGCCTTCGCGCTGTGCGGCACGTTTCGGGGCGGCGCCGCCAAGGTCTGCATCTTCGCCTCGGCGCTGCTCGGCATGATGTCGGGCTCGATCGTCTCGAACGTGCTGACCGCCGGGACCATGACCATTCCGGTGATGAAGAAATCGGGATTCCGCGCCTCCTATGCGGCGGCGATCGAGGCCTGCGCGTCGACAGGTGCCGTCCTCGCCCCGCCGGTGATGGGCGCGACAGCGTTCGTGATCGCGCAGTTCCTGAACGTGAGCTACGCCGAAGTGGCGCTCGCCGCCGTGATCCCGGCCCTGCTCTACTATGTCGGACTGTTCATGCAGGTCGACGCCTACGCCGCGCGGCACGGCCTCGCCGGCATTCCCCGCTCCCAGTTGCCGAGCCTGAAGCAGACGCTGAAGGAGGGCTGGTACTACGTGTTCGTGATCGCCCTGCTGGTGGTCATGCTGCTGCACTTCAAACGCGAGAGCCACGCGCCGTTCTATGCGACCGCGCTGCTGCTGGCGCTCAACCAGGCCTTCTCGAAGGATACCCGCTGGAACTGGGAGAGCATTCTCAAGTTCCTCGAGGTCAACGGCCGCACCTTCGTCGAGCTGGTGGCGATCCTGGCCGGCTGCGGCCTCCTCATCGGCGCGTTCTCGATGACCGGCGTGGTCTCCTCGCTCGCCAGCGACCTGCTCCGGCTCGCGGGCAACAACGCCTTCCTGCTGCTGGTGATGTGTGCGCTGACCAGCCTGGTGCTCGGGCTGGGGCTGACCACGACGGCCTGCTACATCTTCCTCGCCATCCTCGTCGCCCCGGCCCTGGAGAAGCTGGGCTTGAACAAGATGGCGGTGCACATGTTCATCTTCTACTGGGGCATGCTCTCCGCGATCACCCCGCCCGTGGCGATCGCCTCCTTCGCGGCCGCCGGCATCGCCGGCGCCCCAGCCATGAGGACCGGCTGGGAGAGCATGATCGTGGGCAGCATCATCTACTTCCTGCCGTTCTTCTTCGTGTTCAATCCCGCACTCGTATTGCAGGGCCCGTCCCAGTACCTCGCCGCCATCTGGCTCACCGGGCTGGCCCTCGCCGGCACGCTTCTGATCTGCGGCGGCATCCAGGGCTTCCAGGCCGGCATCGGCGATCTGCGTCGAACGGGCTGGCTGGAATGGCCGCTGCGCCTGGCCCTGATCGTCGGCGGCTTCATCCTCGCCACACCCGGCGGCGGCATCAATCCGCTATCACCGCCGCAGATGATGGGGACCGCGCTGGCGATCCTGTGCCCGACTCTGCTGATCGCCACCGTCGCGTGCCGAAGGAGCGGATCGCGGGGAGACGCCGCCGGCCCTGCATAGGAGCGTGTCGCATGTCGGCCGGGAGCGACGTTGCGGCGGCGGCGGCGCTCCATTAGGGTCGCGCCGACCTGCTCCCAACCAAGCCCGAGGCAGCCGCAATGATCGATCTCTATACGTGGTCCACGCCGAACGGCCGCAAAGTCTCGATCATGCTCGAGGAATGCGGCCTGCCCTACACGGTGCACCCGATCGACATCAACAAGGACGAGCAATTCAAGCCGGACTTCCTGCGCATCTCGCCAAACAACCGCATTCCCGCGATCGTCGACCGCGACAACGGCCTGCCGCTCTTCGAATCCGGCGCTATCCTCATGTATCTCGCGGAGAAAACAGGTAAGTTTCTGCCAAAGGACCAGAAGGGCCGATGGCACGCCGTGCAGTGGCTGATGTGGCAGATGGGCGGACTCGGCCCGATGCTCGGCCAGACCCACCACTTCCTCAAGTTCAATCCCGGCAAGGCGCCTTATGCCGAGGAGCGCTACGCAAAGGAGGCCAAGCGTCTCTATGGCGTGCTGGACCGCCGCCTGGCCGAGGTGCCTTATGTGGCCGGTGAATACTCGATCGCGGACATGGCGATCTGGCCATGGGTGTCGCGGTTCGAATGGCAGGGCATCGACATGGCCCAGCATGCCAACGTGAAGCGTTGGTATGTCGATATCGCCCGCCGGCCCGCAGTCGAGAAGGGCTACCATGTACCCGTGAAGCAGGCCGGAATTCCGATGCCGGCCTGAGGCCGCGGATCGTTACGCGCAACACGTCCAGGAGATCGCCATGGCCGCCAGTGAGCGGAATTTTTCAGGAGTCATCGCGCCCCTGGTCACGCCATTCGGGGCGGATGGAGCCCCCGATGCGGATCGCTTCATCGATCATGCCGACTGGCTGCTGGCCAACGGCTGCACCGCGCTCGCCCCGTTCGGCACGACCAGCGAGGCCAACTCGCTCGGGCTGAACGAGCGCATGGAACTCCTCGACGAACTGGTCGATGCCGGCATCGATCCCGATCCGCTCATGCCGGGAACGGGCACCTGCTCGTTGAGCGATACGGTGGAACTCACCCAGCATGCCGTCGATCTGGGCTGTGGCGGCTGCCTGATGCTGCCGCCGTTCTATTACAAAGGCCCCAGCGAGGAGGGTCTCTACCGCTACTTCTCCGAAGTGATCGAGCGCACCGGAGACGACGATTTGCGCGTCTACCTCTATCACATCCCGCCGATCGCCCAGGTCGAGTTTCCGTTGACGCTGATCGCCCGTTTGGTCAAAGCCTTCCCCGGCGTGGTCGTGGGCCTGAAGGATTCCTCCGGCGATTGGACCAACACGAAGGCCATCATCGACGCCCAGCCCGGCTTCGAGGTCTTCCCCGGCTCCGAGGCCTTCCTGCTCGACGGCTTGAGGGCGGGCGCGGCTGGCATCATCTCCGCCACCGCCAACGTCAATCCGGCGGCGATGCGTGCGGTATACGACGGTTGGCAGTCTGCGGAGGCGGATACGCTGCAGGCACGGATCTCCGGCGTCCGCAAGCTGATCCAGGCGCAGCCGATGATCCCCTTGGTGAAGGGCTTGATCGCTCACTACATGGAAGACGCGCAGTGGGCCCAGTTGCGCCCGCCTCTGACCGCGCTTCCCGAGGCCGAGGTGCGCAGCGCCGTGCAAGTCCTCGAAAGCCAGCACGGCTTCAAGATGGTGTTCAGCGACGACGACTGAGCGCTTTGCGGTCTGGGCGCGGCCGGTGCCAGAAAGCGGCGCAAAAGAATGCGGGCCCTCCCTGGGAGTGGGAGAGCCCGCGATGCCCGCTGTGTGACGAGCGTATGAACGGTCAGCCGGCGACGACCCGCTGCATGGCCGGCGAGGAGCCCAATCCGGCCCGCGCCGCGTCGGCGCGCAGCACCGACAGAGCGAGCAGGCCGGCGGCGATCACGAAGCAGGCGACGGCCGTTGCCTTCTGCAGGCGGGCCGCCATCCTTTCGGAGCGCAAGACTGGTCGGGACATTCGGAACCTCGGCGATCTCGGCAGGCGTCGCTTCTCCATTCACAAGTAAGCGACAACGGTTCGTTAGGGAACCTCTGAATAGCAGCTCCGCTCAGCAGGCGTGATGGCGATCGGCTC
>CAYMEB010000324.1:0-4691 GCA_964389095.1 uncultured Hyphomicrobiaceae bacterium
CGGTCGAGCAGTTGGGGTTGGCGATGATGTTCTTGCGCTTGGCGCGGCCCATGTACTCGGTCAGCACATGACCGTTCACTTCCGGAACCACCAGCGGGCACTCCGCGTCATAGCGCCATGCCGACGAGTTATCGATGACGAGCGCACCCGCAGCGCCGATCCTCGGGCTCCACTCCTTGGAGACCGAGCCGCCAGCGGACATCACCACGAAATCGACCGTCGAGAAATCGAACGTTTCGAGATCTTTGCATTTAAGCGTCGTGTCGCCGAAGGAAACCTCTTTGCCGATCGAACGGCGCGAGGCGAGTGCATGCACGTCTTTCACGGGAAAGCCGCGCTCGTGAATGATCTCCAGCATTTCACGGCCCACGTTACCGGTGGCGCCGACGACAGCGACGTTGTAGCTCATGGCTCCTTCCCCTTTCCGGGGTCTCACGAACCGTTCGCAGCAGCGCCGATCGCCGCAGTCATCGAACTGGTTCGAGCGATGTGAGATAAGCGCACCGGCGCTCAGGGGCAAGCACGATCGCAGCGTCCGATCGCCCCGGGCCGGGCCGACAGGCAGAAAAAGCCACGGACAACACGTTCGAAAAGGTTTCGCGCCACATCCCGAGGGTGGATAGCGGGGTCGGGGAACCACGGGTACGCGTGGCGCGAAATAGGAAAACTCGGAAGAACTCCACGAACGCAATGTCGCTACGATGGGGCCCGGGGACGGCCCGTTTCAGGCTGCCGCGAGGGGAAGGAAACCGGGAACGGATGGGCCAGCCGCGTCGTCTCGCTCGCCCCGAAACCAGCGCCGCACCGTATTGATCAGAACAGGTTCCTCGCTGACCGACTGGATGACGAGGCCGTCATCGTCGCCGAGCGCCTCGACGAACCGCTCGACGACCTCGTCCAATGGCGCCGACGTCCGCACGTACCAGACCGTATCGAGAACTCGCGTCCAGCACTCACCTGATTGCCGGACCGCCGCCACAAGACTGTCGAGAGGGGCGAGCCTGCCGATATCGTCGCAAGCGACCAGTAACGTCTTCATTTTCTGTCCCTCCCGCCACCGGCCATAAAGAGAACAATAAAAGAACATGCGCTCGGTGTCAAGCGATGTTCGTTTTATGATCTCGAAAAGACGCGACCGCTTCGGACGAGGTTCGCTGCACTGATGCATGCGGGGAGGGCGGTCCAGCGAAGGGTCAAGTATCGAACAACGAGCGCTGCCCGTCGCCGGGCCCTGCGGCGCTGGGAATCCGGCGGTAGCCGAAGGCCGTTCGTCTTGCGAGTTCGGGATAGCGCTCGGCGAAAAGGCGCTGGGCCTTGGCCCGGCTGCCGGGATGGCTCACCCCCCACCACACGTCGTAGAGCCGGCGCGAGTCGCAGCCGTAACGAAGCACAAGATCCTTCACGCGCACGCGCAGCCAGCGGGCGATCCAGATGTCGATGGCGTCCGCCTCCGTGAGGCTTCGGCGCGGCTGAGGATGAACGTTGCGATCGGTTGTCATGGTCGGTGAAGGCCGGCGGTTGGAGCCCACGCTTGACGCTGGCGCCCCGGTAGGCCCTTAGATGCGCGCAGATTCGAGCAAACTCGCGACATTCGTGCCGCCTGCAACTCGCCAAGAGCCCCCATGATCCTGTTTCCCGCCATCGACCTCAAGGACGGACACTGCGTCCGCCTGAAGCTCGGCGACATGGAGCAGGCGACGGTATTCAACCACGATCCGGCGGCCCAGGCGCGAACCTTCGAGTCTCAAGGGTTCGAATACCTGCACATCGTCGATCTGAATGGCGCGTTCGAGGGCAAGCCCGTGAATGCGCGCGCCGTGGAGAGCATCCTGGCCGCCGTGCGGATGCCCTGTCAGCTCGGCGGCGGCATTCGCGATCTGGCGACCATCGAGCTTTGGCTGGAGAAAGGGCTGGCGCGGGTGATTCTGGGTACCGTCGCCGTGCGCGATCCCGACCTCGTCAGAGAAGCCTGCAAGCTCTTTCCCGGGCAAATCGTGGTCGGCATCGATGCCAGGGGCGGCCGGGTCGCGACCGAGGGCTGGGCCGAGACGTCGGACCTTGCGGCCGACGAACTCGCACATCGGTTTGCCGACGCCGGCGTCACGGCGATCGTCTACACCGACATCGACAGGGACGGAATTCTCAAAGGGATCAATTGGAAGGCCACGGCCGCCCTGGCCAACGCGACGCAGATCCCGGTGATCGCGTCGGGCGGTTTGGCCTCGATGGACGACATCGAGGCGATGATGATGCCCGAGCACAGGCGCATTGCCGGTGCGATCACGGGCCGGGCTCTGTACGACGGGCGGCTCGATCCGGTGGCGGCGCTCGCCCGGCTCCGCCAGGGGCGCCGCTAACCGGTCGGTTACCTCGACGTAGATGATCGGGACTTTCGTTCCGTGCACACTGGACCGGTACTTTCGACATCCTATATGCAGGACGAGACGTGCGTCTTTGCAACCTGAGAGGGGCGGCGACCAACTCCCATGACCACAGTGAACAACTCGATTGTCCGTTTGTTTCGGCTCGGGCTTGCGGCCCTTGCGGCGCTTGCCGTGGTCGCCGTGAGCACGGCCGACGCGCGACCCGGCGGCGGTAAGAATTCCGGCAGCAGGGGCGAGCGGACGTACAATGCGCCGGCAACGACCAACACGGCACCGAAAGCGGCGGCGCCGATCGAGCGTTCGATGACACAGCCCGGCAAGGCGGCCGCCGCAGGCGCGGCCACGGCCGGTGCGGCCACCGCCGCGGCTCAGGCCGCAAAGCCGAGCATGATGCGCAATCTCTTGCTGGGCGGCCTCATGGGCGCTGGCCTGATGGCGCTCTTCGGAATGGGCGGCGGGCTCGCGTCTGTGCTGGGCTTCATCCTCCAAGCGGTCGTGATCGCGGCGATCGTCATGCTGATCATCGCGTTCATCCGCAACAGAATGGGCGGCGGCACGCCGGCCACCGCAGCGGCTGCGGCAGGCGGATCCGGTCAGGCTCTGCAGCCCGACATGGCGGCGATGATGCAGCGCCAGGGCATGGGCGCGGCAGGTGCGGCCATGGCCGCGCCGAACATCGGCGGTGACGACTTCAACGCCTTCGAGCAGCGGCTGCACGATATCCAGCTCGCCTATGGTCGTGGCGACGTCGACGCTCTGGGACGCATGGCGACTCCGGAGATGTTGTCCTACTTCGCGGGCGAGCTGCACGAGAACAAGCAGAAGGGGCTGCGCAACGATATCGCCGATCCCAAGCTGCTCCAGGGCGATCTCTCCGAGACCTGGCGCGAGGCCAACGCGGAATACGCGACCGTCGCGATGCGCTATTCCCTGTTCGACGTGACGATCGACAGCGCCGGCCGCGTTGTGGCCGGTTCCAAGACCGAGCCGGCGGAAGCCACCGAGTTGTGGACCTTCGTGCGCCCGGTCGGCGGTCGTCCGGACCAGTGGGAACTGTCGGCGATCCAACAGGCCGCGTGATGCGAGACACGGCAGCGAGAATGGCGACGGCCCGGTCCTGGCGACCGGGCCGTTCGCTTTTCCGGGTGCTCCGGTTGCGTTACTTCACGCTGGAGAACGCTGTCGGGGCCAAGAACTGGCTGGAAATGTTCGCGAGGATCGGCCCGTCGGCCTCCGAAGCCGCGCGCTTCTCGAGCCACTCCGGGTCGGCCATGAAGGTCGCCCATTTGGTCTCGCGCTCGGCAAGCGACTGCCACGCGAGCAGATAGTAGAGCCGGTTGTTGTTCTCCCCGATCACCGTCGTCCAGAAGCCGGCCTGACGAATACCGTGCCGCTCCCAGATCTTGAGAGTGACGGTCTCGAACCGCTTGAGCAGGGCAGGGAGTTTGCCGGGGTTGCAGTCGTAGATACGCAGCTCGTAGATCATGTGGTCGGTTCCTCGCGGTCTCGAACGTGACGGAATGAAGGTGCTCGCAACGCCGCCGGGGCCCGAGGGAGGAATTGAGCCGCCGCGGTGTTGCGCGCCACTCTAGACGCGAACGGGGCGGCACGGCCATGCCGTCCCGCCCCGTATCGAAATCGTGACTCTGATGCGGGCCTATCGTCCGGTCTCAACCGGCCGCCGCCGCTTCCTGCGCCTTGACCTCGGCCTCGTGGCGCTCGCGGTCTTCCTTGCCCTTCACGCTCTCGTCACGGTCGACGAGCTCGATGACGGCGCGCGGTGCGCTGTCGCCATAGCGGAAGCCAGCTTTCAGAACGCGCGTATAGCCGCCGTTGCGGTCCTTGTAGCGCGGACCTAGGACCTCAAAGAGCTTCTTGGCCATCGCTTCGTCACGCAGGCGCGCAGCAGCCAGACGGCGGGAATTGAGATCGCCGCGCTTGGCGAGCGTGACGTACTTGTCCATCACGCGCGCGAGGTCCTTGGCTTTGGGCAGAGTGGTGACGATCTGCTCGTGCTTGATCAGGGCCGCAGCCATGTTCGAGAACATCGCTTGGCGGTGGGAACTGTCGCGGCCGAAGCGTCGGCCGACTTTCTTGTGACGCATGTGAGCTCTCTTTCTCTTCCGGTTGTTTGACGGGGAGGTTCTTCGGCCTCACCTCGTTCCTGGATTGCGCGCGGCGACGCCCCTGAGGGACAGTCGGCCGCCACGCGCAAAAGATCAGAACTGATCCTCGAAGCGCTTCGCGAGGTCCTCGATGTTGTCCGGCGGCCAGTTCGGCACTTCCATGCCGAGATGCAGGCCCATG
>CAYMEB010000325.1:0-4679 GCA_964389095.1 uncultured Hyphomicrobiaceae bacterium
CTTCGGCCGCACTGAGGCCGAAGTTCATCGGTCCCTCGCTGATCGAGGCGCCGACCGTGCGTCGCGGATTGAGCGAGCGGTAGGGATCCTGGAATACGACCTGGATGCGCCGGCGGTACGGGCGGAAGCGGCTCTCCGGCAGCGCGGCGATGTCCGTTCCATCGATCTTGATCTGCCCGCCGGTGGGCTCGATGAGCCGGGCGATGCAACGCGCGACGGTCGACTTGCCCGAGCCGGATTCCCCGACGATGCCGAGTGTTTCGCCGCGTCGGATTTCCAATGTCACGTCCTGCGCGGCCTTCACCACGCGATTGCGCCCCCAGAAAAGGCCTTTGCCGCCGTAGGTCTTGGACAGCTTCTCGGTCGCCAGCGTGACCATGCCCTGAACCGGTGCGCGAGGCGGTGGCGTCAGGCTCGGAACGGCCGCGATCAGCATCTGCGTATAGGGTTGGCGAGGATTCTTGAGGATTTCCTCGCGCGTGCCCTGCTCGACCACGCGCCCCCATTGCATGACCACCACCCGGTCGGCGATTTCCGAAACCACGCCGAAATCGTGGGTGATGAACAGCACGCCGGTATTGCGGCGGGTCTGCAGCTCCTTGATGAGTTTGAGGATCTGCGCCTGCGTCGTGACGTCGAGCGCCGTGGTCGGCTCGTCGGCGATGAGGAGCGCGGGATCGAGCACGAGGGCCGCCGCGATCATGACCCGCTGTCGCTGGCCGCCCGAAAGCTGGTGCGGGTAGGCGTCGATCATCTGCTCAGGGTCCGGCAGGCGTACCGCGCGCATGACTTCCAGGACGCGCGCCCGCCGGGCCTTTTCGTCGAGGTCGGTGTGGATCTCGAGCACTTCGCCGATCTGGTCGCCGACCCGCTCGACGGGGTTCAGCGCCGTCATCGGTTCCTGGAAGATCATCGAGGCGCGCATGCCCCGGATGTCGCGCATCTGGGCGGCCGATTTCTTGGTCAGATCCTCGCCTTCCAGCAGGATCGCTCCGGAGGAGAGCTTGAGCTGTCCCTTGGGCAACAGGCCCATGACGGCCTGCGAGGTCACCGACTTGCCGGAGCCCGATTCCCCGACGACGCAGACGATCTCGCCCTTGCCGACGGACAGCGAAACGTTCTCGATCGCATTCGCGCGTTCGCCGCGCCCGGCAATGGCGACGGTGAGGTTCTGGATTTCCAGGATCTTTCCGGACATCGACTACACCCGCTTCGCCATTTTCGGATCGAGCGTGTCGCGCAGGCCGTCTCCGAGCATGTTGACCGCCAGCACCGTGAGAGCCAGGAAGATTCCCGGGTACAGGATGTTGTGAGGGTAGATGCGGAAGAACTGCCGACCCTCGGCCATGATGTTCCCCCACGTCGGCGTCTCGGGCGGAATGCCGATACCCAGGAACGACAGGATCGCTTCGACGAGGATCGCCGACGCGCAGATGAAAGTCCCCTGCACGATGAGCGGCGCGATCGTGTTGGGGAGAACGTGTCGCCACAGCAGCTTGAGTGTCGGCGTGCCCACGGTGACTGCGGCTTCCACGTAAGGTTCTTCGCGAACGGACAGAACGACCGATCGCACCAGCCGCACGACTCTGGGAATTTCCGGGAACGTGATGGCGACGATGACGGCGCCGATACCTGCCCTGAACAGTGAGACGAGCGCGATCGCCAGCAGAATGGCTGGTATCGCCATCAGCCCGTCCATGATCCGCATGATGATCGGATCGAGCCAGCGGAAGTATCCCGAGACGAGCCCGATCACCAGCCCCACGGCGATCGACAGCAGCGCCACCGTGATGCCCACGAAAATAGAAACGCGGGCGCCGTAGATCACCCGGCTGTAGACGTCGCGGCCGAGGCTGTCGGTGCCCATCCGGTGCACGACTTTGACCTGCTCGCCGGCGTCATTGCGGATCGTGCGCTCGGTTCCAGGCACGCGATTGCGCGCCGCGGGGCTGATATCGGTCGGACTCATCGTGTCCAGGAACGGCGCCAGAACGCCGATGGCGATCATCAGCAGCACGATGAGGCCACCGACGATGACGCTCGGGTTGCGGATCGCGCGGCTGAAGGCGCTGGGAGGCGCCCGCCGGGGCGCAAGTGAATCGACACTCGCCGCCGGAGCGGCGCTCGACGGCTGAGGTGCGCCCTTTGAGGAGATCTCGGTACTCAATAGCGGATCCTCGGATCGAGCAGAGTGTAGATGATGTCGACGAGAAGGTTGATGAGAACGTACACCAGCGAGAAGAGCAGGATCACGGCTTGGATCACCGGATAGTCACGCGCGAGCACTGCGTCGACCGTCAGCCGGCCGAGTCCGGGGATCGTGTAGACGCTCTCTGTCACGACCACGCCGCCGATCAGCAGGGCGATGCCCAGGCCGATGACGGTGACGATCGGCACGGCCGCATTGCGCAATGCGTGGCGGAACAGCACCTTGCGTTCGATCTGGCCCTTCGCGCGGGCCGTGCGGATGTAGTCCTCGGAAAGAACCTCCAGCACGCTCGTGCGGGTCATGCGTGCGATCAGCGCCACGTAGACGATCGCCAGGGTGATCGATGGCAGGATCAACCGCTGCACCCAGCCCCAGATGCCCAGTTCGATCCTCTGGTAGCCTTGTACCGGCAGCAGATTGAGGTGGATTGCGAACAGATAGATCAAGAGGTAGCCGATCACGAACACGGGGACCGAAAAGCCCAGAACCGAAAAGCCCATGACGAGCCGGTCGATCATGGTCCCCTGCTTCGCCGCAGCGAGGACTCCGAGCGGCACGGCGATCAGAACCGCCAGCAGGATCGTGAAGAAGGCGAGCGACAGCGTCGGTTGAATCCGGTCGGCGATCAATTCCGCCACAGTCTTCTTGAAGAAGAAACTCTCGCCGAAGTCGCCGCTCAAGATCTTTCCGGACCAGATGAAGAATTGCGTCAGCATCGGCTTGTCGAGTCCGAGCTGCTTGCGGATCGCCGCGACCTGCTCGGCGTTCGCATTGTCGCCGGCGATGATCGCAGCAGGATCCGACGGCGTCAGCCGCAGCATCAGGAACACGAAGACCGCGACCACCAGCATGACCGGAATGGTCGCAAGCAGGCGTCGGAGAATGAAAGCGAGCATGCCGGGCAGGCCTTGAACTTGTCCGCAACTCATCCCCGAGCTGCAAGGTCCGTAACAAGACTACGCCTTTTGTTACAAAGCAAGCCGTACCAGAACAAAACGTCGCACCTTCGATCACGACACAGTGCGACCCGGACGCATGATCGGTCGCGTTGCACTCCGCGTCGGCAATAGCTATCGTGATCGGGCACGCGTGAAGGTCATGCCTTCGAGAATTGACCGTTTGCGGCGGCACTGCTGCAGTCTGGTATTGCTGACACTGCAACATCTGTGGAGTGAGCGGATCGCATGACACGCTTTCGAGCCTGCGTCCCGTTCGTTTTGTTGACTTTTTTCGCAGCGGCCGAAGCGCAGGCCGCACCACCGATTGCTCGGCCGTCGCTCGATGAACGGCTTCAGATCGACGCTTGCAAGGCTGCGACTGACGGCGAGCAAATCCAGAAAGTCGCCTGCGAGGTGCCCCCGGGCGGCTTGCCCAATCTGCAGCTGCCGCCGGTCGGCGGTCCGGTGGCCCAGGCTCCCGGCGGTCAAGGTACGCCGGCACCTGCGCCGACGCCGGCCCCGACGCAATCGACGCCACCGGCAAACCAGCCAGCGCCTCCGACCCAGCCACAACAGCCACAACAGCCGGCGCCGCCCCGCGTCGCCGAGGTCGATTTCAAATATTTCGCGCCCGGAGCACTCAATCCGAAGGACGCAGGCCGCGGACGCGTCGATCGCAAGGTCTATTTTCCCGATATCGAGTTTCCGCTCCGGCTCGGCCCTGGTGTGCATCCGCACATGAATTCGCAGATCTGGGGCTTCGGCGGCGGCGGCTGGGGCGGCAAGGGTGCCGCAGGCGGCGCCGAATGCGATCCGCGCAACTACGACCCGATTATGCAGCGGGACAACTACTGTGAGGTCCGCGGCTGGGACATGCCGATGTGCCCGGCCGGCAAGGGCCACCAGGGCCAGGACATCCGCCCGCCCAAGTGTCAGGATAATCAGTGGGAAGCGATTGCGGTCGCCAACGGCGTGATCACGCGCGTGACCTCCTCGACGACAGTGCGCTTGAAGGCCGACGACGGCTCCACTTTCGAATACCTCCACCTCCACCCGCAGTCGATCGTGGTCAAGGAGCGCCAGCGGGTCAAACGCGGCGATCCCATCGGCAAAGTGTCGAACTTCATGAACGGGTCGCGCAATACGACCCGGCACTTGCATTTCAACGCGATCAAACAGCTCCAGGTCGACGACGAAGGCGTCATCTCGACCTATGTGCCCATCTACACGTCGCTGATCGTCGCCTATCGCAAGTCGAAAGGCCTCGACCCGGGCATCGACGCCGACGGTAATCTGGCGCGCGACTGGCGCGTCGAGCATGGTGTTCCGGCTCCGCCGACGCCACCCGCACCGCCACCTCAACCCGCACCGCCGGCTCCCGCGCCTGCGCCGGCCCCTGCACCCACGCCCGATCCGGCGCCCGCCCCGGCACCTGCGCCCACCCCGGCACCTGCGCCCACCCCGGCACCTGCGCCCACCCCGGCACCTGCGCCCACCCCGGCACCTGCGCCCACCCCGGCACCTGCGCCCAC
>CAYMEB010000326.1:0-4639 GCA_964389095.1 uncultured Hyphomicrobiaceae bacterium
GCGCGCTACCTTGCCAAGAACGTCGTCGCCTCCGGCATCGCCCCCCGCTGCACGACCCAGCTCTCATATGCCCTCGGCGTCGCGCGCCCGCTCTCGATCTATGTCGACACGCACGGCACCGGGAAGGTCGATGAAGCACGCATCGAGGCCGCGCTGGCCGAGTGCATGGACCTGACCCCGCGGGGGATCCGCAAGCATCTCGACCTCAACAAGCCCATTTACTCGCGCACCTCGGCCTACGGCCACTTCGGCCGCAAGCCCGACGCCGACGGCGGCTTCTCCTGGGAGAAGGTCGATCTCGCGGACAAGATCAAGAAGGCAGCAGGCGGCTGATTTCCGCCCTGTCCCATGCGACGACTCGAACGGCCGCAGCCCTTTGCGGCCGTTTGCATGAGAGGAAGCGGCTCAAGTGCAGAACGAAGGCGCATCGACCCCGCCGGACCTGCGCTCATTCGGGCGCAGGCGTGGACGCGCGCCTTCCGCCCGCCAGGCATCCCTGCTGCACGATGCCCTGCCGCCCATCCGTGTCGCGCTAGACAGACTGGGCAGCACTCCTGCGGAACTGCGCAAGAACCTGGGAGTTCGTCCAGAATCCGCCGTCTGGCTTGAGGTCGGCTTCGGCGGTGGCGAGCATCTGGCCTGGCAGGCAATGCAGAACCTGCAGGTCTGCTTCATCGGGTGCGAGCCGTTCGAGGACGGGGTCGTCAAGCTCCTCTCGGCAATCGAGACCGACGGACTCTCCAATATCCGACTTCATCCCGACGATGCCCGCGACCTGCTGCGCCGCCTGCCGCCAGCGTCCATCGACCGGGCGTTCGTCCTGTTTCCCGATCCCTGGCCGAAGCGCAAGCATCACAAGCGCCGCCTGCTCTCGGGCGGCACGCTGGCGCTGCTGGCCGATGCCATGAAGAGCGGCGCCGAGCTGCGCATAGCCACCGACATCCCCGACTATGCCCGCACGATCATGATGGCGTTCAGAACGGAGGCCAGGTTCCGTTGGACGGCCGAACGTCCTTCCGATTGGACGCAGCGTCCCGCCGATGCCATCGAAACACGCTACGAGGCTAAGGCCCGTGCTGCAGGACGGCGCTGCGTTTATCTTTCCTTCAGACGGGTCTGATGACCGCCATGACCACGAACTGCCGCCGACTGGATCGGAAAGCGTGAAGGCCACGCGCTGCCAATGACCACCTCGCCAACACTCAGGATCGGCTGTGGAGCGGGCTTCTCGGCCGATCGCCTCGAACCTGCCGTCGATCTGGCCCGGCGCGGCAAGCTCGATGTACTCGTCTTCGAATGCATCGGCGAACGCACGATGGCGTTCGGACACCGCGACCGGCGCGCCGACGCCAGCCGCGGGTACAATCCGCAGCTCGAGGCGAGACTGCGCGCCGTGCTGCCGGCTGCGCGTGCGTCGGGCACGCGCATCGTGACGAACATGGGCGTCGCAAACGTTCCCGCAGCAGCCGAGGCCGCCGTGGCGGTTGCGCGCGAGCTCGATCTACGCGGACTGCGGATTGCGGCGATCGAAGGCGACGATGTCGCCGATCTGATCGACGCGGCGACGCCATTGGTGGACGACGATCGCCCGACTGTGGGCGCGGCGGGCCTGCCCGTGATCGGAGCCAATGCTTATCTCGGCATCGAGGCGCTGCTTCCCGCCATCGAGGCCGGCGCTGACGTGATCATAGCCGGCCGCGTCGCGGACCCCTCGCTGTTCCTGGCTCCGATCGTCCACGCGTTCGGCTGGGCCTTCGACGACTGGCCGCTTCTGGGCCGCGGAACCCTGGTCGGCCACCTGCTGGAATGCGGAATGCAGGTGACCGGCGGCTATTTCGCAGATCCCGGCCGCAAGGATGTCGTCGATCTGGCGACATGCGGCTTTCCGATCGCCGAGGTCGCAGCCGACGGTTCAGCGGTCATAACCAAGCTCGATGGCACCGGCGGCCGTGTCGACCTCATGACCGTGAAGGAACAGCTGCTCTACGAGGTCCACGATCCCGCCGCCTACGTCACCCCCGACGTGACGGCCGATTTCTCCCGTGTGCAGCTTTCCGCCCAAGGCGAGAACCGGGTCGCTGTGATATCGGCGACGGGCCGGGCCAGACCCGAGAGCTTGAAGGTCACGATCGGGTTCGACGGTGGATACGCGGTGGAAGCCGGCCTGAGCTATGCCGGCCACAATGCCTTGGCCCGCGCCCAACTCGCCGCGTCGGTGCTGGAGGAGCGCTTTCGACGGGTCGGCCTCGATGACCCCATCCGCGTCGATCTGATCGGCTACGACTCTCTGCACCAGACCGCCCGTGGCGGCACTGGCGCTCCGGCGGACGTGAGGGTGCGGGCGTCCATGCGCTCGCCATCGAGGGTGAATTGCGAGCTTCTCGCCTGGGAAGTCGAGGCGATGCTGTGCTGCGGTCCGGCCGGCGGCGGCGGCTATCGCGGGCAGATCACGCCCTCAGTCGCCACCGCGACGGCCTACCTGCCGCGAGAACTCGTCCGCCCGAAGCTGAGGATCCTGACCTCATGACCGCGCCCCGCTACGTTCATAACATCGCGCACGCCCGGGCCGGCGACAAGGGGAACACCTCGAACGTCTCGGTGTGGGTCTATGATCCCGCAGACTATCCGCTGCTTGTGCGATCATTGACGGCCGACCGCGTGGCGCGGGCATTCCCCCGCCTTATTCGCGGCTCTGTGGTTCGCTACCAGCTCGATCACCTTCAGGGGCTGAATTTCGTGCTCCGTGATGCCTTGGAAGGCGGGGTCAACGCCTCCCTGGGCCTGGACAGCCACGGCAAGTCGTGGAGCTATCTTCTGCTCGGACTGGAACTGTCGGAGAAAACTGATGCTTAGAGCCGCCCTTGGCGCCGTGACGGCCGCGCTGCTGGCCGGGTCGGTATGGTTCACAGCGCTCCCGGCCCATGCCGAATTGAACTCCGGGTGCGAGTCGGAGAACTACGAGCTGCGCATCGTCGGCTGCACCGTCATGATCGAGAAGGGTGGTTTGACGCCCTTCGATCTCGGCTATGCGCATGCCTCGCGCGCGCTCGGCTACTCGATGAAGCGCGACTACGAGGGCGCCATCCAAGACTACGACCGCGCGCTGGAGCTGATCCCCAATTCTGCCATGGCTCTCAACAATCGCGCGTGGGCCTATTTTCGCTGGGGCAGGCCCGCCGACGGCGAGAACGACGTCGAACGCTCTCTGCGCATCGAACCCACCAGCGCCCCGGCCTACGATACCCGCGCCCACATCCACCAGGCCTTGGGCCGGCCGGAGCCGGCCTACCGTGACTACAAGCTGGCGATGACCTGGGGCGGCTCCAAGTTCGTCAAGATGTACCAGTGCGGATTGACGGCCCAGGGCTTGTACAAGGGGCCCTTGGACGGCGTCGAAAGCGCCGAGGTACGCGAGGCGTTGAGGACATGCGTCCAGAACCCCCAGTGCGACCCGTTGCCCGCTGACGAGGATTGTCGGTCCGCGACCTCGTGAACCGCGCCCGATTGGCATAGATTGCCAGCGCTTCCCGTCATCTCGTCCGGTTAGACAGGCCGCATGGAACAGTCGCTGACGCAAAGACTAGCTAATCCCCAGCGCTTCATGGCGCTGAGCGGCGTCGTGCTGCCCTGGCTCTCCGCGGCCGCCGCCGGCACCCTCGCCTGGGGTTTGTGGCTCGCCTTCGCCGCCTCGCCCCCCGACTACCAGCAGGGCGAGACGGTGCGCATCATGTACATCCACGTCCCCTCGGCCTGGCTGGCCATGTTCGGCTATCTCCTGATCGCGGTCTCGAGCTTCGGACTTCTCGTGTTCCGCCATCCGCTCGCAGACGTTTCGGCCAAGTCGGCAGCTCCGATCGGCGCCGCCTTCACGTTTCTCGCGCTGGTCACCGGCTCGCTGTGGGGCAAGCCGACATGGGGCACATATTGGATCTGGGATGCCCGGCTGACGTCGGTGCTGATCCTGTTCTTTCTCTACCTCGGCCTGATCGCCTTGCGCTCGTCGATCGAGGAGGAAACGCAAGCCGCACGCATTACAGCCATTCTCGGACTGGTCGGTGTTGCGATCCTGCCGGTCATCAAGTTTTCGGTCGACTGGTGGAACACGCTCCACCAGCCGGCGAGCGTGATGCGCATGGGCGGCCCCGCGATCCATCCCGACATCCTGCGTCCGCTGCTCGTCAACGCGGTCGGTTTCTCGCTGCTTTTCGCCGCCCTGCACATGAAGGCGATGCGCAACGAGATCCTGCGCCGGCGCATCAGGGCGCTCGAGTTGAGAGAGGTCCACCGTGCCGGTGCAGCCGGTATGACGGCGGAGGCTTCGGCATGAGCCTGGGGCCGCACGCCACCTTCATCCTTTGGGCCTACGGATTAACCGCCCTGGTCGTGGGCGGGCTCCTCGCCCATGTGCTCGTCCAGGGCCGCAGGCTGCAGAAGCGCCTCGATGATCTCGAAGCCCGCGGTATCCGGCGCCGCTCCGCTGGAGCAGAGTGAGAGATGACGAGCCAGCCCGCCGCTGAAAGCCCGACGCCCAGCCGCGGCTACTTGAGACTACTGCCGCTCGGCATCTTCGCCGGCCTCGCGCTGATCTTTGCCTTCGCGCTGCGGTCCGGCGATCCGAGCAAGCTCCCCTCGGCGCTGA
>CAYMEB010000327.1:0-4638 GCA_964389095.1 uncultured Hyphomicrobiaceae bacterium
CCGCGACCCTCGCGAACTCCTGCAGAGGCCCCTCACGGTAGACGACCGTCTTGAGCACACCGGAGGAGTTGAAAAAATCAGCTGCGTGGAACGGTCGAAGAAAGAGGCAATCTGAGTCGGTGACGAGCAGATTTTGCGCCATGTCGAGGCGCCACGCATCGGCCTTCACGACCTGCTGTGCGATGCCCCCGGGAATCTCGTCGAACGGAACGGCGCGCGAACTGGGGGTCTGTGCAAAGACTTCCTCCTGCGTCACCCAGTGAACCCCGCCACTAGGAATGTGCTGTCGAAAGAAATCCATGTCGGCCAAAGGCACCGCGACCCAAACCGGCAGCCGGTCAACATTGAACGCTTGGATACTCTCAATCTGCCGTACTGCCCTCAGCAGGTCACGCCGGAATGAGCAGAGAAAGATGGCCAGCGAACGCATCGCATCGCGAGATTACAGCGGTTCATAGCCCCACTGTTAGACTGGTGACACGACCATGCCGGAAGGACGTCGCGAGCACCCTGCGTGGAGCGACACCACGCTTCTTGAGGCCATTTCGTCCGTGTGGCCGAAGGCGTCCAGTGCGCGCGTGATCGCACGTGGGCAGCCGCTGGGGCGCCGGCGCGAACGTGACCGCTTGCGTCTGCAGGCTGACGGACGTACCTGGATCGTCGAGATCGCCACAAATTCCGACGCGGCCTTCTACCTCCGACGGAGTGTCGAATGGGCGAGGCGCTTTGCGGAAAGCTGTCCAGGGGGAGGTGTGATTACGCCATCGCACGTGGGCGAGTGCCCGGGATGCGTGGTCTCAATCACCCAGGAACGTCACATCCAGAGTCTGCATCATGACGAACCGCCTGAGTGGGTGCTCCGGCTGGGTACGCCCCATCATCGCCTCCCGATGACTGACGCGGTGCGCGAGCGAATCGTCTCAGGGCTGCTGGAGGCATGGCCGGAGCACCTGCATCGACATGTTCGACGCATGAGTGCGTTCGATGCATGGCTGCAGGCGATGCGCGATCTGGAGCATGTCGACCTCGGTGTCGAGCACGGCGATCTTGCGCCCAACAACATTCTTGTCTCCGAAGACGGTCCCCTGCTGATCGACTTTGAGTTCGCCAAGCGCGACCAACTCGCAGGATTCGATCTGTACGCCAATCGCCGTATCCGCGGTAAAAAATACCCCGACCTCGAACCAAACCTGCTCGAGGCGATGCATCGCAAGTGGGACCTGTGCCAAGCCATCAACGCTGACTGGGACGAGGGGTGCATAGGCGCTCTCGTGCGACAGCGCGGCTCGGACCGCTTGGAGTTTGTTGTCGAAGCGCAGAATGGCACAATGATGTGCGTACACGCGAAGCTCGACAACCGAGGCCTCGCGCACGTCGACCATGAGGGTGCCGCGACGCTCTCCCGGCTGGAGCAACCTTGTGCCGAGGCGCTTGCCAATCGATGGAGGCTCGACCGCTGCCGGATCGTGGCTGATGGCGTCGCCGCTGATGCACCTATCTGCGGCGCCCTGCGTGCCAATACATTCTTCGCCGCCTTACACGCCTCAAGGCGGCCGCTGCGCACTTTACGCCGCCTTCTCTTCAACCGCCGGTGTTTCGCATGGATGAATCCATCGCGCGGCGACCTGGCTGTCGCATCCATCGGACACGGCACGCTTATCGATCTCCTTCGGAGACCGTCGACTCGATGAGCATGCGCCCCGTGTCATGGAGCGGCCTGGCGGCCTGGCCGGCGAACTGGCTTCGCTTGCGGTGGCGATGGCGAAAGTGTCGCAAGCGCGGATCCAGTATTCGAGTACTCGTGCGGAGCTACGGTGATCTCGCCCATGCGCTGAAGAATGCGGACATTCCGCACGTTCTTCTAAGGGGGCATCCCGATGTTCACTCGCTCTGGAGTCAATCAACCGATAGCGACTTCGACGTCCTGATCGACTATCGTGAGGTACATCGACTACTCAACAGTGCGGCGATTGCACCCGGCCAGGTTCCAGTTGATGTTTATTTTGACCTGCGGCCAAGTGTTCGAGGCTTTCACTATTATCCGCCAGCGCTTGCCCTAGAGACTCTGAATAGCGCCGTCGAACACACTGATGGGTACCGAGTGCCTGATCCACGACGGCACTTTATGAGCCTTGCTTACCACTTGGTGTATCACAAGGGCCTCGACGAAAGCCTCGACGATCCCGTCACGCAGACCGCACAAGCCTCGCCTCATTACGAAACACTCGCGCGTCTCGCGCCTCGCTTCGACGTCGGCTTTGAAGGCCCGATCGAGTTGCTTCGCCTTCATGATTGGCTTGAGCGTGAAACTTGGTCGATGCCGCGCGATTTGCTACTACGGTGGCCGCGCCGCCATCGCCTACTTGAGATGCTGCATGAACGATCGACTGCTCGACTGCGCGCGATCAATCCCTCGCCTGATTGCTTCGTGTTTCTGGTCCGATCGGACGCCTCTGAACCAGCGATGCTTGCCCAACTCCAGTCAGATTTGCAGACTGAACTCTTTGTTGACATCGCGCGTCCGTTGGGCGAATCGGAGAGAGCGAGGCTGGTTCGTCACACGCGCGGCGGGAACTGGTACGAACGATCAGGAGCACAGCTCGGACTGATTGGCCCAACCCACGTCTTCATCTGTCGAACACGGAATGCGACAAAGGCCGAGGATTTCTGCCAGACACGACTTGCCTCCTTCAAAGGCTGGCTGCGCGAACGGCTGAACGACCGATTTCCGATCAATCGGAACCGGCGCTACGCGCTGCACTGCGGCGACGATATGTGGGACTCACTCGAGTGTCTCACGTATCTCGACTAGCTTCGTTGGACGGCGCCAGCGGCACGCGTCCATCAATGACGACATAGCGATCATTGAAGTTAATTGTGTGCGTCCCGTTGAGTCCGGGGTACCAAGTGGGCTCGATCGTTTTCACGCGTACGCCACGATCATCAAGCACGTGGATCGCGCGACCATAGACCGGAGTGGTCTCTTGTACTGGCCGCATGCCATCAAAAAACAGTCCTGCGCCTCGCGTCCACTCTTCAGTGCGGGCGATCTTCGAAACAAGGTTCCACGGACCCATTGGCGTATCGGCCCGGAAGACACAAAGCGTGTCATCGTCTGTTGTCGCCCAAACTTCGACGGAGTTCTGAGAAGCCACCCTCAGAACCGGATCATGGAATCGACCGCAAGCGATCCGGGCACAGCGAACCCATCGATCCGGAAAAGAGGTTGCACGCCAGACCCACAATTCCCGGGCGGCCGCCTGCTCGGGAACCATGTAGTGGACCCCGCTTACACCAATGACGCAGGGAAAGGAGAGATGATGCTGTGTCTCTAAGCAGATGCGTCGATCGACCAGCTCGGTTCCGTCAAGGCGTCCAACTGCAATTCGGCCTTGGTGGTAGTCATAATCCTCGTAGAACAACCAGTGTGTGCCGGATGTTTCAGCAAGAAACGGGTCCGCCATGTATCGTCCATCCGGACAGGGAACCGGCGTCAGCCCGTCTAGATCAAAAGGTGAACCGCTTCGAAGCTTGACAGCGATGAACCATCGCTGCCGCGCGGGCTTTGGCTTCTTTGATCGACGAAACATGTCTCGGAACCAAGTCATTCGGCTACTGCCTTGAGCCCGATGAATTCCCTGAACCTCGCTGGCATGAAACGCGGGTCGCGCATTCCGCCCAGATAGGCCGTCTCTTGAACGAGAAATCCATGTTGAGCAAGTTTTTTTGCCCAGGTTGTCCAGGTTGCATCAAAGCAGTGATTCGGATCTTGATCAGGCCTCGATCGACCCTGACGAATTGAAAAGATGAGGTTCCGCCACGAATAGAGATTCGGGTGGTCCAACAGCAGCCAACCTCCTGACTTCAAGTTGCGCCGAATGTTGTCAAGTGCCTCATCGACCCGGGGAACCGCGACGAAGACCAGACCAGCAAAGACGACATCGACTGGCGAATCGGGCCAGAAGGTGGTCAGGTCGCCGACGCTCACATTTGGGACACCAAATTCTTTGCGAAGACGCTCTGCCTTCGAGCTGTCCAGTTCGAGCGCAAGGTAGCGATCCGCACCCACGGTACTCACGATGTACCGTGCCATAGGACGGCACGGCTCTGGCACGTTCCCAGAGAGACCCCCCGCACCGACGTCGAGCAGTCGGCCGAACTGCTGAACTCGGATGAAGGAGTCGATGAATTCGATCCGGTTGCGATACGCGCGGGGCCAAGGGATTTTTGCATCTCCTGACATAAGGCGATGCTACCCACAACAAAACTGACCTCACTCCACCGTCACGCTCTTCGCCAGATTCCGCGGCTTGTCCACATCCTTGCCGCGCATCACCGCCGCGTGGTAGGCGAGCAGCTGCAGCGGCACCACGGTGACCAGCGGCTGCAGCAGCTCGGGCACGTCGGGCACGTAGAACACGTCCTCGGCCAGGCTCTTGATGTGCTCGTCGCCCTCGGTGGCCACCGCGATCACGCTGCCGCCGCGGCTGCGCACCTCCTCGATGTTGCTCAGCACCTTCTCGTACTGGCTGTTTCGGGTGGCCACGAACACCACCGGCATGCCCTTGTCGATGAGCGCGATGGGACCGTGCTTCATCTCGGCCGCGGGCATGCCCTCGGCGTGGATGTAGCTGATCT
>CAYMEB010000328.1:0-4614 GCA_964389095.1 uncultured Hyphomicrobiaceae bacterium
AACGCGACCGCCCGAGGTGACGCACAACCGGTAGGAAGCGTTCTCGATGGTGGGACCGAGCGCGTGCGCAAGGACTAAGCCGGCACTTGTCCAAGTATCGTGCCAAGTCGTAACACGGGGCACTGCGTCGTAGGCGTACTCGTGATGAACCGCTGAGGAACCAGCGGCGACTGCGCCGGAGGCGGGCGCCACCGTCACGGTGAAGATCGTCAGAAGCAGAACGCGGGCAAACCTCAGCAGTCGTCCCACGCGTTCACCTCCTCGGCCAAGCTTTCGCGCAACTCCTCGTTTGCGAGACGACTTTCTGGGTTCAGCGCACTGTCGACCAGATCCTTTCCTGCGGCTAATCCAAGTCCGTGAATCTGACGTAGAGCCTTGATGCAGTCGACCGGCGACGCACCCCTACCGAGGAGTAACTTCACTTGATCGAGCAGGAGGAGATCCTCGTCTGCAAGCGCCAAGGCCTCGGCTTGCGTCTGGTGCCACGACAGTGTCATCGAATCACCGACCGGTCTTGATAGTTATGTCGATGGCCTTGCCAGGCGCAGCGGACGACGAACCGGCAACACGGGTTCCGGTGATCCGAACCGAAGTGAATCCCTCGGCCGCAGCCTTCTGGGCGATCTGGTTCTTGAGCGTGACGAAATACTTCGCTCCGACTTGGTTGACGAGGCTTCCGTTCTCTCCGTAGATCGCCACGTCCTTCAAAAACGAGTTGCGAACCATTGACCTCTACCTCGGCAAGAACTTGCACGTTGCCTGCAGGCGCCTTGAAGGACGTTTCAAAAAGGTCGCCCGCCTTGAAGCTCCCGGCCCCAGGGACCGGTGTGTTTGTGGCAACAAGGTCGAGGGAAGTCGTAGACGTAGGCGCGGAGTCGTTACGGCAACTGGCCACCGCGCTTAGTGAGAACGGCCGCTCGGCCAAGGAGGACCAACTCTTGAAGTCGGCTCCAATTACAGGCGCCCGAACCGATCCGAGGTCACGCCCCATCGGCCCGGCACGTGAAGCTTCCTCGCCCAACCCCAAGAGTTTCGGATCGTGCCCTCCAACAACCTCTGCACCCAGCACCGGCGTCAGCGCGAACGACACCGGAGAAGCGGCTGCCGCTGTAGCCGAGGCCACGAGCAAGGACATGACGAACACGAGAATCTGCACGACCGGGAGGCGATCGAGACAGCGAGCCATCGCTGTTCTCACCCGCATCACCCCTCCCATCCAGCCCTCCGCGCCTCGTTCGCGAGACCGAACTCCGCGATCAATTCGAAGTCCGAGCCGGCGAAGTTCAGCCCGAACCCGTCACCTAGCCCGACCCGAACCCCCTCGGCCTCTATCCATGCTGCGACGCCGGTAGGAAGCGGATCTTCGTCTAGCTTGAGCGGCGCCTCGAGATAGCAGTCCTCTGGCGGCTGGGTCATCGGTTTATTCGACAGCAGCCAGATTTCGTCGAACCCGAAGAAGACGTCGCCTGCCCGGACCAGCGAAACGAGCTGCCTACCCGAAACAACGAGCGGTCGCGCAGACAAGGCCCAGTCCGGTTCCTCGTCAAGTCGACGCTGCAACCATGGCATCTCCCAAGGCTCGTTCGAGCTGTCGACCGTGCGGATCACGACGAACTCGACTGCTTCGAACACCGGCGACTTCGAGCGCACGAGCGACGTAATCGACGCATCGCCTGTCCAGCCATAGGTTACGACGAGCGGGCTCATGCTCATTCGCCCGGCTTGAGGGGCCGCCCCTTGCCCCGGCTTCCGCGAGGCTTCTGGGGATTGTTCCACTCCCAATCGTGAGCGTGTGGATCTCCGACACCATGGTCGTGCCCGAAGTCGTAGTCAGTCACTGCTTTTCCGTCGGGCCCGTAGTCACGAATCTGACCGTTGCCCTTGCCGTCGTCTTTCACGCCGCTGGAATTCGGGTCGCCACGGGAGGGGAGGTCTCCATCGCGTGTTCCGGTGGGCTTGGCTGCTGGGTTTGTGGCACTCCCGCCGGTGGTTCCTGGTTTTGTGTTGGACTGTCCGGGTTGGGGGCGTTGGTTGCCGTTGTCGGTGCCTGAACCGGACGTGGACGCGATGATCGTGGGCCCTCGCTCACCGCAGGCCTGACTTCGCGTGATGGTGAGTGAGCCGCAATTCGTGGAACCGATGGCAGGCCCGCCGTCGCAGCTTATCGTCATGCACGCTTTGCCAGTCGGCCGACCCGGTGGCACCGGACTGTCGCATGAACTGCCAGAGCTGCATACCTTTCCGTTGCCCCGATCGGCGACAGCGCCCGAACAGCTGCGGCTGGCGCTGCAGACGATGTCTGG
Organism: uncultured Hyphomicrobiaceae bacterium; assembly: GCA_964389095.1. Lineage (GTDB taxonomy): Bacteria > Pseudomonadota > Alphaproteobacteria > Rhizobiales > Hyphomicrobiaceae > JABFRJ01. The sequence continues at coordinate 2,304 of CAYMEB010000328.1, forward strand.
CCCCTTGCGCCCGCCGGTCGGATCGCAGATCGCGAACTTGCGCCCGCCAGAAGCAACGTTGGGGCAAGGTCCGTCGATGGATGTCGGTCTTGGAGCGCACATCACGACCGCCGCGCCGAGTGAACAATCTGTTGCCACCGGAGGTTGACAAGACCCGGGGCACGAGGTCGCCAGACGACTCATCGTTCCGAGGGCCGCGACGAGCAGCATCGTCGGTCGAGTCGGGTCGGCCCAGCGTCCTGTCGTGCTCGGTGCCGGCACGATCGCAGCAACAATGTCCTCAGGAGCGAAACCGCGGCTGACGAGGTTGGCGATCGCGTCAGCGGTCTGCTGGTTCGGCGTATACGGAAGCGGAGACGTCGAACGATCCACGGTGCCCGACGACGAGACCGACACCACCCCTGTTGGGGACACGACAGAGGTCACATTGCCGCGTTCGTCCTCGCGGACGTAGACGCCGCTGTTGGCGGTGCCGTCCTCGTTCTCGGCGTAGGTGTGGTCGCCGTAGATCTCACCGGTGTCGAGGAAGTGCTGCCATTGACACGCGTTGTCACAGCCAGCGGGTACCTGGGTTCGCCCCGTCGGGTCCCAGTAGCGGAGCGGGTCACCCAGCGCGTAGGAGTAACGGTTCAACGTCAACACCGCGCCAATCACTCCCGGGTAGGTGTCACGGGAGAGAAAGGTGCCGGTGTTGGGGTTGTACCAGCGTGCCGCCATCCACACGTTGCCAGTGGTCGGGTCGGTGTAGTCGGCCTGGAACCCCAGCGGGGAGGTCGTGCCGGTGGTGGCGAGCGCTCTGCCGTAGGGATCGACGACCCGACTGTCGGCAATCGTGCCCGTGGCCGGATTGAGCGTCCAGGCCAGATCACCGTGGCGGTCGATCCCGGCCAGAACCGTTGTAGCTCCTCGCTTGATGCCCAGCAGCTGACCGGTCGGTGAACGCAGCAACGACTCGCCGGGGGCCGTGACAGGATCGGTCTCGGCCCCCGCGTAGGCGAACCCACCGGCCCCGTTACGGGTCAGGACCCGGTCGAGGTCGTCATAGGTGTACGTGGTCGACCCCGCAGCGCGGAGCCGGTCCAGGGCATCAAAGCTGTAGACCGCAGCACCGGTACCCGTCGTGGACGCCAACGTGCCCCGCGGCGTCCAGATGTAGCTGGTACCGCCACCGGAGCTCAGCCGATTGCGTTGGTCATAGCTGTAGGTGGCACCATTCACCACGGTGCGGTTCCCCGCAGCGTCATAGTCGTAGGTGGTGGTTCCGGCCGGTCCGGTGAAGCCCTTCAGGCGTGACCCGAGGTCGTAGGAGAAGCTGTAACTGCCCGCGGCGGCATTACCCGGCTGGGTGATGACTGCCTGCTGAACAGAGGAATCGGCGTTGTAGCCGTACTGGCGCCGAGCAAGCGTCGTGTTCGAGGAATTCCTGGTGTGGTCATCGGTCAGACGGCCGAGATCGTCATAACCCATAGTGCGGGTGACACCAGACGGATAGGTCACGCTGGCCACCTGACCGACCGGGTTCCAGGTCAACGTGACCGTCGTGGCGCCGATGCTGTACTGGCGCAGCTCGCCACGGTCGCTGTACTGGAAGGTGGCGGTCCCGGCCGCGTCGGTCCGCGACGAGACACGCCCGACGTTGTCGATGTCGAAGCTCGAAGCACCGGAAGGCCCACTCGAAGCCTGGAGTGCCCCGGTATCGAAGTAAGAGAACGTCTGCGTGCCCGCCGAGCTGAGCCGGCCCCCCAGGTCATAACCGTAGCTGCGGCTCGCCGCGGTCACACCGGCACCCGATGCCGACTCCACCGTCACACGGCCCAAGTTGTCGACCGTCCGGGTAACCGACACACCGCCGGGACGCAGCTCACCGGTGGGGTCACCGGCTGCGTTGTAGGACACCGTCCAGGTCCGGTCAGCCGCGTTGGGATGCGCCGTCGTCGATGGTTCGACCGTCGAGGACAGCAATCCCCAGTTGTTGTAGGTCATGGTGGTGACGTTGTTACGGGGATCTTGCACCCGGACCAGGTTCCCGGCGGCGTCATAGCCCGGCGTCGCAGCCGCCGACGTCGGGGCGGCCCCGCCGGTGAGCTGGGTGTTGGACGTCGCCAACCGACCCAGGGCGTCATAGGTGAAGGTGTCGACAGCACCGTTGGCACGGGTGTGCGACGTGATGTTGGAGTCGTTGTCATAACCCCACTGATCGGCGGCGATGACAACAGAGCCCGTGGGGTTGGTGTACTCGGATCGGCTGCGTCGACCGGCGTCGTCATAGATGCCACCTTTGGCTCGCCCCTCTGGGGCTTGTGCTCATCTT
>CAYMEB010000329.1:0-4591 GCA_964389095.1 uncultured Hyphomicrobiaceae bacterium
CGTCAGTGACGGGAAGGGGGGGAGCGCCTCATCTTCGGTCGAGGTGACGTCCGAGTTCGGGCCGACTTACACCGTCGCCCAAGCTCAGTCTGACTTCACATCAGCCAACCCTGCAACGATTGCCGCCGCGATCGACTTTGTGAAAAACAAGCGCTTGAACGCATTCCACGCGGACTTTTTGAGCAAGCGCGCTCCTGGCACTACGATTTTTTATGCGCTTGAAAATAATATTTCCGCCCCAAGCGGCGGAGCTTCAATCGCCGGATTCAGCTTGGATTTCGAGAGCGTAGTCGAGCTTCCGACTCAATTATCCGCAATCTCTTACCCCGGCGATTACCAGAAGGTAACTCCGAAAGTCTCCATCGTTGATCCGTTTTGCAACAATAACGCCGACAAGATTTATTACCCGACGGCCTATCTTTCCGGTAAATCGTTACCGAACATCGCGCCGAAGCCGCTTTCTTCGACTATAGCCCGAGTGGTCCAGCTTAAAGATGTATGGGGGAAGCCGAATAAGCAGGGATATTCGCACACCCCAAACTTCACGCCGGGGTGTGTTAACGACGTCCGGGTCAACTTCCAGCGAACTATCGCACGGTTAAAGCAACTAAACGCCGACACGATTGTTTTGATTCCGTGGACCGTTTTTGATGGATCAAAGGATCCTTGGAGAGTCGAAAATCCAGCGGAAACATTATCGTCGACAATCGGTGATGAGGATTTGAGGTGGATTGTCGCTGAAGCGAGAAGAAACAACCTCAAGGCATGGGTAAGCGTTCAAATACAAGGGGCTCGAAAAACGGCAAACCAGGGAGGCTCAAGTCAGTATTGGTTGTCGACAGAAGCCACCCAGGAGAGGGTCCTTAAATCCTACGATGCCCTGGATATTTTTCTGGAGGAGCGCGGAAAGTTCTACCAAGACATCGGTGTTGACGGCGTCATCCTCGGCGGATGGTATTGGGCGGGATTTGAGGGAGTGCTCCCGAGCGCTACCTATCTCCAACGGACTGAGCAGAAAATCAAAAAACTCAAGGTTAACTTCAAGGGCTCAATTATTTACTACGCATCGGATGCGGTTGCGAAATCGACGTCCGTATCCTCGGTTATCGACATTTTTGCCTTCAGCCCGTCTAATTCTTTCTCTGCGGAACAAGTGAAGACGATAACTGTTGATCAGTTGAAGCAGGAGTACCTCAGGCAGGCTGAGGGTTTTAAGGGGTTCGGTGTGACGAAACCGGTTCTTTGGTCTATCGGAGCACCAAGCAGGGCTGATTACTTCGACTCGGGTTACTTGGAGGAGACCTTTTGCACCGCTGGTTTCGGTCTGGACGGGAGCGCGTTTTCGAACAAATGCATTCAGCGGGATAAAGTTGTCGACCTTGGACTACAGGCGATGATCTATGAAGCCCAGCTTCGCGCGCTTTCGGAACAGAGAGCATTGAATATTGTTGGGGTGACCACCAACGACTATTGGATGGATAGCAATCTTATGCCGTCAGTTACTTTCTCCAATCTGGGTTACTCAATACGCGGGAAGCCAGCGGAGTATATCGTTTACAAGTGGTTCGCAAAGTAGCTGTTGGCGACGCGTTTGACGAGGGGGGCCAACTAACGGAATGGCGATGCTGTCCTCGTTGGTATGCTGCAGGTGGTCGTACTGTTTTTTCAACAGGTTCGTAAACGTCGTTATTTGAGTCCGCAAGCGAGATGCATACCACTGGTCGGCGGTTCAAACCCTTACACCGGCAATATTTTTGGTGGCGTTGATGGCCATGTAGCGGTAAGAGTTGAGTTCCCGCGAGTCAGTCACCCGACCTAAGCGAAAGACCAGCCGCTCGCGTCGCCCGGAAGCAAGGGACCCCTTGTTCTCGCTGAAAGCCTAATCTTTGGTGGAGCGGTCGGCGGCGGGCCATCTGAATCGGCGGGGGTGGTTGTGAGGGTGAATAGTTTTTATGACCGGAATTAGTATCAGCTCCGATCACATAGTTTATGTAAGTAATTGTTCCGTATGTCGATTAAGCCCAATTTTCGGCCCAACCGGCTTGCTCAAAGAAATAGTTGAACAGAGAGGACTATTCGCTTAGCCTTTCGGTTCGCCGGGCCATGAATCTCTCGATAGGTTGATTGGCTGACGGTCAAAATGTGCATATGAATCAGCGCTGACTATTTGACAGCGCTAAAAACCAAACGCGAAACCCGAAATGAAAACTCGTCATTAACCTGCACGCGTTCGCGGCATCCGTCGGCGCGTTGTGCTGATCACTCAAGGAGTGCCGTATGGATAGTTTGACTCTTTCCGATGCTGCCAGCGCAGTATCTTTCCCGCTAATCGACCAAGGTCACTTACAGCCGGTTCCTATACGTGAGCTGCCTAACTGTTCGTTTTTGAACTTTATGGCTCTTCACGGCGAAGCGCTGCTTCGAAATGGGTATTCACCAATCCCAATTAAGCCTGGGGAAAAGTGGCCGGGGCAGTATCAGGGAGGCTCCTGGTCAGGACTCCAAAAATGGAGTCAGTTCTTAGCCATCCCGCCATCTCGCGAACTTGTCGCTACTTGGTCGACCTGGCCAGGCGCAGGTATCGGACTTCTTACGGGCGATATCATTGCCGTTGATATCGATATTCTTAATGAGGATCTCGCATCAAAGATTGTTGCGAAGGCTGACAAGTTACTTGGGAGATCACCGTTGTTGCGGATAGGCCGTGCGCCTAAAGCTCTCTTGGTCTATCGGGCTGCGGAGCCGATGAAGAAACGCAAGGTTGGAAACGTTGAGATTCTTGCGGAAGGCCAGCAATTCGTAGCTTACGGAATTCATCCCGATACGAAACAGCCATATCGGTGGCCGGAGCAGTCTCCGGCTGAAGTTTCACTTGACGAGCTGCCGGAAGTCTCGCAAGGGGATATTGATAAATTCTTCGAGGCGCTTAGACCTCTGCTAAAAGTTCCTACCGCCCCAGAATCTCAAGTACTGCCCAGTATTCCGAAGGATGGCCTCGGAAGAAGCGCTGTAATTGGTGGATCGGGCGGCTACGATGAAATCAGAGAGGCTATGAAATTTATCCTGAATGCCGATTTACATTGGGATGAGTGGAACCGTATTGGGATGGCTCTCTATAAAGCAACAGCTGGTGCGGGCTTTGAGATCTTCGATGACTGGTCAAGGCTCTCCACTAAGTACGATCAGGAAACTACTCGTGAGCGCTGGGATGGGATTCGTCGTTGCCCCCCTGATCGAATCGGTGATGGCCTGATCTTCCGGTTAGCGCGAGAGGGTGGATGGCAGGGGGAGTTCACTGCATCTAGAACCACATCACTTGGGCAGCGAAGCCTACCCAGCGCAACGCTTGAGGCATCACCAGAGTCAGCGGATCGTCATTTTCGATTCCTTACCCCGGATGAGATTTTCGATACTCCAGTAACACAAACGTGGCTCATCAAGAACGCGTTGGAAGTTGGCGGTCTCGCGATGCTTGTGGGTGAGTCGGGTGTTGGTAAGAGCTTCGTCGTTATCGATATGGCGGTCAGCGTAGCGCTGGGCGAGGCCTGGCTAGATCTGCCAACAGCTCAGGGGGCTGTTTTTGTGATCGCGGGCGAGGGGCACTCAGGCTTTGGTAGTCGACTGAGAGCGATTGCAAAACATCGTGGGAAATCTCTTAGAGGTGAGCCAATCTTTTTCAGTAATGCAGCGATCTCTCTTAATGATCCATCGAGTGTTCTGACAGCGCGAAAGACCATTGATAGCCTCAAGGCTGAGTATGGTGAGCCGGTCCTCATCATCATCGATACGTATCATAGGAATTCTGGAGGAGCTGATGAGAACACAGCAAAGGATACCTCTGTAGTTCTGAAGGAAATCGACTCGAAGCTGCGAGCGTTCGTGCGAGGCTGCGCGGTTCTTCTCGTTCATCACAGTGGGCATGGGGAAAAACTTCGTGCCCGAGGATCGTCGAGTCTTTTTGCTGCAATGGATACAGTTCTGCTGTTGAAGAAGGATAGCGAGGATACCGTGATCCTGTCTGTAACGAAGCAAAAGAACCATGAGCCTATGCGAGATATCACGCTTAAGTTTCAGACCGTCGAATTAGAAGAAATCGGCGAGGATGGCCAGCAGATTAAGTCGCGAGTGGTTGTGAAGGGCGATGCGGTCGGCGGTAAGTCTCGCGGGAAACAGCTGGCAGGCGCGAAGTTGATCGGGAAGCGAGAGCTAGAAAACTTGCTGATAGTCGGCGAGGAGCCGCCTGATGCACTACGGCGGGAGATGGGCATTCTCTGTCCGAAGGTCGTTGTGAAAAAGAGAGAGTGGCAGCGGGTGTGCATTAGGGCTGGTATCTCCCCGAAGAGTTCGGAGGCCGCTCGAAAGGCGTTTAACCGAATGTTCAATGAGCTCAATGCGGCAGGAATTATCAAGGTCTGGAACGACTATGTCTGGTTGTGCAGCGCTCCGATACTTATGACCCAGAAACAACGGGACATTGGGACAGGACAGGACAAATGAGGACATGTCCGAAAGGGCTTATTGGGACAGGACAGGACACACCCCTATATAGGGGTGCCTGGACCAAAGCGTGACATTCCCAAAAGATTGGTAG
>CAYMEB010000330.1:0-4591 GCA_964389095.1 uncultured Hyphomicrobiaceae bacterium
GGGTCTCAAGCAATTGCTGGTCCGAAAATCCGGGGGCAGGTCACTTTGGCTCCGCTCGTACAATGAGGTTGTAAATTACGACGCACAGAAATACGACAACTACCCGTCCGTCGAATTGCATAAAGTATTCAACTATTTACAAATGTGTTTTGACCAGAACGGAAAGAAGTACGCCCCCGGCTTGCTTGTCATCGACGTCCGCGACCCACAAACGCTTGAGGTATTGAGCCAACTTATCAGCTCCATGAAATACTCCACCCCTGATGTTTATAAATTTCTGGTGGTCAAAACTAAATTCTGGAGAACCGCGCCACTTGTCCCGCAAGGCGCGCCCACGTGGCAACGCGGGAAGGATTTACTCGTGAGCATGGCCGACAGGGGAGTTAATGTGACATTGACTCTGCTCCAAAGCCGAGACGATACGCGCGACCTAAAAACCACGAGAGGCCCCGATAATAATCGAATTACCGCTGGCCAAGCAATATCCGAAATATGCGCCGCCATAAACTCCAAAGGCGTCCGAGCCTGCAATTACGAGATAAGCGCGCCTGAAGGCTTTGAGGATCCGATTTGGGAAATTGGCGTACCGGTTCCCAAAAAAACCTGCATCAAAGGACCTCCGAACCCGGGAACGCAGACACTGTGGGCGTTGCTGAACACCGGTGGCTGCAACACGTTGTCGTCACCAAAATTTTCTGGGTGGATTCAAGCACCGGAATTCTGCGGGATATTCAAAGCCATTAACACAATTCGCAAAGACGATGAAATCGCCTGCCCATCCGGCTCAGCAGAATCAAGGTGGGGTGTGAACTCTTACTCGTTTGGTCAATGTTGCGCCGCGCTCGACAGGACAAAGAGAGAAGAAGCGGTTCCGAGTTACGTCATAAGGCATTTGGGAGCCTCTGTAATCACCTCTGACGTCCCCATCGGTCAATACATACGCCCCGAAGACGCAGCCGTGTTCTCTGCCGTCCAGTGGAGGTTTTGCGCCACCGGCGACGGCAACAGTCCCTGCCCCTATTGATCCCCTATGCACAGCCGCATCCTCCTGGTCGCGCTGGCGCCTGGAGGATGCGAGCAGGGACGCTCATCGAAAAGGACGCACGCAATAAATGGCTGTCGAGCGACGGGGAGGTTTGTAGTTTCAAGGTCGACGCCCGCGCTTTGCAAGCCAACGCGCGCAGCCCCTCCCCCACCATCACACCTGCAGCAGCAAATGCCGATGGATCGGGAGCATGGCCGAACCGACGACACCCGCGCGTGGGCCGAGCTGCGACGCGACGAGCCGCGGACGTCGGATGTCGCCGCCGATGAGAGAGTCGGTGTGTTCGAACATGTTGCCCAAGTCGATGCGCGCCACGATCGCCTCCAGGATCGAGGGCGGCAACCGGCCGCCGAGCACGACGACCTCCGCGTCGAGGACGCATGCGATCTTCGGCACGACCTCCTCCAGTTGCGCCGCCGCGCGATCGACCCACGCCGTCAATGCCGGCGTCTCTGCGAGGGGAATGCCTTCGAGCTGGTCGAAATCGCGGCACGCCGCGCCCGCCGCGTTCAGCGTTTCGAGCAGGTCCTGGCCGGACGGACGTGGCCGGTCGAGCGGCCAGAACACGCCGATGGGCCCAGCATTTCCCCATGCGCCGCGATAGATCCGGCCGTCGATGACGATGCCGCCGCCGACGCCGTGGCCGATGTGCACGACGAGGAAGGATCGGTGCGCACGCCCGGCGCCGAGAATCAACTCGCCGATCGCGCACGCTTTGCCATCATTCTCGACGAACACCGGCAAATCCGTCCGCCAGGCGAGATCGCGGCGCAGATCGTTGCCGAAAAGGTCCGGAAAATAGGCGTGCGCCAGGAGACCGCCGTCCGAAAGGAAGTCGCCGGGCGCCGCGAAGCCGACGCCGAGGAGGCGCGAACTCGGGGCCCCGAGATCGGCGCGCATTTCGGCGATGAGGTCGAACGCGGTGTTCGCGATGTCCTTGAGCGTGGGCGCCGCGATCGGCCGGCTTCGGATCGTCAGCGGGCGGCCGAGAAGGTCGACGAAACCGACGTCGACATAGGTATGCGAGAAGTTGACGCCGACCGCGAGCGCCGCCCGGGCGGCGAGCGCGACGGGACGCGCCGGCTGGCCGCGCGCGCCGCGGCGCGGCGCGCGCTCCTCGACGAGCCCCTGGACGACCAGCGCGCGCACGATCTGCGTCACCGCCGGTTTCGTCAGGCCGAGCAGCCCGGCGAGTTCGACGCGCGACGCCTCTCCGATGCGCCAGAGCGCCTCCAGGACGCGCCGTTCCGAGTCCGACAGCGGTGGCGACGACACGACCCCTCCCGATAACCGGACATGCTTCTAGCGACCAACGTCCCCCTAAGCGAGACTTCGATTAAGTTAATTTTCTTAATATAAATCCGTCAAAATCCCAAGTTAACACGTTTATCTGGAGGCGCCGAGCCGCGCCCGGGGTTGACGAGGGGGACTCTCATGAAATTGCGTTTTCGCATCCAGGCCGCCATGGCGCTCGTCCTTGCATCGGCGCCGCTGGCTCCAGCCTTAGCGCAGCAGGCCAAAGCCCCGGCGACCGAGGCCCAGGACGCGCAATCCATCATCGTCGTCGGTCAGCGCCGGCTGAGCCGCAATCCGCAGGACGCCAAGGCCCAGTCGCTCGCGATCCAGGACAGTATCGGCGCGGTCGAGATCCAGCGCCTGACGGATACGACGGTCGCCGATGTGCTGACCCGCCTCCCCGGCCTTTCCATGCAGCGCGCCTTCCAGAGCGGCAAGGCCTGGTATGCCTCGATCCGCGGCTTCGACGGCAATTACAACAGCGTCGATCTCGACGGCGGCATGTTCATCGACTCGACCCGCAACGACCGCGCCAACTATCTCGACGTCGTTCCAGCCGCGGCGATCAACGAACTCGTCGTGACCAAGACGGTGACGCCCGATATCGATCCGAACTCGATTGGCGGCCACATCTCGATCCGCACGCTGCGCTCGTTCGATCTGAACTCCAAGCCGCTCTTCCAGATCGACGCCGCGCGCGCAGACTATGAGCAGAACGGCGCGCGCAAATCGTACGATCCCGGACTGTCCGGCGGCGTGCTGGTCAAGCGCACGTTCGGCAAAGGCGGTGATTACGGCATCGTCGTCGCGCTCTCCGCGCACGATGACCACCGCAGCGAGATCTTCAACAATGCCACGACCTTCAAGTTCACGGACGACGTCGCGACCCCGACCGGCCCGCTGCAACATGGCAATTTCGACCTCTACGATCATGGCGCGAGTTTCCTCGGCAAGCTCGACATGCGCCGGGGCGACCGCTTTTACGGGTTCGCCGCGCTCAACCTCTTCAAAGCGGATATGGAGCAGGACAATTATCGCGGCAGCCTCGCAATCACACCCTCGTCGATCACCGACGCAGCGAAGGGATCAGGGGCGTTCTCGACCGCGTCGGCTCAGGGCATCTCGCGCCGCTACGTCATCAGCCGCGACGTCAAGGTCTTCACGACCGGCTTTGATTACCAGCCGGCCGCGCTCTCGAAACTGAGCGCCGTCGTGTCCGTTGGGCATTCCGACCACAACGAGACCTTGTGGAACAGCGCGCCCTTCCTGTTCTCCGGGCTCTCTGGAACCTACGCGCTCGCCGAACGAGGCTCGAGCTTCACGCTCGCGCCCAACGCGAACCTTGCCGACCCTGCGAACTGGCGCGTCAATCCGTCGACCAACTCCACGATCACCTATCTTCCGATGACGGACAAGGTGACGACCGCACGCCTCGATTATGCGTACAACGCCTTCCCGGGCAGCCGCGGTCTTGGTTTCGCCACTGGCGGAACGTGGCGTCGTCTGGATCGCAAATTCGTCCAGTCCGCTGACAACTATACGTTGCCGGCGGGAACGGTCTTCAGCCTCGACCAGGTGCTCGCCTCGGGGGCGCCCACGAAGCTCGACGGCGCAGGGATCGTCTATGTGGACTTCAACAAGTTCTGGTCGACCGTGAAATCGACCGGAATCAACGCCCCGACGACTACGCCCAGCTCAAGCTATGCCCTCGTCGAGGACGCCGCCGGCGCCTATGCCTTCGGCCAGTTTGCGACGGAGAAGTTCAAGGCGATCGCCGGCTTCCGGTACGAATACACGACGTTCGACAACGCGACGGCCAAGTTGCAGGGAACGACTCCGGTTCCGTTCTCCTTCTCACGCAATTATGCCTCGCTGCTGCCAAATGTGCAGGCCTTCTATGACGTCAACAAGGCGCTGCGTCTGCGCGCGGCCTATACTGAAACGATCGCCCGTCCGATCCCGACGTCGTTCGCGCAGGGCCTGACGATCAACAACTTCAGCAGCGCGACGCCCTTCGTCCGCGGCAGCAACCCTGACCTTAAGGCCCGCAAATCGAGCAATTTCGACATCGCTGCGGATTTCACCTTCGACGGCGGCTATGCCTCGCTCGCGGGCTTCACCAAGGATATCTCGAACGAGATCTATTTCGTTTCGCGCACCGTCACGGATACGGCCGCCGGCACCGTGAGCCAGGTCGTGACGCCGCAGAACGCCGGCCAGATCCAGCTGGCCAACTTCCCCAACGAAGCC
>CAYMEB010000331.1:0-4547 GCA_964389095.1 uncultured Hyphomicrobiaceae bacterium
CACGATGCCTATCTGTTCGCGCACGGGGCGATAAACGCGATGGCGGCGGGGCTTTTCAAGATCGCAAACGACATCCGCCTGCTCGGTTCGGGCCCGCGCTCGGGACTGGGCGAGCTGATCCTGCCCGAAAACGAGCCCGGTTCTTCGATCATGCCGGGCAAGGTCAATCCGACCCAGTCGGAGGCGCTGACCCAGGTCGCGGTCCAGATCCACGGAAACAATGCCGCGATGACGTTCGCAGGCAGTCAGGGTCACTTCGAACTCAACGTCTACAACCCGCTGATGGCCTACAACTTCCTCCAGTCAGTGCGGCTGCTCGCCGACGCGGCGATCTCATTCACCGACAACTGCGTCGTCGGCATCGAGCCGCGTCTGGAGAATATCGAGGCGGGGCTGAAGAACTCGCTGATGCTGGTCACGCCGCTGAAGGAAAAGTACGGCTACGACCGTGCGGCCAAGATCGCCAAGACCGCGCACAAGAACGGGACGACACTACGCGAGGAAGCGATCAAGGACGGCATCCCGGCCGACGATTTCGACGCCATCGTCCGACCGGAGAAGATGATCGGTCCCGATCCGGCCTGAGGCTGGGCCCGGTCGCGAGGGCGCGGATCGCCGCCGCTGCCGGGCCGTAGCCCTTTCCGTTGGCGGACGGTGTGCACATGTGTACCGTCGGATTTGACCGCTGCCGTGCAAATCGCGATGATCGGCACGTTCGCTTCGCCATTTCCATGTGAGCCCGCCCGCATGTTTTCCGGTCGCCGCCCGTTTTCCGCCATGGCCGCCGCGCTGGTGATGATCCTCATCCCGGCGCTCGCGATCGCGCAACAGAATCAGCAGCAGGCCGATTTCGTCACCAAGGCGCGCAATGCCATCCTGATGGACGCGTCGTCCGGCGGGATCATGTACCAGTACAAGGCCGACGAGCTTGTGCCGCCGGCCAGCATGTCGAAGCTGATGACGCTGGCAGTGCTGTTCCGCGCCATCAAGCGCGGCGAGGTCAAGCTGACGGACGAGTTCCTGATGAGCGAGAACGCCTGGCGCAAGGGCGGGGCTCCCTCCGGCACGTCGGCGATGTTCGTTCCCATCAACACACGCGCGAGCGTCGACGAACTGATCAAGGGCATCGCCATCCAGTCCGGGAACGATGCCGCGATCGCGGTCGCCGAGGCGCTCGCAGGCAGCGAGGATGCGTTCGCGCGCCGCATGACCGAGGAAGCACGCCAGATCGGTCTCAAGACCTCGACTTTTCGCAACGCCACCGGCCTCTACGATCCGGGGCACCTGATGAGTGCTCGCGAGCTGGCGATCCTGTCGCGCCACCTGATAAGCGAATATCCGGAACATTACACCGTGTTTGCGCAGCGCGAGTTCCTCTATCGGAAGCACAGGTTCATCAACCGTAACCCGCTGTTGTTCCTGAACGTCAATGTCGACGGGCTGAAGACCGGACTCGTCAAGGAAGCCGGCTACAGCATGGTGGCCTCGGCGCGCCAGGACAACCGCCGCCTCATCGCGGTGGTCGCCGGTCACCAGACGGCGGAAGAACGCCGGGAGGAGACGCGCCGGCTGCTCGAATGGGGCTTCCGGGCGTTCGGCGAGTTCAAGTTGTTCGAGGCGAACGAGGTCGTCGGCAAGGCACGGGTCTGGGGCGGGAACCGCTGGACGGTGCCGCTGGTCGGTGAAGGCGAGGTCAACGTGGTGCTGCCGCGCTTCGTTGCGAACCAGCGGCTGCGCGCCGATATCATCTACAGCTATCCGTTGAAGGCGCCGATCCGCAAGGGTGACAAGGTTGCGACGCTGCGCGTGCGCGCCGTCAACGAGGCGACCAGCGAGGTGCCTCTATATGCGGCGGAGGACGTGGAGGAGGCTGGCCGGTTGCGCAAGGGTCTCGATTCGATCTTCCACCTGGCTCTCAGCTGGATCAAATGACCGTACGCGGTCCCTGATGCCCCCAAGTCCGGGTGCTCACACGGGTTGCCGGCCGGCCACCGAGCAGCCTCGTTGACACGTGAAATGCCTTGGTGTCTGTGCAAGCTGACACAGCCGAGGGGGACGTGATGCAACTGGGGATGGTCGGGCTCGGCCGCATGGGCGCGAACATCGTGCGCCGCCTGCTCAGGGCAGGGCATACGGCCGTGGTGTACGATCGCGACCCCGCACCAGCAACGGTGCTCGGCGCAGAAGGGGCGGTCGCGGCGACATCGCTGGCCGATCTCATCGCAAAGATGGCGGCGCCAAGGCACGTCTGGATCATGCTCCCGGCGGGTGCCTCCACGGAGGTCGCCATCTCCGAACTTTCCGGCCTGCTGTCGGCCGGAGACACGATCATCGACGGCGGCAATACGTTCTGGAAAGACGACATCGCGCGGGCGGGTCGGCTCGGTGAGCGCGGCATCGGCTACCTCGATGTGGGTACATCCGGCGGGGTGTGGGGGCTGGAGCGTGGCTATTGCCTGATGATCGGAGGTGACGAGCCGACGGTGCGGCGTCTCGATCCGATCTTCAAGGCGCTCGCGCCGGGGCGTGGGACCATTCCTGCGACCCGGTTCCGCGAGGGGCGGGATGCACGGGTGGAGGAGGGTTATCTCCACGCCGGCCCGGTCGGGGCCGGGCACTATGTGAAGATGATCCACAACGGGATCGAGTACGGGATGATGCAGGCGTTCGCTGAAGGCTTCGACATTCTGCGCAGCGCGGGCGGCGTGTCGCGCGAGCCGGGCCTGCGCCTCGACCTGGATGTCGCCGACGTTGCCGAGGTCTGGCGCCGGGGGAGCGTGGTGACCTCGTGGCTGCTCGACCTGACGGCGGAGGCCCTGGCGGCGGATGCAGACCTGTCGGCCTACTCCGGCCACGTGGAGGATTCCGGGGAAGGCCGTTGGACGGTTCAGGCCGCGGTCGAGCAGGCGGTGCCGGCCGAGGTGCTTACGGCAGCGCTCTACACGCGCTTCCGCTCCCGACAGGATCACACCTTCGCGGAGAAGGTGCTGTCGGCCATGCGCAAGGGCTTCGGCGGCCACGTCGAGCCGAAGAAAGCCTGATGCGATGCACACTGGTCAGGCTCCGAAGCTGCTGCTGCTGATGGGCGTTTCCGGCTGCGGCAAGACCACGACGGGACAGCGGCTTTCGCGCATTCTGGGCTGGCCGTTTCGCGACGGCGACAGTTTCCATCCGCCTCAGAACATCGCCAAGATGAGCAGCGGCCTGCCGCTGACCGACGAAGACCGGTGGCCCTGGATCGATGCCATCGGCGCGTGGATGGACGAGCAGATTCAGACGGGACAGAGCGCCGTCGTCTCCTGCTCGGCCCTGCGCAAGGCCTACCGCATAAGGCTCACGGCGGGGCGGCCGGAGGTGCAACTGGTGTTCCTGAAGGGGCCGCGCGAGGTCATCGCCGAGCGGCTGGCGCGCCGCAAGAGCCATTTCATGCCGGCGTCCCTGCTCGAGAGCCAGTTCGCTGCCCTCGAGGAGCCGCGCGGGGGAGAGCGACCGCTGATCGTGAGTGTGATGCTGCCGCCCAATCGAGTGATCGACCGGATCCTGGTCGGCGCCGGCCTGAAGCCTCACCGCAAGCCGCAGTGAGCAATCAGTTGGGGTGCGCGAACTGGGCTCATGAGGTCGTCAACGCTTGCCGGCTGGTGATCATTTTGTGCCGGGCTGCGAAGTATGTTGTGACGATTGAGCCACGGCTTGGCCTGCTCTCGATGCATCGCGTGCGGCTTGCTTGCCGACTCCCTGCGCCAACACATATCCGGCAATGCCACCGAGCAAGGTTCCGAGCGTGTTCTCCAGAAGAATGCGCGAAAGCCCCAAAGCAAGGATGACGCTGAGTAGGATCATGACAGTGACAAACTGGATGACCTGACCGGAAGCCACCCACTCCATCTGCAATTCGGGTTCGAACAATTTTACGCCGAGGATGGTGCCGACGCATGCCACCGCAAGGATAAAAATGAGCAATGGCATTCGATCACTGATCTGACTGGCTGCCTGGCTCACATTGAATTTCTCAAAGGCCTTGGATCGCCGTTCCTTGAGAGCTGCAATATACTCATCGAGTGCCGAGACAAGGGCCTTGTTGCGACTGGATTGTTCTGCGACAAGGCGCTTGCCTGCATCGATGGAAGTCGCAAGGGCCGCGGTAAACTCGGTAGAAGAAAACTTCATTTTCGTCGGGGTGCAGGTCAGGCCCCGATAGGGATTGGTAGGGGCGTGATCGATGCGACATCGATCTCCTGTCCCGCCGACATCATGAAGTTTATCAACCGGCCTGCATCCTGCTGGTATCGGTTCAGCAATTCCGCCGTCCTATTGGTGGGTGATGTGCAGTCCATTCCAGCAATGGCTCGTGCAGTGGAATGTATCCGATCGCCGAGAACGTCATTGAAGTTTGCGATGGGCGGCGGCGGCGCGGAGGCCAAGTTTCTGGCAATGTGCGCGGCAGACAATTCAGCCTCGATGCGTGAAATCTCGCGATCCAACAGGATGTCGCGGGCATGCCTGTCCCCTTAGTTCAGGCCGGCGTTGCCTGAGCGACGGCGAACCTG
>CAYMEB010000332.1:0-4540 GCA_964389095.1 uncultured Hyphomicrobiaceae bacterium
GGGTATACGGGCACCCAGTTAGAGAAGCTGCTGCGATACTGCTGGATGTTGGGCTTGCTCTGATTGATCGGGCGAGTACCCTCAGTGAAATTAGATTTGTACTGCTTGACCGCAACACTTTTCAAATCTTCAGGGATTTGGCGATGAAGAAGGTGTGATACATGAGCCTTAGTGGAAGGGGCATGTCGCGGACTTTTCTTCTGTCATCAAGGCGGTCAAGGTAGAAGGCTGTCGCCGGAACCGAAACACTGGAGACACTAGTGAGTGTTCTTAAATTCATACGTACGGCGGTGCGCGAACTCTGGCGCCTTCGAGCTAGGATAAGGGGCATTGATAATAGCGATCCGGTGTTACACCGACTCAATGAAATTTGTATTCGTTTCTTAAGTGAGAAACTTCAGCCGGTACCAGCAGAGTGGATCCGACAAGGGCTCCGAATATCTATTCGTTACGAGGCACTTTCGCTTCTAGGGTCTTTCTTTAATCCCAAAAAGTGGCTTTATTGTTTTCTTTTGCTGATCATCGTTGCCTTTTTTTTTCGAACGGCACTTCTCGATAACTCGCCGCTTATTCTTTCAATAGTTTTGCTAGTTGTTTTCGGTAAGAGCACTACATTCAGGCTTTGTGCGCTAATTTTTAAATCGATTGACTATTGCCGATCTGGTGAAGTGATGAAGAAACTTCTCTTTCACTACTCTCTCGGTCGAGCGGCTGCGAAAAGTTTATTGAATCCGTATGGCCCAATATTCCCCCTGCTCGGCTTGTACGCTGAGCTTATGTCAGTTGAGGATCGGCGGACATACGAGAATTTTATGCAGGCATTCTGGGCGTATAACGAGAATGGGCAGTTATATGTCTTTGATGAGATGGAGAGAGAGTTTTGGGCGGATCGAGCACGATGACGAAACGGCTACCTTGGGGTTCTCATTCGGGTAGGCTCGGTCGAATAAAAAAATGAACGTCAAGCATGGTAAAGGCTCGGGATGGGTAAAGCGGGGACTGTTTTCAGAAATCGCTTCTTTTACGCAATTAGAGTCCCGCGTTAATCAACTCGCTGAAGAAAAAGATCGTGGTGATGTCTTCGAGATCTTCATTGAGGGCTACCTAGCCACCCAGTCAATCGCGCAATGTAAAGACCATTGGGTTGTTGGATCGATCCCGCTAGCACTCAGAGAGCGGTACAACCTGCCTAGTGATGGAACTGGTATCGATGGTATCTACGAGGCGACCGATGGCACCCACGTCGCCTATCAGGTTAAGTACCGCCAGAAGTCGAATCTGACCTACCAAGAGGTTGCGCCTTTCCTTGGCTTAACGGAGCGATTCAGTGACCGGGTCATCTTCACAAACGCAGCGACGTTGGCGCATCAAGCCATAGCTCGTACCCGGTGGGTCAGTAGACAGGACTTCCTCTCCTTAACGCCAGAAGCCCTAAACGAGATCACGGCGTGGATCATCGGGAAGCCTATTGAGCGTAAACGCGTCGAGCCAGACCCGAGGTATCAAACACAGGTTCTTGCTGACATTGCGAAGTCGCTTGAGACTAACTCACGCGCTACGGTGGTGATGGCGTGCGGGACAGGTAAGACGCTTGTCGCTCTATGGGCTGTCGAGCAGGCGAAGCCGAGGACTGTATTGGTTCTGCTTCCGTCCCTGTCCTTGGTTCAGCAAACGGTGCGCGAATGGGGAAAGCATCACGGCTGGGGTAGTCGGTTCTCGTTCATCTGTGTGTGCTCTGACATTACGGTCGCAAAGGGTGAAGACCTAATCGAGCTGGATACATCCGATGTCGGGTTCAGAGTCGACACTGATCCCGCAACAGTAAACCGGTTCTTGGCTGCGGCAGATGACGCCGTACGGGTCGTATTCAGTACGTATCAGTCGAGCGACGTGGTGGCCGAGGGGGTCAAAGGTCTCCCTGCATTTGACATTGCTGTCTTCGACGAAGCACACAAGACAACAGGTTTAGCGGGCGGGCAGTTCAGTCGCGCTTTGTCAGATGACCACATACCGATTAGTAAGCGCCTGTTCTTCACGGCGACTCCGCGTCACATCGATATCCGCAGTAAGCGCGATAAAGACGGCGAATACAAAGTTCAGTCGATGGATGACCCGGCAGTCTACGGGCCGCGTACGCACACCCTGTCATTCAAGGCTGCGGCAGACAAAGGCGTCATCTGTCCCTACAAAGTCGTCATATCGGTTGTAGATAAAGATCTTGTCGATGATTTCGCGAGGAAGAACGGGATCACGCTCGTAGATGGCGATGAGGTCGGTGTCCGATGGGTGTCGAACCTAGTAGCTCTGCAGCAGGCCATTAGTCAGACGGGCGCCACCAAGGTCATAACCTTCCATAGCCGCGTGAAGCTTGCCGATGAGTTTGCCTCTGATAGTCCTCGAGGCATCGGGCGGTTCCTAGACGGCTTCGAAGTTCGTCACGTTAACGGCAAGCAGCGAAGCTCCGACCGAGCAGAACTCATCAAGTCGTTTGCCGAGTCACCTAAAGGCATTATCACCAATGCTCGGTGTTTAACCGAGGGGGTCGACATACCCGCGGTTGACATGGTGGCCTTCATCGATCCACGGCAGAGTCGTGTAGACATTGCTCAAGCCGTCGGTCGTGCCATGCGTAAGCCCCGAGGGGAGACAAAGAAGACCGTCGGGTATGTGTTCGTGCCGCTGTTCCTTGGAAGCGAAGGCGAACCGATTGATGATGCGATCAAGAGTTCGAAGTTTGACGCCGTGGCTGACGTACTTAACGCGTTGCAGGAGCACGATGAAGAGCTAGTAGATCTGATCCGCGAGGCTCGGCAGGCGCGAGGCGAGGGCAAGCCGTTCAAGCCGAGATTGCTTAGTGCCAAGGTTATGATGATCGGCCCGCGAGTCGAGCTCAGTCGGGTCGTTGAGAGCGTTGAGACCAAGCTTATAGACACGCTTGGATCAAGCTGGGATGAGTGGTTCGGGCGACTCCATAAGTTCTTCGTTACCAATGGTCATACGAAGGTGCCGCAAGAATACATAACTGACGAAGGTTATAGGCTTGGATCATGGGTTGGTGAGCAAAGAAGATATAGGCATAGACTGGCGGCCAATCGCGTTGAGCGGTTATCGGACGTTAATTTTATATGGGAAGTGTTTTCGGCTCGATGGGAGCAAGGATTTGATTATTTTAGGGAGTTTGTGTCTCGGGAAGGGCACGCATCAGTCCCCCAGGGATTTATCAATGAACGTGGATATAAGTTGGGATCTTGGGTCAACGAACAGAGGAAAGACGAAAAGACACTCACCCGAGATTACCGGCAACGCTTAGATTCTTTGGGCTTTGTGTGGGATCCTCACGCAAAGCAATGGGAGGAAGGATTCTCTGCCTTTCGGGAGTTCGTATTGAGAGAGAAGAACCCACTTGTCCCTATCAGATTCATTACTTCAGATGGCTACAGGTTAGGGACGTGGGTAACAAATCAGAGAAAAAGAGGGGACTCTCTTGCCGAAGACTATCGTCAGCGACTAAACGCACTCGGATTCGTTTGGGATCCTCTGTCTGCGCAATGGGAGGAGGGTTTCGCATCTCTGCAGGCATTTATTACAAAGCATGGGCATGCCTTAGTACCCAAAAGTTTCGTTGCTGAAGATGGGTTTAATCTCGGTGCTTGGGTGGGTAGCCAGCGCATTAAAGCCAGCCAGCTTGATGAGGGCCGAAAGGTTCGGCTCTCGTCTGTAGGTTTTGTATGGGAGGTCCGTAACAGAAAATGGGAAGCGGGATTTTCGGAGTTGCAGGGCTTCGTCGCTAATCATGGACATGCAAGCGTGCCGCTTACTTTCCGTACGATATCGGGGTTTCAACTTGGTTCGTGGGTAAGAGGTCAGCGCCGTAAGCGCGAGGAGCTCTCCGGTGATTGTCGGGTGCGATTGGAGGCGTTGGGGTTCGTATGGGATCCTTTCGCTGAGAAGTGGGAGCAGGGCTTCAATCATCTTCAAGCATTTGTTGCTCGAGAAGGACATGCATCCGTACCCGCACATCTAACGTTGGCCGACGGTTTTAGATTAGGCGGGTGGGTAAATCAACAGCGCGCGAAAAAAGAAAAACTCCCTATCCAACGTATTAAAAATCTTGATGCCCTTGGGTTTGTTTGGGACCCGTTGGCCGAAAAATGGGATGCGGGATTTAATCATCTACAGGCTTTCGTCTCTCGTGAAGGGCACGCGATAGTCCCGCAGTTTTTCCGTACTCCTTGTGGATTTCGCCTTGGATCGTGGGTGAGTGTCCAAAGGGTGCAGCGAAATCAGCTCTCTGGTGAGCGTTTCTCCCGTCTGAACGACTTGGGGTTCGTTTGGGATGCAGTTCAGGCGAAATGGGAGCGAGGATTGTCGGCCCTTCAGACATTCACTGCGAGAGAGGGGCACTGTCGAGTGCCTAAAAGGTTTGTTTCAAAGGATGGATTTAAGCTCGGAGTATGGCTGGCTTACCAGAAAAAAAATCTAGATGAGCTGCCCGTCGATCGTCGCCAACGACTAGAGGCTATATTGGGCTGTTAACTTC
>CAYMEB010000333.1:0-4532 GCA_964389095.1 uncultured Hyphomicrobiaceae bacterium
ATCTCTCCGACGCCGATCTCGAGAAGGCCGCTGAACTCGCCGTGAAGGGCGCGACGGCGAACTCGGGCCAGCGCTGCACCGCCGTCAAGCGCATCCTGTGCATGGAGAAGGTCGCCGACAAGTTCATCGCGCACGTCCTCGCCAAAGCGAAGAAGCTGAAGTCAGGCGACCCGCTCGATCCGTCCACCGACATCGGCACGGTGATCCACGAGGGCGCCGCGAAAACCTTCGAGGCGCGCGTCATCGATGCCACCAAGAACGGGGCGAAGCTGCTCCACGGCAACGACCGCAAGGGCGCGCTCTATCCGGCGACTGTCGTCGACCACGTTCCCTACACCTGCGAGCTCGTGCACGAGGAGACGTTCGGGCCGGTCATTCCGGTGATCCGCGTGCCCAACGACGTCGAGGCCGTCATGAAGATCTCGAACTCAACGGCGTTCGGCCTGTCTTCGGGCATCTGCACGAACCGGATGGATACCGCGACCAAGTTCATCAACGGCCTGCATGTGGGCACGGTGAACATCTGGGAGGTGCCGGGCTATCGCATCGAGATGAGCCCGTTCGGCGGCATCAAGGACTCCGGGCTCGGCTACAAGGAAGGCGTCTGGGAGGCCATGAAGAGCTACACCAACGTCAAAACCTACTCGCTACCTTGGCCGCAGGGCTGAGCCCCGGCGAGATAGATCGAATCCGTCACCACGCTGGCGGGGGCAGCACGGCGCTGCGCCTGCCGAGACGCCCCTCGGGCCTGCGCTGGAAGCTGTTGAAGCGACTCCATCCGAATTCGGAGGCGCTTCCAGCGCGGCGGATTTGGTGGTGCGAACCCAGAGCGCCACGACGCGCCGACTGACGATACACCCTTCTTGATCGTCCGGTTTTTGACCCGTTGCGGACCCGGAAGCATGGACGTGACGAAAGCGTGGGGATGTCTGCAAGTAGGGGAGTTCCTGCCAAAAGTTGCTTTGCAGTTCAGTCACGCGGCGGTGGCGAATACTCTAATCTGCGGGCTAAACACGTGACCGATCACTTGGACCGTGCGATGTCTTCCAGGATGTCGAATGCATTGTCCATTTCGGACTTCGACACGATCAACGGCGGTAGCAGCCTCACTACGTTGTCGCCGGCCACATGTACGAGCAGACCGCGATCGAATGCGTCGGCGACGAGTTCGGTATTCGGAACTCTGGCGACCATCCCGATGAGCAGGCCGAACTGGCGCACTTCATGGAAGACCTTGGGGAACCGCGACACCAGTTCGGATGCTCGCCGCCCAGCTTGAGCCGCCCGCTCCCTTACGCCATTGAGAAACCCTGGAAGCAGCACGACATCGAGGACGGCATTCGCTGCAGCCATTGCTAGCGGATTACCACCGAAGGTCGATCCATGCGCGCCAGCGGAAATCTGGTCTGAAACGCGCTCTCCCGCAACTACAGCCCCGATCGGCACCCCGCCACCTAGTCCCTTGTCCAGCATCATGAGGTCCGGTTCCAGGCCGAGCTGCGAGTAGGCGAACATCTCACCGCTACGGCCGATGCCCGTCTGCACCTCGTCGACGATCAGCAGGCAGCCGGACTTGTGGCGGATCTCGTTCACCGCCTGCACGAACTCCCTGGAGAGCGTGCGCAGACCGCCTTCGGCCTGCATCGGTTCAATCATGATCGCGGCAGCGTCGGCGCCCGCCGCGCAAGCGAGCGCATCGGAATCATTGAGCGGGATCTGCATGAAGCCGCCAGGCATCGGTTCAAAGCCCTGCATGTACGTCGGGTTCCCCGTTGCCGCCAGTGCCGCTAGCGTGCGGCCATGGAACGCCCCCTTCAGGGTGACAATACGCTGGCGATGGGGAGCACCTTCGGCAAAATGGGTGCGCCTAGCGAATTTAATCGCAGCTTCTGCTGCTTCCGCACCTGAGTTGCAAAAAAAGGCCGAAGTCGCAAACGAGATCGAGCAAAGACGCTCAGCCAACCGCTCCTGCTCGGGGACACGGAACAGGTTGGACACGTGCAGCATCTTCTCGGCCTGCCCACGGATCGCCGCAGTGAGATGCGGGTGCGCATGCCCCAGACTGTTCACTGCAATGCCTGAGACGAAATCGAGATATCGGGTCCCGTCACTGCCGACGAGGTACGCCCCGCTGCCATACTGAAATGCGACATCAGCCCGATGATGCGTGCGCATTACGGACTGCGGATATACCTTCCTCATGCGTGCTCTCCCGGAGATGCCTTGCGGCCACAGTTGCGACTGTCTGACGACGTGTTGGGGTTGGCAGCCATCACGCACAGCAACTCCCACAGCATTGTTGCCCCAGTGAGCGTCGTCACACCGCTGGGATTGAGAGGAGGTGATACCTCAACGAGGTCGGCGCCGACGACGTTGCAACCTGTCAAACCTCTGACCATGATTTGGGCCTCGAGCGTCGTTAGGCCACCGATTTCTGGAGTTCCGGTCCCTGGCGCAAATGCAGGATCCAGGCAATCAATGTCGAACGTCACGTAGGTCGGACCGCCGCCGATTGTGCGCCGGATTTCCTCCACCATCACCTCCGGGCCGTGCTTTCGCGCCACTTCTATGAAGATGAGTTGGGCCCCCTGCTGGCGGGTCCAGTCCAATGCATCGGCAGCGTAAAGACCGCCGCGCAAACCAATTGTGATCATGCGGCGGGGATCAACGAGCCCTTCCTCAATGGCCCGCCGAAAGGGGGTGCCGTGGCCGAGAGGGGAGACGCCGAACTGCTTGTCAACGGTGTCGGAATGGGCGTCGAATTGCACAAGCCCGACGGGCCGTGATCTTGCAAGCCCCCGCAAGATCGGCAGAGTGACGAGGTGATCGCCGCCGACTACCAGTGGTCGAACCCCAAGCGCTCGAAGTGCAGCGAAGGCCTCCTCGATCCCGGAGAGGGTCTGTGCGAACTCCAGAGGATTGACCTGAACATCTCCAAGATCGGCGCAACGCGCCAGTTCGTAGGGGGAAATGCCGGTGGCGTGATTGTAGCTCCGCATCATCGTCGATGCGCCTCGAACCTCTCGAGGCGCAAGTCGAGCACCGGGACGGTTAGAAGTCCCGCCGTCCCAAGGAACACCGATCAATCCAATGTCAACACCTACGGCCTGGTCGATCGGGACAAACGGCAGCTTCATGAAACTCGCTATCCCGGCATAGCGAGGCTTGGTACGCCCCGAGCTCGGAAGACGTCGCGAGGGGTCGTTCGTACTCATTGTGTCACCTTTTTCAAAGCCCGTTGCGGCTTGACGGCTCCTGAAGTTGCTTGACTGCTCGAAGCCAAATGTCGCGAGATTCGCCGCTCAATAACCTGCAGTAAGACGACCGCAATGAAGTTCAGGAAAAGGTAGATAGATCCGGCTACAAGGAAGACCTCGAGCGGTTTGAACGTGTCTGAAACAAGCTTCCTGGAAAGGCCCGTGATCTCGATAAGAGTGATCGTGCTAGCGAGTGAGGTCGCTTTGATCATGGCGATTACCTCATTGCCGTAACCAGGAAGTGCCTGGCGGATAGCCAACGGGAACACGACGAGGAGGAAGTTGCGGGTGCGCGACAATCCGAGCGCACGGCCGGCCTCGACGACGCCCTTTGGCACCGCATCGATTCCTCCGCGAATGATTTCAGCCGTGTACGCTGCCGTATTCAGGGTCAGCGCGAGGATCGCTCAGAACCATGGGCTCCTAAAAAAGCGCCAGACGCCGAGCGTCTCCAGTGTCTCGCTGAATTGCCCGAGTCCGTAGTAAATCAGAAAGAGCTGCACGAGGAGAGGAGTAGAGCGGAAGAACGAGACGTAAGTGGCTGCCGTCATCGAGATTAACGCGCGGCTTGATCGTCTCGACAGCGCGATGCCAATCGAAAGGACGAAGCCGAAGGCGAGCGAAGCGCCAGCCAGAGCAAGCGTCGTCGGAACGGCACCCAGCAGCGCGAACACACCCGTCTTGATGAGACCTATGTCCACGTCACGGCCTCGCCACTGACCGCTCGACGGCCACAAACACCCGCTGAAACACGAGCGTTAGGCACCAGTATAGTAGGGCCGCCACAAGATAGAATGTGAAAGGCTCACGTGTTGACCCCGATGCGATGCCGGCCTGACGCATGAGCTCGACAAGACCGATGACGGAGATCAGGGCAGTCTCTTTCAAGACGATCTGCAGAACATTGGCCAGCCCGGGCAATGCGATCCGCAACGCTAGAGGCATCGTGATCAAGAGGAGGCATGTCCATCTGTCGAGACCGAGCGCCTTCGCGGCTTCGAGCACTCCTGTCGGAACGGCCTGGATGGCTCCACGCATGACTTCCGTGCAGTAGGCGCCACTGCAAAGAGCCATCGCAAAGACCCCGACAAAGAACAGCGGCAGCTTCACGGCGCCCTGGTAGCCGAACAGGCTGGAAAGCACAGTGACCAAGCCGTCGCCGCCGAAGAACACGAGATATATGACGAGAAGTTCCGGAATGCCGCGGAAGATCGTCGTGTATGTCAACGCCGGAGTGATTTTGCAGCGGCGGGCCGGAGAGATTTTGCATCACGG
>CAYMEB010000334.1:0-4526 GCA_964389095.1 uncultured Hyphomicrobiaceae bacterium
ACTCGTGCCAGTGATTGACGGGGATCTGGCTGGTCAGAACCGTGGAGCCGCGACCGTGCCGGTCGTCGATGACCTCCAGGAGATCGCGCCCCTGCTGCGAGGTCAGCGGCGCCAAGCCCCAGTCGTCGAGGATCAGTAGTTCGACGCGAGCGAGGCTCTTGAGCAGGCGCGGATAGCGTCCGTCGCCGCGTGCCAGCGCGAGAGCATCCATCAGGCGTGGTACGCGCCAGTAGAGCACCGCGCGATCGTCGCGGCACGCCTTGTGGCCGAGCGCGCAGGCCAGCCAGCTTTTTCCGGTGCCGGTCTTGCCGGTAATCAGCAAGTCCTGCCGCCGCGCGATCCACTCGCCCGAGGCGAGCTTGGCGAACAGCGCCTTGTCAAGACCGCGCGCCGCCCTCGTATCGAGATCCTCGATCGTCGCGTTCTGCCTGAGGTTGGCGGACTTCAATCGCGTGATGAGCCGCTTGCTCTCGCGCTCGACGGCCTCGCGGTCGACCAGCAGACCGAGTCGCTCCTCGAATGACAGTCCATCGACGTTGCGTTGACTGCGTTGCTCGTCGAGCGCCTTGGCCATGCCGGTGAGGCCGAGGGCGATCAGCCGCTCGCTCCAGCGCGCCTCGGCATACGTGTAGTTCGACGCGCCGAGCACGGCGACGAACAGGTGCGCGGCGTGCACCTCGCCAGTCATCTGGTCGATGATATCAACGGTGTCGCCGGCCCAGTCGACGAACAGCTTGTCGCCGGCAACGTGTGCCTGCCGCATGGTCGGCGACAGGCGCTTGCGCCACGAGGCGAACAATTCGCAGAACCGCGAGTAGCCGTGGCCGTTGGTGCATTCCGCGCGATGCTCCTCCCACAGGATGGTCAGCGTCACGCCGCGCCGCTTCAACTCCTCATGCACCTTGGCCCAGTCGGGCACGGCGTACACCGGCGCGCCGGCGGGACTGTCGGTCGACGCGAACAGTCGTCGCTCGAGTTCGGCATCGTCGATCTCCGGCGGCACCGGCCATGTGATGCCAAGCACCCTGGCGCGGCTCACGTACTCGCCGACGGCGGTCTTGCCCAGGCCGGTCGCCTCGCTGATCCGGCGCACGCTGAGCCCCAGCTCGTGCGTCAGCCGCAGGACTTCCCTGATCTTCCTCATCGACACTCTCATCGTCGGCATCAGCGCCCCGCTGTTCTTGTTGACAGGGCTGCCGATGGGCTGATTCGAATGTCGACCGGAGCTACGCCTGAACGATCGTCAGAAACTGTCCGCGATCACCGGAACACTGTCCGCGATGCGTCGGAAGCGTGTCCGCCATGGGCCGGAATCTGCACTGCGCCTTCGAGGGCACATTTTGAAACCGGATGCGATTGCGAATCATGACCAACTCACCGCCATCTCATCGGACCTTCGCACCCCACATAATTTTCCTGAACCTACCTGGATCTGCAACTCCATGGGCTAGATTTAGCCTATGCGAAGCTCACATTCTTGGGGCTTCAGAGAAGTGGTAATCAATCGACCGTGTGGCGGGGCCGTTTCAAGCACTTGCCCTGAATTGACGTCGCCCCCTTTGGCAAGGAGACGAACGCGTTGCCCTTCGAGCGCCACGATATGTGCCAGAAAATCCCCACCGCATGGGGCTAGCGGGCTCAATTTCTGCGCCACGCCGTTTTCTCTGTCTGGCGGCGAGTAGCGAATACAAAGTGAATTTGGCGCTCGCGATCCGAGGTTATAGGTAGAGAATGGGACAAAGCTGATAGGCTGCTCATGATATTTGACGCGATTATCTGGTTGACGGGTTAAAAACGCCAACCTCGCGCTACCGCGAACGCCGCTATAAATTCTCCTGATTACGCACCATAGTCGGCCCATTTGAGCGCGGCGTAGGTGACGGGTTTGGAGCGGGCGGCGGCGCATGCGAGCACCGGTATCATGGCTGCGAGATTTTCGCGGTGGTTGAAGCGCCATTCGAACTCGGCGAGCGTCCTGACCATGTGCTTCTTGCGCACGGCCTTGTAGGTGCCAACGATCGAGGTCTTGATGTTGGCGAGTACGGTGTTCGCCCACTTGAATGCCGGATGGCGCGCAGCCTTGCGCCCGCCGGCCGTCACGACGGGCATGTGGGTGCAGCCGGCATCGCCGACGCCCTTGAAGCACGCGAGCCCGTCGGTCACCACGGTGGCGCCGGCGGCGATCAGTTTCTTCGCTAGGGTTTTCACGCGCTTGCGCTTGAAGCGGGCGATGCGGCGGATCTTCAGCTTCTTCGGCCGGCCCCGCTCATCCGTTTGAACCGCAACGACGATCGGCCGCTTGCCAGGACTGCCGCGACCCGTCTTGCCGCCGCTGCGCTCGCCGCCGAGGTAGGCATCGTCCATCTCGACGCGGCCGTCGAGGCGCTCCGCATCGTTGGCGATCCGCATCACCTCGGCAAGCTTGGTCTTGATCTTCCACGCGGTTGTCTGGGTGACGCCCAGACGCCGGCCGAGCTCGATCGAGGAGATCCCCTGCTTGGTCTGCGTGATGAGGTACATCGCACGGAACCAGGCGGTCAGCGGCAGCTTGGTGGAATGGAACACCGTGCCGGCGATCTGCGAGGTCTGCTTGCGGCAGGCGTTGCACTGGAAGAGTTTCCTCGGCGTGCCGTGCCGGCCGCCGTGCGCGAGCGTCACGCAATGGGCGCGGCCCTTACAGCGCGGGCATACGAAGCCGTCCGGCCAGCGCCACGCGACAACCTGCGCCCAGCACCTCGTCTCGTCGCCGTAGAGGCGCTGGAATTCAGCCTCGGAGAGACCCTTCTGGAATTGGATCCGATTGCGCGCCATCGCCATCTCCCTCGATCTCCACGACAATTCGCAGATCACGATGGCGCCATGATGGCCGACTATGGTGCGAAATCAGGTAAATTCTTGTGCAACCTTCGCTCAGTTGCGATCCCGCATCGATTCGAGTGATCGACGAATCTGGCCACAGCACCAAATCATAATGCGAATTCGCGTCATCTTCGATGCCGAACGCTGGGGGATCGGCTCTCGACAGCCAGTGGGCCATCGCCCACGCCTCACTCATCCGAATATCACTCATCGTCATGCCGTAGAGCCGACACATCCGCACGTAATCCAGATAGGTTCTCGGCCTAACAACCAGCAGTATCCACATTAGGGCTGCTTCGGCCGTGAGAAACGTTAAACCTCCGAACTCGTGCGAGGGCCTGCGCACGACGTTGCATCTGCGGCATCGCAGCGTCATGTTTTCAATAAAATCTGCATCTAGCGGATCTGCGTATTCCTCGCGGCCTTTTACATGGTCCGCCTGAAGCTCAAGTCTACTACCGCAGTCCGCGCAGCAGCCGGTTTGCTTATATACCCAATCCATCACAACACGCATGGTGTTGCCTTTGCCGTACCGCCGCTTAAACCCTGCAGATGACGCCAGACTCGTACCGACCTGCGATGGATTGAGATGGCCGAGCACAAGAGCAGTGACATCCTTCCACCCAAAGATCCCGGAATCGACAAGGGTCTGCAGGAGCTGAAGCCACTCAGCGTCAGACCAGCCGCTGTCGTGCAGTCCGAACTGTGGGGCAGGAATGTTACCCACAGGAACTTCGGCGGGGGTAGCCTCACCTGGCAGGTGATCTTCAGATTCGCCAACCGAGCCCGCCATCAGACGCCGCCCCGGTCGAGTAGTCTCTCAAATTCTTTGATGAAGTCACCAAGGCTAATGCCAAGCACACGGCAGAACTCTCTCAGTTCTACTATGTCTAGTCTTCGCTCGCCGCGCTCAATTTTGCTGATGTGCGACTGATCAACGCCCAGTGCCTTGGCTAGTTGTACTTGGGTGATATTCGAACCAATGCGTGCCGACCGCAGGTGTCCCAGCAGAACGGCATATGATTTCTGGTGATTAGACTTGGTTCGACCCCCTGGCATAGTTGCAAGAGGTAGCATCACCGGGTACTATATGCCAAAATCGACTATTGATGCTGGAGCCCTGATGACGACCGCGCAAACCGCGATACATGCCGAACTTCTGCTGAGCGAGTTCAACGAAGCGCTTGGAGTGACGCTCGTGGCACCGTCAGATCTCTTAGCTCAGACCCAAGCGGCCATAGAAGGCTGCAAACCGTTCAGTATGCTTGGGAAGAAGGAGCGTACACGCCGCCTTATTGCCCTCGTAAATTCGAAGCTAAACCTCAACAAAGCTCGCCTGCAGGAGTTCCTGGATTCCGCGGCCGCGCAACGCGTATTTCTAAACTATCATGATAAGGCGGAGCTGGCGGCGTGTCTGGACTATTCCGACAAAAAATGTCTTACCGCGTGGCTGCAAAAGAGCGGCTACGACGCAAACTTGTCGTCGTTCTTCAACCCAATCTCCAAAGCTGCCTCGCTTGAGGGTTTAAAACAGCTCCTTAGCACTGGCGCTGTGAACCGAAGCGATGCCAAGAAGTGCGACCTCTCTGAGCGTCAAAACTCAATTCTACGTTCGCTCTTTGGCAGCTACGTATTCCATTCGTTTCCGGTGGAGGCGATGCATGCTC
>CAYMEB010000335.1:0-4516 GCA_964389095.1 uncultured Hyphomicrobiaceae bacterium
AGGGGTTTTCAGGCGTCCCGCTCAGTCATGAAGGCGGTGGCTGGGCCCATCCTCGTCACTGGCGCGAGTGGTTTTCTCGGTCGTGAGGTCGTCGACGCCCTTCGGCAGGTCGGACGCGCCGTCATCGTTCCAGAGGGGCGTTCCATCCGGACAAGGCATGGCATGATGCCGTTCGACATCGATGTGCCAGAGACCATGCGATTCGCCGAGGACATCGGCGAGATGGCGGGAATCATCCATCTGGCAGCTCGCATCGAATTTGGCGACAGGTCTACGGAGGCACTTTTTCGCGCCAACGAAGCTGCTTCGAGAGAGATCGCTCGAGTCGCTGCATCGCGCCGGATTGCGATTGTGTATGCGTCAAGCGTGTCTGCGTCCTCCAAGGTTGCCGCGACGGACTATGGCCAGAGCAAGGCAGCGGGGGAGCGGGCGATTCAAGAGGTCGCGGCCTCGTCATGCTGCCTCCGATTCACGGGGATCTTCGGGGCCTTCGGTCCGCGCCATCTTGGCATGAATCGCTCGATCGGGGACGCGATGCTTGGCGTGCCACCGACGCAGGTGGGCTCGGGGAGAGCGCGACGGAATTATGTGTATGTGCGGGATGCGGCCAAGGCGGTCTCGGTTGCTGTTTCCTCGGGTCTCGAGGGAGTGCATGTCGTTGGAGGAACGGCAGCCCTCTCAATTCGCGAGATGCTGACCACGATTTGCGATGTGCTCTTGCCGGGAAGCGTTCCCCGTGAGGTGGCAGGGCCGGACGGCGAAGATCAGGTCTTCGAGCCGTCATCGGCTCTCGCTTCAGGAATGTCGTTCCGCCAGGCGATCGACGACATTCGTCTCCGGAGGAGCATGTGATCGTCGGTCTCATCGGAGATGTTCACGGTAATGCGGACGCCCTCTGTGCGGTGCTGCGGGCGGCGCGCGGGGCCTGCGTCGAGCAGATCCTCTGTACGGGCGACCTGGTGGGTTACTACGACCAACCTTCCCTGGTCCTGGCATTGCTCGGTTCGTGGGCTGTCTCACACGTGCGTGGTAACCATGAACGCATGCTGGCGCTGGCTCGTGCTATTCCTGATCGATGTGCGCATTTCGAGAAGTCCTACGGGTCAGGATTGCGAGTCGCTCTGGAGACCCTCGGTACCAAAGCTCTAGATTGGCTTGAGGGCTTGCCGGATCGACAGGATCTCGAGCTTGGCGGTCGCCGGATCCTCCTGTGCCACGGCGCGCCATGGGATCCGGATCACTACATCTATCCTGACTCCGAGGCGGATGTCTGGGAGCGCTGCGAGCAGAGCGGGGCCGACATCATCGTCTGTGGTCACACGCACTACCCCCTTTCGCGGCAGTGCGGTCGCACGTTGTTGGTAAACCCGGGTTCCGTGGGTCAACCTCGCAACCGTGTGCCCGGAGCACACTGGGCCATTCTCGACACCGGGCGAATGCGCGTCGAGCATCACGTGGAGTCGTATGACGCAAGTCCGATCGCATCCCGGGCGAGCATCGCAAATCCCTCGCTGCCCTACCTTTCCGAAGTTCTGCTCCGCTCATGACCTGCATTCTCATCACCGGCATCGGCGGCGACATTGCGCAAGGCATCGCGACGATCGTGCGTCAGTCCATGCCGGGCATTCGTATTCACGGCACCGACATTCATGACGAGCATGGTGGCAGGCTCTTCTGCGATGACTTCACCACCGTGCCTCGCGCCACCGATCCAGACTGGGTCGACACGATCGAGACGGTCGGTGCGGGTTGTGGAGCCGCGATCATCGTTCCCACGACGGAGGCCGAACTCGACGTGCTGTGTGGTGCCCCGAAGACACCAGATCTCAAGCGATGGATGATGGTGAATCCTGCGGCGCTGCGGATCTGTCTCGACAAGCTGGAGACGGCTCGCGCCCTTCGCGCGCTCGGGCTCGAGGTTCCCTGGACAGTCGACGCTCAGTCCGATTCGCCTCGTGCGTTCCCGTGCATCCTCAAACCGCGACGCAGCTCGGGATCCAAGGGCGTCGCAGTCGTGTCTGGTCCTGAGGAGGCACGGCTGCTCGCGACTCGCGCGCCCGCCGGCGTCTTCCAGGAAATGCTGCTTCCAGCTGACCGTGAAGTCACCTGTGCGGTGTACCGCCAGGGGCCGGGGCGTACGTGGGTGGCGCAATTGAGGCGCCGTCTCGTGGGCGGCTTCACGGGATGGGCCGAGGTGATCGACGATGCTGCGGTCGCGACCGTGTGCAGGCGGATCGCCGACGGGCTCGAGATCGTGGGATGCATCAACGTGCAACTGCGACTCACGGACCGGGGCCCGCGAGTGTTCGAGATCAACCCTCGCGTCTCGTCGACGGCGCTCATGCGGCATCTTCTCGGCTTTCAGGACGTGACCTGGAACCTGTCTCGAATGCTCGGACTTGAGCACTCTCCACAGCCCATCCAGCCGGGCCAGCGAGTGGTCCGTGTGCAGGGAGCGTCTAGACTTTCGTGACCGCCGCAGGATCTCCGACCATGCACGATACGCGATTCAGCACCTCTCGCCCCCCCTTCATCATCGCCGAGCTGTCCGGCAATCACAACGGCTCGCTCGGCCGGGCTCTGGAGTTGGTCGACGCCGCTGCCGATTCCGGTGCGCATGCCCTGAAGATCCAGACCTACACGGCTGACACCATGACTCTGGACATCCGGGATGGTGACTTCCTCATCTCGGATCCCCGCAGCCCCTGGCACGGTCGGACGCTGTACGACCTGTACCGCGAGGCGCACACACCTTGGGACTGGCATGGCGCGATCTTCGAGCGCGCCCGTTCTCGTGGCATGATGGCTTTCAGCACACCATTCGATGCCACGGCCGTCGACTTTCTCGAGTCGTTGCAGGTGCCGTGCTACAAGATCGCGAGCTTCGAGAACACGGATCTGCCGCTCATCCGGAGAGTGGCCTCGACCGGCAAGCCCATGATCGTGTCCACCGGCATGGCTACGCTGGGCGAGATCGACGCGCTCGTCCGCGCCGCTCGAGAGGCGGGATGTCCGCAGGTGGTGCTGCTCAAGTGCACCAGCTCGTATCCGGCGACGCCGGAGCACTCGAACATCCGGACCATTCCACTGATTCGGCAGGCGTTCGGCTGCGAGGTGGGGCTCTCCGACCACACGCTCGGCGTCGGGGTGTCCGTCGCGGCGGTTGCGCTGGGAGCTTCGGTGATCGAGAAGCACTTCACGCTCTGCCGGGCCGAAGGGGGGGTCGACTCTGCGTTCTCGCTCGAGCCGGCCGAGATGCGAATGCTCGTGGACGAGACCCTGCGGGCGTGGCAAGGTCTCGGCGAGCCTTCCTTCGGGGCTGGTGCGTCGGAGGAAGGAAGTGTCGCCTTCCGGCGATCGCTCTATTTCGTCAAGGATCTTCCTGCAGGGTCCCAGATCGGCGCCGAGGACATCCGTGCAATCCGTCCGGGACGCGGACTGCCCCCCGGATGCTGGGATCTGGTGATCGGTCGCCGGCTCTCCAGAGCGGTCACCCGAGGGACTCCTGTCAGCTGGAGTTCGCTCTGAGCGGCGGCCGATGGCGGAGCTGCCACCGGTGATTCAGACGGCTCGCGTCTCGCTGAGACCCCTTGTCGAATCCGATGTGGGGGAGAACTATTTGGCCTGGTTCTCCGATCCGGAGGCGGTGCGATTCATCGAGGCCGCTCGCACTCCACAGACGCTAGATTCGCTGCGCGCGTTCGTGAGGGCACGAGTGGGTCGCCGCGACGTCTGGTTCCATGGGATGTTCGACCACGAGGATGGCGTGCTCGTGGGCACCATCAAGTGCGAGCCGATCGATCGAGTCGCGCAGGTCGCCGTGATGGGCATCCTGATCGGTGACCCTCGATGGCGCGGTGTCGGACTGGCGGCGGAGGTGATTCCAGCGATTGCCCGCGCACTCCGAGCATCGGAGTGCATCGAGCACCTGGATCTTGGCGTGCACATGGAGAACGTCCGCGCCGTGAAAGCCTACGAACGCATCGGATTCCGAGCGGTCGAACGAACAGGGCGGGCGATCCGAATGCGGTGGTCGACTTGCGAAGCTGGCGTCGATGGGATCTCCCGCTGATGCCCCTGCGAGACGGACCCGGATTCCTCGCCTTCGACGCGCTGGTCACCCGATGCGTGACGGGCGAGCGCTCCCGGAGCGCCCGCCTGCGCCAGGTGATCACCTCCGAGGCGCTTGCGGATTACATGCAGGCTTGGAATGCATCGACCGAGTGCGACATGCCAGCGCCCGGCGCGGACGGATCTGTGGTGAAACTTCGCTTCGGTTGGTTCCGGCCCGCGGCAGCCTCATTTTGTCCTTCGCTTCGGGTAGCGCTCAGCGCGCTTCGTGTCGGGTTCATGGCCTGGGCGGCCGGCGTGGCGTCCGCTCTCGTGGCGATGCGGCGAAAGGTACGTGGGCCGTGTGTCATATTGGTCGGAACGGGGCCCGCCGACATCATGCGCGACGGTTGCGATGCCCGTTTCATCGAGTTCTGTCGCGCAGGCCCGATCTCAACGCTTCATC
>CAYMEB010000336.1:0-4513 GCA_964389095.1 uncultured Hyphomicrobiaceae bacterium
CATTGCCGCCATCATGAAGCCGCCCAGCGCGCGCGCACGCAACTCTGGCCTGCAATAGTCGGCAATCCGGCTCTGGGCTGGAGGTATCGCCCCGGCCTCCCCTGCGCCCACCCCCACACGCGCCAGCGCCAATTGCCAGAAATTCTGCGCCAAGCCCGACAACGTGGTCATGACGCTCCAGACGGTCAATGCAATCGCAATCACGTGCTTGCGGTTGCCACGATCGGCAGCCTGCGCGACAGGAATACCAAGGGTCGCATAGAACATCGCAAAAGCGAGGCCGGTGAGAAGGCCCATCATCGTGTCCGAAGCGCCGAACTCGGCCTTGATCGGCTCGACAAGCACCGTGATGATATTGCGATCGACGTAATTGGAAGTGGCGACAAGAAAGAGAACCCACAGATAGACCCAACGCTGGGGACCGCTGTAGAGCTCCCAAGTGTTCCTTCCTGCGCCCGCGGCGGTGCTCGAATTCACCGGCGTCGTCACTGGATTCTGGGCGGCCTCCGTCAAGACTAAGTCTCCTGCATCGGAAATCCGAAGATCCAGAACACGCTTGCGCGCGCGCGCACACGACGCATGTTCAAGGCGCCCAGGGACGAAGGTTCAACTCCAATCGGCTTTGCCGCGCGCCACCGTAGGAGATGGTGTATGTGTCGGGGCCCCCACCCGAGTAGATGCGAAAGACATCACGATCAGCCCCCGCAATCGCCACGCGAATGCGATGCCCGCTTCGGATCAATGCCGCCACAGGGAACAATGCGAAACGCACTTCCATGACCTCGCCGGGCGTCACTGGCATGGCGTCGGCGCGCCGGAACGAGTGCGCGGCGGGGCCCTGGTCGTAGGGCAGAGACGCGGGATCCGCGATGCGCCGATGAACGGCGCGCAGCATGCCCTCGGTCAAATAGGTGACGCGTCCATCCGGGGCGACATCTTCCAAATAGGCAAAGAACGCAGGGTCGCGGCTTTGCGAGGCGACATAAAGCGTCAGCACGGGGGTTCCTACGAGCTCAGTGTCGACACTGAGCGGCGCACTATCGAAGACGAGGAGCCTGCTGTCCGCATCGCGTCGGTCAGGATAGGCTGGGGGCGTCCCAAACTGTGTCGACCAGCGTGTCTCACCGCCGGTGCCGGCGCCGAAATCCACGTCGTAGCGGACGGTTCCCTCGGGTCCCGCGCGCTCCGCCAACCCGCTCGCGTTCAGATAAAGTGTCTTTGACCCGGCGTCGACCGGCGGCCATACATCGGTGTTGCGATAAACGCCTGCGCCCAAGACATAATAATGAATGTTGCGCGTGATGGACTCGCCCGATCGGACCCGCTCAACGAAGTTCAGATTCGCACCGAACTGATCCTCTTCGCTTGGAACAGGGGGCGAATCCTTAGGCAAGAAGGGATCAGCCGAGACACGACCAGCGTGATCGTTTCCGGTGATCCAGATCTCCATAGGCGCCTCCGGCGCCGAACGGTAGCGCGCCAAAGCGGCTTCTGCAGTGCCGCCATCTACCCATGATCCCCAATACTGCACCGGCTTGCGTTGGCGGCGAATGCCGGCGAGCCCCGACGCGGGACTTTGGGACAAAAGCGAAAATCCATTGGCGCCCAAATCATCGCGGAACTCCGCCTTCATATAGTCCTCTGGGACCCAACGCTTCCGCCCCGTCAATGCCTCCCGCAACAACGCAAATGACTCGTCACCATCAACCGGCTGAAGGATTGGAAAGATCGCCGCGCAATCCTCCACGCGCTTGACGCAATCGAGGCCGTCGTCACGCCCGGAACGTCCAAGATCAATCTCTCGCGTCCAATTCCCCCACCCAGACAAAAACCAATCGTTCGAGACGCCGCCTGGCGCAATCACATGAGCATAAATGTCGAAATCGGTCTGCCTCGGTAGAGATGCGATGAGCGCGGGCGCCGCGCGACTTGTGGCCCAATCGGCGGTATCGGCCATGTATGAGACACCATGCGCGATGACCTCCCCGTTCGACCACGGTCGAGATGCGAGATGGGCTATGATCTCATCCATGTCGGCAACTTCTTCGGGGCCGATATCTACGATTCGAGACCCGAACGAAGATGTCGAACCGCGCGTGTCGACAATGGCGACCACATAGCCTGCACGGGTCCAGCGTGCGTAATGTCCCCCAGCCTTAAACATCGCGGCACGCCCATAGCGTGTTTGCACGAGGATCGTGGCCGCATTCTTGGGTGCCGCACCACCAGGAAAATACAGACTGAGCGCGACCCGAATCCCATCGCGCATGACAATGTAATAAGATTGGTCGCTCCAAGGCGCTTCGCGCCGTGGAACGGCTGCCGCAGTTGTCGGGGAGGTTGGGGCCGTCGTCGTGGCGCACCCTCCCAGTGCGGTCAACACCCCAAGAAGAAATGCCGACCGCACCAGGTTCATCGATTTAGACATGCCCAACCCTCCCCGGAACCCTCAGAAATCGGCGCGCAGCTCCACACCAAAGGTGCGGCGGTCGCCGAGCGAAATGAAGCGCTGACCGATCGGCGGCGTCGTGAAGAGATCGAAAACAGCAGTCTTGTAGACTTCGTCGGTCAAATTATCGCCCCAAAGCGAAAGGCGCCAATCATCGCGCTCCAGCGAGACACGAAGATTGAGAAGCCCGAAGGGATCCACACGCCCATCTCTGATGTTGTCAGTCGTCAGGAAGTACTTTCCGCGAACGAGATACTCGCCGCCAAATGTAAGGGTGCCGATATCACCAAGCGGCACGTTGTACTGGGCGTTGAGCGCACCCATGTACTCGGGCGCGTTGGGAATGGTTCGAAGCGGCGCACCGTTTGGCAGCGTTCCTTCGTCATACTTCGCCTCCAGCACCGAAAAGTTGGCGCCGAGAGTCAGCTGCCTCGTCGGACGTGCGGCAATCTCGACTTCCACCCCCTGGCTGTGAGCCGCACCGGCATTGAGGATCGTTGGATCAAATACGGGCGTCGCTGGATTATCGACGGTGATCTGGATGTCGCTCCAATCCATGTAAAAGAGCGCGACATTGGCGGTCAGGCGACGTTCGAGCCACTCGCTCTTGAACCCGACTTCATAATTCCAGAGCGATTCCGGATTGAAAGAGAGTGAGGTCGCGTCTCCCAGAGCGTCATTGTATCCGCCGCTCTTGAAGCCTCTTGAAACCGTCACGTAAGTCATCGCGTCCGGCGTGAATTTGTACCGCGCGTTGAAACTCGGCGTGAGCTGGTTCCAAGAATTGTTCGCCTTAAACGCCCCGGTTCCACCAAGGAGGGCAATCGGATCGCTTTGGGTATAGTCGATTTCCTTTTCATCTTGGATGTATCGCGCGCCGAGCGTCAGGTCCAAGCGATCGCTGGCCGCCCAGGTACCACTACCGAAAACGGCGCGACTGGTCGTCAGCATGTTCCCGCTGGAGCCGGCAATCAAACCGGCGATACTCGGAGCGCCAAAGGCAGCTGCAAGGTCTGAACCGACTTCGATGTAGGATTGGTTCGCGCCGTCCTGATGAAAATAATAGGCCCCCGCGAGCCACGAGAAGGGCCCGGAATTCCACGAAATCTGAAGCTCCGAGGAAAAGCGGGAAACCTCCTCGGGGTCTCCATCGTAGATCACCGAAAGCGCCGACCGGTCGGTATCCACACGATTGTAGTAATCGTGGTATCGGTAGGAAGTGATGCTGGTCACTTTAGCCCCGCCGAGCCGGGTTTGGTATCGTGCCGACACCCCCCACGCCTCGGCGTTTTCGACGTTCAACTCGTCGGACGAGACGCGACGGTCAAAGGGATCTGCGTTTCGAGGAAGCCCGTTGCCATCGAGCAATGCCACAAAGAGTGAAGCCTCGTTGTATCGAAGCGTCTCGAGAGGCATCGTAGACTGATCCCCCACAATTCGATAGTCGGCTGATACTGTGAGAGATGTATCAACGCCCATGTCGAACTTGACGACGCCGCGGAGCGATTGGGCGTCAATCGTATCGACATCTCGCTTCAAGACGACGTCATCGTACGTCCCGTCACGCTTCGTCGAAACATAAGAGAGCCGAGCCTGGACACCGTCGGCAAGCGGACCGGAAACACTACCGCCAAACCGCTGGTAGCCATAGTTTCCAATCGTCGCCTGGGCTGAAGCTTCGAACGACTCGCTCGGCGCACGGGTCGTAATGCTGACGACGCCCCCTATCGTGTTACGCCCAAAGAGCGTCCCCTGAGGGCCGCGCAGAACTTCGACGCGCTCAATGTCGTAGAGGTCAAAATTTACCCCCGGCCCCTGAGCCATATAGACATCATCAATGTAAAACCCAACAGCCGGATCGGCGCCGGCAGAAGCGCCCCCAGCGCTAATGCCTCGCAGCGAGTTCCTATTGAATTTAAGGTCACCGCGACCGGCAATTGCAAAACTCGGCGTGCGCCGCGCGATGTCGGTGATGTTGTCGATGCCAAGGCGTTCCATTGTCTTTGCGGTGAAGGCAGTCACCGACACAGGAACCTCTTGGAGTCTCTCTTGCTGGCGACGAGC
>CAYMEB010000337.1:0-4500 GCA_964389095.1 uncultured Hyphomicrobiaceae bacterium
GCGTGGCATTGGCTTCCCGCAGCGCTTCCGCCTCCGGCTTTGGCGCGGCGGCATGAACCTCGGCCGCAACGACGGCACGCCGGTGTCCAACGATTATGCGCCGCCGTTCGAGTTTCAAGGCAGATTGCATCTGCTCACACTCGACGTTCCCCCCGCGAAACCCACGCCTCAGGACCAGCGCCACCGTGCGCGCGCCGAGCTAGCGCAGCAATAGCGATGGAGCACCGAGAGAAGGCGCCGGGCTCGGCCGCACCTGACTTCCGGCCGCTCGATGGAGTGCGCGTCGTCGATGTCTCGCACGTCATCGCCGACCCCTTTGCGACCTTGCAGCTTGCGCTGCTCGGTGCCGAAGTCACCAAGATCGAGAGCCACGAGGGCTACGTGATGCGCCGCTCGGGTCGCGGCCTCGGTACATTCGTCGCTCTCAACGGGCCTAAGAGGAAGCTGAGGCTCGATCTGACATCGGCGCAGGATCGGCGGACCGTCTTGGCGCTTGCCGGAAGGGCTGACGTCTTTGTCGACAACTTGCGGCCCGGCTCGATGGATCGGTTGGGGCTCGGGTTCGAGGCTGTCCGGTCCGTCAATCCGCGGATCATCTATTGCTCGATTTCGGGCTTCGGCCGCGCGGCAGGCGAGCGCCCCGCCTACGATCATGTCGTGCA
Source organism: uncultured Hyphomicrobiaceae bacterium (assembly GCA_964389095.1). Lineage (GTDB taxonomy): Bacteria > Pseudomonadota > Alphaproteobacteria > Rhizobiales > Hyphomicrobiaceae > JABFRJ01. Next base: position 663 of record CAYMEB010000337.1, read on the forward strand.
GGCCGCGAGCGGCATGACACTGGCGACAGGCGCTGCCGCCGACCCGCCGACCAAGATCGGCTTTCCATTGATCGACACGGCGGCGTGCCTCTTGGCGGCTTTCGCGATCGTCGCAGGATTGCGTGAGAGGGACCGGTCGGGCGCAGGTCTTTTCCTCGACGTATCCATGGCCGGTTCGGCTATGCAGCTCATGTATCCCATCGCCAGCGAAGCGATGACGAACGGCACGGTACCAGCCCGCCTCGGCAATCAGGCCTTTTCGGGCAGCCCGGCCTCCAACATTTTCCCGACGGCCGATGGCCGCTGGCTGGCGATCGCGGCGAACACCCCGTCTCAGATGCTTGCTTTGCTGCGAGAACTCGGCCTGGGACAGATGGCGAGCAATTCCGCCGTATTCGATCCGCCCCTCAACGCGGAAGCGCCTGCTGCATTCGTGCGGGCGATCGACCCGGCCGCGGTAAAGCGAGCGCTTGCGGCCGCCCTGGCGCTGTCGAAGGCAGCCGAAATCGAGCGCCGCCTGATCCAGGCCGGTGTCCCGGTTTCGATGGTCCGGTCACTCCCGGAGTTTACAGCCGAAGCGACGGCGGCCGGGCTCCTCGACGCGCGCGAACTCACCGATGGTGATACGCGAGTCTCGACGCCAGGCCTGGGCTTCACCGTCCGCCGCTGACATCGAGACCGCGTTGGTGCCGGTCGCAGCAGGGCTCACAGGGGACCCGGATAGCCGCCGCCGTCCGGCAGGATGTTCTGCCCGGTGATGTAGCCCGCATGCTGCGAGCACAGGAACGCGACGATCGCGCCGAACTCGTCCGTCGTGCCGAAGCGCTTGGCTGGGACCGCCGATTTGCGCTCCGCCTCGACGGCCTCCAGCGGCTTACCCGCCTTTTCCGCCATCGACTTCGTCGTGTTGCGCAGCCGGTCGGTATCGAACGGTCCAGGCAGGATGCCGTTGATCGTCACGTTCTTGGCGACCGCCTTGCGCGCCAGCACCGCCACGGCGCCGGTCAGCCCGAGACGCGCGCCGTTCGACAACTCGAGGTTCGCGATCGGGTTCTTGATCGAGGCCGACGTGATGTTCACGACCCGGCCGAAGCCGCGGTCCATCATGCCGTAGATCGTCGCATGGATCAGCGCGATCGGGGTCAACATGTTGCCCTCGACAGCCTGGCGCCAGTGATCGAGCGTGAAGTCCTTGAAGTCTCCAGGGGGCGGCCCGCCGGCGTTGTTGATCAGAATGTCGGGCTTGGCACACGCGGCGAGCAGGGCCTGACGGCCGGCTTCGGTCGTCACGTCGCCGGCAACGGCCGTGACCGTGACGCCGGTCTGCTTGCGGATTTCCGCGGCGGTGGCTTCGAGCGCCTCTTTGCCACGAGCCGAGATCACGACGTTCACGCCCTCTTTTGCCAGAGCCAGCGCGCACCCTTTGCCGAGGCCCTTCGAAGCGGCGCAGACGATTGCAGTGCGACCTTTGATGCCGAGATCCATTGTCCGGTATCCATGTTGGTGTTTCGACTGGGCACGAGGATGCATTGTCGCCTCGTCCGGTCAAGCTGGCGCCATCCGATACCGCCGGGATTCATGTCGCCCCCGGGATTGCGCCCGGGTGCCGTCTGTGCACACTCGACCACGATCGCGGCGCCCGGGACCATGGAACGCCGCCCGAGGAGCGAAGCAAAATGCCAGAAGTCAAATCGTCCGCCGCACACGTCACCGCACTCGAAATTCCTCAGAGTGCCCCTTTGACGCCCGGATTGCAGGCCTATTTCGACAAGTGCCGGGAGAAGCTGGGCTTCGTGCCCAATGTCCTGCAGGCCTACGCCTTCGATCCCGTCAAGCTGCAGGCTTTCATTGACATGGTCGACGATCTGATGCTCGCCGACAGCGGCATCGACAAGACCGAACGCGAGATGATCGCAGTCGCGGTCTCGGCGGTGAACCACTGCCACTACTGCCTGACCGCGCACGGAGCAGCGCTCCGTCAGCGCTCCAAGAACCCCGAACTCGCCGAAACCATCGCACAGAATTTCCGCGCCGCCGATCTGCCGCCGCGTCAGAAAGCCATGCTGGAGTTCGCGGTCAGGCTCACCGAGAGCCCCGCCAAGATCGACGACGCCGACCGCGAGGCGCTCCGCAAGGCCGGCTTTTCGGACAGGGACATCTGGGACATTGCGGCGGTCGCCGCATTCTACAACATGTCGAACCGCATGGCCGCCGCGACCGATATGCGCCCGAACCGCGAGTATCATCACATGGCCCGCGGCAAGGCATGATCGCAGGGCTGGATCTCAGGCGGCAGCGATCTTCGTGTCGAGCCCGATCGCGCGTCGCGCCGCCGCCACCGAGATGGGCTCACGTCGCGTGCGTGCAACTTTTCCGCCCATCCGGGCGGCAAGTCGGATCGCGTTGAACGTTGCGCCCGTATTCGCGATGCCCTTGCCCGCGATGTCGTAGGCCGTGCCGTGGGCCGGCGTGCACACCGGCACCGGCATCCCGCCGAGCAGTGTCACGCCCTTGTCGAAGCCGATGAGCTTCATCGCGATCTGCCCCTGGTCGTGATACATCGTGAGCACGGCGTCGAACTCGCCCCCTCGCGCCCGCACGAAGACCGTGTCGGATGGATAAGGGCCGCTGCAGGCGATGCCCTGAGACTTCGCCTCCGCGACCGCCGGCTCAAGAATGTCGATTTCCTCGCGGCCGAAATTGCCGTTGTCTCCCGCATGCGGGTTGAGCCCTGCGACGGCGATGCGAGGCGAGGGAAACCCTGCAGCAGACATCGCGTCATGGGTGAGCCTCAGTCCGCGCACGATGCGCTCGACGCTCAGCAGGGCGGCCACGTCCCGAAGCGGCACGTGCGACGTGACGCGGGCGTTCCACAACCCTTCGAGCACGTTGAACTCGCGTGCCTCGCCCTTGAAGCCGAGTGTCTCGCAGGTGATCGCGATTTCATCCTCGTAACCTGGAATGGCGAGCCGCATCGCCGCCTTGTTGAACGGTGTGAAGGTCACCGCCTGCGCAGCACCGGCCCGAGCGAGCGCCAGAGCCGAAACATAGTTGTCACGCGCGAACGCGCCACCGGCCCTGGAGATCTTGCCTCGCTCGATCGAGGCTGGATTCAGATGCCCCAGATCGACCAGGACCGGAACGCCCGGCCGTGAGAGTATCTCGTCTGTCGCTGTAACTGTGTCGACGTCGATACGCACTCCTGCGACCCGCGCCCCATCCTCCAGCACGCGGGCATCACCGATCACGACCAGCGACGCGATCTCCCGCATCTCCCTGTCCGCAACGACGCGCGCAGTCAGTTCCGGACTGATGCCCGCGGGGTCGCCCATGGCGAGTGTCACGAGCGGGGGTTGAAGGTTCACGGCGCTCATTGCTGCGCTCCTTTTCCTGACGTCTTCGATATGGCGCGCGACAGTGCGAGCGCGACCATGGGCCATGCGAGAAGCACGAGGGCGAGCACCATCAATGTGCCCACCAGAGGGTTGGAGAAGAAGATGCCCAGTGAACCCTTCGAGATGATCATCGACTGCCGGAAGGCATCTTCCGCCTTGTCGCCGATCACCATCGCGAGCACGAGGGGCGCGATCGGATAGTCGAGCTTCTTGAAGATGTAACCGACCACGCCGAACATCAGCGCGAGCCACAGATCGAAGGGCGCGGCCGATACCGTCCAGGCGCTGACGAAACATACCACCACGATGAGTGGGCCGATGATCGCGAAGGGGATGCGCAGGATCGCCGCGAAGGCCGGCACCGTAAAGAGGACCAGCACCACGGCGACCACGTTCGCAACGTACATGCTGGCGATCAGGCCCCAGACGAACGACTTCTGCTC
>CAYMEB010000338.1:0-4497 GCA_964389095.1 uncultured Hyphomicrobiaceae bacterium
ATCCCACCTCCACGCTCGTCACCGGCTTCGACATCATCTTCTTCTGGGTCGCGCGCATGATGATGACCGGCGTGCACTTCATGAAGGAGGTGCCGTTCAAGGACGTCTATATCCACGGCCTGGTCCTCGACGAGAAGGGCCAGAAGATGTCGAAGACGAAGGGCAACGTCATCGACCCGCTCGATCTGATCGAGAAGTACGGTGCCGATGCGCTGCGCTTCGCGCTCGCCAGCCAGACCGCCCAGGGCCGCAACATCCGCCTGTCCGCGCAGCGCGTGGAGGGCTATCGCAACTTCGCAACCAAGCTGTGGAACGCATCGCGGTTCGCGGAGATGAACGAGTGCGTGCGCGACCGCGACTTCGCGCCCAAATCCGTCAAGCAGACGCTCAACCAATGGATCGCCGGTGAAACCGAGCGTGCCCTAGCCTCGGTGACGTCTGCGATCGTCGAGTATCGCTTCAACGAGGCCGCCGGCGCCGCCTACGAGTTCACCTGGGGAACCTTCTGCGATTGGTATCTCGAGCTGGCGAAGCCGATCCTCAACGGCGACGACGAGCCCGCGAAGGCCGAGACGCGCGCCACGACGGCCTGGGTTCTCGACCAGATCCTCAAGATGCTCCACCCGTTCATGCCCTTCATCACGGAAGAGCTGTGGGCCCGCATGGTCGAGGTGGGCGAGCCGCGCCGGTCCCTGCTCTGCCTCGCGAACTGGCCGCAGCTCAAGGGCCTCGCCAAGAAGAAGGCGGACGACGAGATCGGCTGGCTTGTGAAGCTGATTTCGGAGGTGCGCTCGGTGCGCTCGGAGATGAACGTGCCCGCCGGCGCCAAGGTCCCGCTGGTGATCGTCGGCGCGTCGAAGGAGACCAAGGCCCGTGCCGATCGACATCGCGAAACCATCGAGCGTCTGGCCCGCGCCGATGCGATCCGCTTCGAGGCGGCGCCGCCCAAGGGCGCGGCTCAGCTCGTCGTCGACGAGGCGACCGTGTGTCTCCCCCTCGCGGGCGTGATCGATATGGCGGCTGAACGCCAGCGCCTGGGCAAAGCAGTCGCTTCTGCCAATTCCGACATGGCGAAGATGAATGCGAAGCTCGACAATCCCAGCTTCATGAGCCGCGCGGCCCCCGAGGCCATAGAAGAGGCGCAGGAGCGCAAGGCCGAATTGACCCAGCAGCTCGCCAAGCTCGCGGCAGCGATCAAGCGGCTGGAAGCGGCAGGCTGACAGCAAGACGTGCGGCGCGTCAGATGACCGGCCGGGCTATCCAGCCTTCGACAGGCCGGCTTCCATCGCCTTCTCGCGGCGGCGCTGCACCGAGGAGGAGATGCGCATCGCCTCGCGATACTTGGCGACGGTGCGCCGCGCGATGTCGATGCCGTCGGCCTTGAGCTTCTCGACGATTTTGTCGTCCGACAGCACGGTCGCTGCCGTCTCGGCGGAGATGAGTTGGCGGATCCTGTGCCGCACCGCCTCCGAGGAATGCGATTCGGCATCTTCCTCGGCCGACGAGATCGCGGAGTTGAAGAAGTACTTCAGCTCGTAGATGCCACGCGGTGTCGCCATGTACTTGTTCGAAGTCACGCGGCTGACCGTCGATTCGTGCATTCCGATGCGATCGGCGACCGTCTTGAGGTTGAGCGGCCGCATGTGCTGGATGCCGTAGGTGAGGAACCCGTCCTGCTGGCGCACGATCTCCTCGGCCACCTTCAGGATCGTCCGGGCGCGCTGGTCGAGGCTCTTCACCAGCCAGTTCGCGCTCTGCAGGCATTCCGTCAGGTAGCCCTTGTCCTTTTCGCTGCACTTGGAGCGCGAGACCAGTGCGTAGTAGCTCCGGTTGACGAGCACCCGCGGCAGCGTTTCCGAATTCAGCTCCACTCGCCATGAACCGTCGTTCGCGGGTCGCACGAACACGTCCGGCAGCACCGGCTGAACCTCGACACTGCCGTACTTCAGTCCGGGTTTGGGATCGAGACGGCGCAGCTCCTGCACCATGTCGAGCAGTTCGTCCTGATCGACGCCGACGGCGCGCTTGAGCGCCGCCAGGTTGCGCGCGGCCAGCAGGGGGAGATTGTCCACGAGGCGCTGCATCAGGGGGTCGAAGCGGTTTAGCTCGCGCAACTGCAGGGCCATGCATTCCGCCAGCGTCCGCGCGCAGACCCCGACGGGCTCGAAGGTCTGCATGACGGCGAGAACGCGCTCCACCATGCCGTCAGGCGCGCCGAGCTTTTCTGCCAGTGCAGCGAGGTCGCCCTGGACGTAACCGGCCTCGTCGACGAGGTCGACGATGTGTGACGCGATCAGGCGGCTGGGTGCATCGGCGAACGCGATGTTGGCCTGAGCTGTCAGGTGATCCTTGAGCGAGAGCGCGCTCGTCGCCATTCCTTCGAGATCGAAATCGCCATCCGGGTCGTTGGAGGTTCGCTGACGCACGCTCTCCCAACCCGAGGTCGCGCCGTCACGCTGCATTTCCGTGCGCGTGTCGTCCGGGAAAACGTTCTCGTGGTCGGTGTCGAAGGTCGAAGACGCCGTTTCCGCGGCTGGCCGGGCGAGATCCAGTTCCGGCTCCCCCGCGTCGGAGGGCGTCGCCTGGGCTTCGACGGCGTCGGAAGGCTCCGCCTCTTCGCGCTCCAGCAGGGGATTGCGCTCCAGCTCGGTCTCGACGAACGCGGCCAGCTCCAGGTTGGAGTACTGGAGTAAGCGAATCGCCTGCTGCAGCTGGGGCGTCATCACCAGCTGCTGGCCTTGGCGGAGATCGAGTTTTGGCGTCAGTGCCATTTCAGCCGTGGGTCGCAGAACTTGCCCTGCAGGGCAACCTACACGGCGTCACACTAACCGAACATATCGCCGAGGTAGACTCGGCGGACGTCTTCGTTGTTTATGATTTCCTGAGGGTTACCATGTGTCAGGACTTGGCCATCCGCGATGACGTAAGCCCGGTCGACGAGACTTAGTGTCTCACGGACGTTGTGATCGGTGATCAACACCCCGATTCCACGGCGGGTGAGATGCCGCACCAACTCTTGGATGTCGCCCACGGCCAGGGGGTCGATGCCGGCGAAGGGCTCGTCGAGGAGCATGAACGAGGGGTCGGAGGCGAGTGCACGGGCAATCTCGCAGCGCCGCCGTTCGCCGCCCGACAGCGCCAGTGACGGGCTCTTGCGCAGCCGGGTGATCTTGAACTCTTCCAGCAATTGGTCGAGCTTTTCCCGGCGCTTCTTCTTGCTGGGCTCGACCAGTTCGAGCACGGCCATGATGTTCTGCTCCACCGACAGGCCCCGGAAGATCGAGGCTTCCTGCGGCAGATAGCCGATCCCCAGCCGCGCGCGGCGGTACATCGGCAGGCGTGTGACGTTGCGTCCGTCGATGGTGATGATGCCGGTATCGGCCGCGACCAGGCCCGTGATCATGTAGAAGGTCGTGGTCTTGCCCGCGCCGTTCGGGCCCAGCAGGCCCACGGATTCGCCCCGCCCTACGCCGAGGCTCACGCCTTTTACGACTTTGCGGGTTTTGTAGCTTTTCTCCACGCCCCATGCGGTCAGCAGGCCTTCCCCGCCCTGCTGGAGGATCGCCTCGTGCTGGTCGTAGGCCGGAGTGTCGGCGTAATCGGCTGGCGGCTGATCCGCGTAGGCGACCATCTGTCCGCCCCTCGGCGCGTGCTCGACCGGCGGCTCGTAGTGCGTCTGGGCGACGGGCCGGGAAGCGGGTTTTCGGAACGGGTTGAGGCGCATCGGTGCGCTGCGTCCTACTGCTGGCCGGGCGCCCGGTAGACCGGGCTCGGGCTGGTCGTCGGGCGCAAGGAGTCGAGTTTGGGCTGTGCCTTCTCCTTGGCGGCTTTCTTGGCGTCTTCCGGATACATGACGAGGCACTGGCGGCCTGGCGGGCAACTCTCGATGCCGGCCGGTTGCGCCGGGACGGGAACCCCTTTGACGACAGCGGGCAGGCCGCCCGGCCCTTCCGCCGAGATCTGCTTCGGCGCCGACTTGCCTTGTCCCTCGATCACCCGGAACGGCGCTGCGATCACCGGCGCGACGCCGGTGTCGTTCTCGAAATGGGCGTGCCCGGTCACGAGGTCGATCCGCAGCCTAGGGCCGGTGATGATGTCGCGCCCTCGCTTCACGGTGACGTTGCCGCCGAGCAGGACGTTGTTGCCTTTCACATCGAAGATCGCCCAGTCGCCGATAGCTTCCTGGCCGTCCTTGGAGGTGACCGTGACCCGGCTGCGAGCTTCAACCTTCGTGACCTGTGCGCCGCCGCCGCTGGCCCTCGGCATGCCGGGCGTCCTCGCGGGTTGTCCTTCCGGCGGCGCCGACAGCCCGGTCTCCCCGATGTAGTTCGCGACCAGTTCCTCGGTCTGGATGATCATGTCGCCCTGTTGAGCGCGCACGGCGCCGCGATAGGTCGCCTGTTTCGCCGTGTCGTTGATGTCGAGGCTGACCGCCTCGATGTCCATCGGCGCACCCGGATCGGTTCGGAAACTCGCGACCCCTCCCTCGCCGGGGCT
>CAYMEB010000339.1:0-4475 GCA_964389095.1 uncultured Hyphomicrobiaceae bacterium
TGATGTCCTCCATCGGCACGACCTGGGCGTAGCCGCCGCCCGCCGCGCCGCCCTTGATCCCGAAGCACGGGCCGAGCGAGGGCTCGCGAAGGCAGATCGCCGTCTTCTTGCCGATGCGATTGAGGCCGTCCCCGAGGCCGACCGTCGTCGTCGTCTTACCCTCACCTGCCGGGGTCGGGTTGATCGCCGTGACGAGGATGAGCTTTCCGTCGGGCCGCCCCTCGAGCGACTTGATGAAGCTCTCCGAGATCTTGGCCTTGTCGTGGCCGAACGGCAGCAGGTGCTCGGTGGGAATGCCGAGCTTCGCGCCGATCTCCTGGATGGGTTTCTTCTTGGCTTCGCGGGCGATCTCGATATCGGATTTCACAGCCATGGGAGCGTATCCTCGTTCCGGTGTCGCTGCCGCCACGCTCGAACTCTGTGAGCGTGGCCGGCCGGTCTTTTGATTTGGCTCCTGATCGAACGCGAGGCTCTGCTACGTCCGGCCGGAGCGCAGATGACGTCAGCCAGCGGCCTTCGGCTGGGGTTTGTCGAAAGTGTCGCCGACCTTCAGGCCGACGCTCGCAGCCCATTCGCCGGCTGCGATCTTCTTCCCTTCGGGTGCCTTCACGCGCTTGACCAGGAGCGCGCCGCCGGTGCCGGCGACCGCGATGCCGTCGGCGCTGATCGAGATGATCTCGCCCGGCTTGCCGGCGCCGGAAACGCGCGCGCTATCGTAGATGTCGAGTTTCACGCCCCTGATGGTCGCCCAGGCGCCAGGAGCCGGGTTCGCGGCGCGGATGACGTTGTAAACGTCGGCGATCGGCTTGGAGAAATCGAGCTCGGCGACGTCCTTCTTGAACCAGCTTTCGTAGGAGCCGTGATCGAGCTGCTGCTTGTGCTTGAGGATCACGCCTGCGCGGACCAGCTCGAGCCCTTCGATCATCGCGTCGACGCCCATCGGGAAGAGTTTCTTGAAGTACACGTCGCCGAGCGACTCGTCAGGGCCGATCTCGACGGACTTCTGGATGAGGATCGGGCCCTCGTCGAGCCCTTCGTCGGGCCAGAAGATGGTGAGGCCGGTCCGCGTCTTGCCCATGGCAATCGGCCAATTGATCGAGGACGGTCCGCGGTGCGCTGGCAGCAGCGAGGGGTGATACTGGAAGGTGCCGAGGCGCGGCGCGTCGAGAACGGGCTGGGGAACGAAGAGCAGCACGTAGGCCATCATGCAGACGTCGGCATTGAAGCTCTTCATCAACTCCAGGGCTTCCGGCGTCTTCCAGCTCTTGGGCTGATGGACGGGGAGTCCCTTCTCGCGTGCGAACACCTTGAGCGGGTCTTCCGGCCGGCCTGCCTTGTCGGGCGCACAGCACACGGCGACGACGTTCTCGCCGCGTTCGAGGAGCTTTTCCAGGACTGCCTTGCCGAAGGCTTCCTGTCCGTGAACCACAATTCGCATGACGTCCTCACTCCCTTTTCCTGTCGCGCCTCGAAGGTGCGCGGAAATCTCGAAACTGGCCGCGGCGATGGCGAGCAGGTCGTTGTGAGGCGCGGCCGCGCACCGATCCTGCCCACCAGCCGCATTCCCGAAGGGTTTCGGGCGATCGATCGTCCTTCACCCAGGCCTGCGCCCCCCATTTGCTAGGGGCGGAGGATTACTCCGCTGCTGCCTTCTTGGGCACGACCGCCGTCGCGCCGCTCTCGCGAAGCTGGCCGATTTCGTCTGTCGAATAGCCCAGAACGTCACGCAGGATTTCGTCGGTGTGCTCTCCGAGCAGCGGCGAGCGCTTCACGTCGGCCGGGCTGTCCGACATCTTGATCGGATTTCCGACCGTCAGGTACTTCCCACGGGTGGGATGATCGACCTCGACGATTGTGCCGGTCGCCCGCAGCGACTGATCCTCGGCGAGCTCCTTCATCGACAGGATCGGCCCGCACGGGATGTCGTACTTGTTCAGGATGTCCATAGCCTCGAACTTGGTCTTCGTCATCGTCCACTGCTCGATGCGCGCGAAGATCTGATTGAGCCGCGGCAGGCGGGCCTTGGGCGTCGCGTAGTCCGGATCGGTCTTCCAGGTCGGCTCGCCGATCACGTCGCAGATCGCTTCCCAGACCGGAGCCTGCGTGATGAAGTAGATGTATGCGTTCGGGTCGTTCTCCCAACCCTTGCACTTGAGGATGCGGCCGGGCTGTCCGCCGCCGGAGTCGTTGCCCGCGCGCGGCGTCGCCTCGCCGAAGGGAATGCCTTCCCCATACTGGCTGTACTCGGTGAGCGGGCCGTGGGCGAGGCGCTGCTGATCCCGCAGCTTCACCCTAGCGAGATTGAGCACACCGTCCTGCATGGCGCAGACGACTCGCTGGCCGCGCCCGGAATGCGTGCGCTGGAACAGAGCCGTGACGATGCCGAGCGCGAGGTGAAGTCCGGTGCCGCTGTCGCCGATCTGTGCGCCGGTCACCAGCGGCGGGCCATCGCGGAACCCGGTGGTCGAGGCGGAGCCGCCGGTGCACTGGGCGACGTTCTCATACACCTTGCAGTCTTCGTAGGGGCCGGGGCCGAAACCCTTGACCGAGGCGTAGATCATGCGCGGATTGAGCTGCTGGATGAGCTCCCACGTCAGGCCCATGCGATCCATCGCGCCCGGCGCGAAGTTCTCCACGATCACGTCACAGGTCTTGATCAGGCGCTCGAGGATCTCGAGGCCCTTCTTGTTCTTGCTGTCGATGGTGATCGAGCGCTTGTTGTGGTTCAGCATCGTGAAATAGAGGCTGTCCACCTTGGGGATGTCCTGGAGCTGACCGCGCGTGATGTCGCCGACCCCGGGGCGCTCCACCTTGATCACGTCGGCACCGAACCAGGCGAGGAGCTGCGTGCACGTCGGGCCCGACTGCACGTGAGTGAAATCCAGGATCTTGATGCCTTCCAGCGCTTTCTTCATGGCCTGAGTTCCTCTCTCTTGCATGTCGGGCTTCAGCGGACGCTGTCCTCGCGCTCGCGCCGAAGGATGACTGTTGCGTTGAATTCGAAGTGGCGGTTGATCGGCGGGCGCTCGCGGTGCGAGATCTCGTCTTCAGCTGGCGTCTATTGCGACCGCACGCCGCGGAAGCAGAACGCAGTCGTCATCACGATGCGGCCGGCTTCTTCGCGAGTGCGCTCTGCGGGTTGAGATTGCCGATGCGACCGCTCTCGGTGCCCGCCTTCTCGTCGATGATGGCGTTGATCAGGGTCGGCCTGCGCGACGTGATGGCTTCGTTCACCGCGCGGGACAACTCGTCCGGCGAGGTGACGCGCACGCCGACGCCGCCGAAGGCCTGGCCCATCAGATGGTAGTGCGAATCCTTCACGAAGGTCGTCCAGGCCGGGTCGCTGCCGCCGGGGTTCACGTCCGTACCGCGGTAGATGCCGTTGTTGTTGAACACGACCACGCAGACAGGCAGCTTGTAGCGGCAGACCGTCTCGATCTCCATGCCCGAGAAGCCGAATGCGCTATCGCCGCAGACTGCAAGGACGGGGCTGCCCGTCTCGATCGCCGCGGCGACCGAATAACCCATGCCGATACCCATGATGCCCCAGGTTCCGACGTCGAGCCGACGCCGGGGCCGGTAGATGTCGATGATGGAACGCGCGAAATCGAGCGTGTTGGCGCCCTCGTTGACGAGGATCGTGTCGGGACGCTGCTTGATGACCTCACGCAGGGCGCCCAGGGCGCCGTGGTAGTCCATCGGATTGTTGTTGTTCTTCAGGCGCGGGCCCATCTTGGTCACGTTCTCTTCGACCTTGCCGCGCACGGCCTGCGCCCACTGGGTGGGCTTGGGCCAGTCGCTCCCGATGCGCGACAGCATCACCGAGACCACGGAGGCGATGTCGCCGACCATGGGCGCCGCGATCTCGACGTTGCTGTCCATCTCGCGCGGCTCGATGTCGACATGGATGAACTTCTGCGAACCCCGTGCTCCCCATGTCTTGCCTTTGCCGTGAGACAACAGCCAATTGAGGCGTGCGCCGATCAGCATCACCACATCGGCATCTTTCAGCACCATCGAGCGTGCCGCGCCGGCAGACTGTGGATGGGTGTCCGGCAAGAGGCCTTTCGCCATGCTCATCGGCAGATAGGGAATGCCGGTGCGTTCGACCAGCGCCTTGATGTCCTCGTCAGCCTGGGCGTACGCGGCGCCCTTTCCGAGGATGATGACCGGTTTTTTCGCGCCCTTCAGAAGGGCGAGTGCGCGGTCGACGGACTCCAGCGAGGGGATCTGCGCTGGCGCGGCATCGATGACCTTCAGGAGTGACTTGCGACCGGCCTCCGCGTCCATCGTCTGAGCGAAGAGCTTTGCCGGCAGGTCGAGGTAGACGCCGCCCGGACGCCCCGAGACGGCAGCACGGATCGCCCGCGCGATGCCGATGCCGATGTCTTCGGCATGGAGCACGCGGAAGGCGGCCTTGCACACGCCCTTGGCGATGGCGAGCTGGTCCATCTCCTCGTAGTCGCCCTGCTGGA
>CAYMEB010000340.1:0-4463 GCA_964389095.1 uncultured Hyphomicrobiaceae bacterium
ACCCGGGCTAGTCCTGGCAGGAGGTCCTCCCCTACTACAAGCGGCACGAAGATCAGTTCGCCCTCGAACCCTCGGCGTTCGACGGCATGCACGAGCGCGGCGGCGAATGGCGCATCGAGCAGCCGCGCGTGCGCTGGGCGATCCTGGATGCATTCCGCGATGCCGCCGCGGAAGCCGGCATCCCCAAGGTCGACGACTTCAACAGGGGCGACAACGAGGGCTGCGGCTACTTCCACGTCAACCAGCGCTCGGGAGTCCGCTGGAACACCGCCAAAGGGTTCCTTCATCCCGTGCGCCATCGCGCAAACCTCGACGTGGCGACTCACGCACATGTACAGCGGTTGGAGCTGGACGGCCGCCGGGTGACCGGCGTGACGTACCGCCGGGAGGGAGCACAGGTGACGGCGCGGGCGCGGCGGGAGGTCGTCCTCGCCGCCGGCAGCATCGGTTCGGTGCAGATCCTCCAGCTCTCGGGCATCGGCGCACCCTCGTTGCTGCAGGCCCACGGAATCCAGGTCCGTCACGACTTGCCGAGTGTCGGAGAGAACCTGCAGGACCACCTCCAGATCCGCTGCGCCTATAAGGTGAGCGGCGTGCCGACCATGAACGAGCGCTATCAGAGTCTGGTCCAGCGCGGCCTGATCGGCCTGGAGTACCTGCTGTTCCGGACCGGACCGATGACGATGGCGCCCTCCCAGCTCGGCGCCTTCACACGCTCCGATCCATCCCGCGAGACACCGAACATCCAGTATCATGTGCAGCCGCTCACACTGCCGAAGTTCGGCGAACCGCTCGATCCGTTCCCCGCATTCACCGCGAGCGTCTGCAATCTGCGGCCCACCAGCCGAGGACACGTCCGCATCGTCTCGCCCGATCCCGACACCCATCCCGAGATCAGGCCGAACTACCTGGCGAGCTCCGAGGACCGGCGCGTCGCGGCAGATGCGATTCGCGTGACCCGCCGCATCGTCTCGATGCCGTCGCTGGCGCGCTTCGCCCCCGAAGAGTTCAGGCCCGGCCCGCAGATCGTCACGGACGACGAGCTGGCGCGCGCAGCCGGCGATATCGCGACCACGATCTTCCATCCGGTTGGTACCTGCCGGATGGGCAGCGACGACGGAGCCGTGGTCGACCCTGAACTCAAGGTCCGCGGCCTGACGGGGCTTCGCATCGCCGACGCTTCCGTGATGCCGACGATCACCTCGGGAAACACGAACTCGCCGACGCTGATGATCGCCGAGAAGGCCGCCGCGCTGATCCTCGCAGGCGCTCGCTCGGCGTGACCGCCGCCGTCACGTGGCGGGTTCGGCGAGCCGCCGGCCGGGCGCGAGCATCTGGCCGCGGAACGTCGCGATGCCCATTTCGAGGCTCGATGCGATCATCCGCGCCTTGGTCTTGAACTCCGCCGCGGCGCGCCCGGGGCAGACCTCGTCGGCGGTCGCCTCGAAAAGGACGAGCCAGCGATCGAAGTGCGCGCCGCTCACGGGCAAAGGCGCATGGGCCGGCATCGGCCGGCCGACGTAGCGCGCGGAATGCAGCGTCACCGACGACCAGAATGCATACATGCGCTGCAGATGCGGGGCCCAGTCCTCGATCCGCGAGGCGAAGACCGGAGCGAGCATTTCGTCGGCGCGCACGCGCTCGTAGAAGCGGTCCACCAGGGCCCTGATCATGTCTTCGTCGATGCCGGTGCGTTCCTGTGCCTCGCGGATCGTCGCCGCGCGCCTGAGCTTCGGATCGCCCTCCTCGGTGTCGTGGCCAGTCGTCATTAGACTTTCGACGCTCCGGTTCGTCGGCGCTTGTCTCGCGGGACGGTGTTCCAATAAAGAGATATTGACAATACCTATTCGCCCGGAGCGACCATGCGCCTCACCACGTTCACCGACTTCGGGCTGCGGGCGCTGATGCGGGCTGCGGCCGAGCCCGACCGCGTCTTCTCCACCGAGGACATCGCCAGCGAGTTCCAGATCTCGCGCAATCATCTCGTGAAAGTCGTCCGGCAGCTCGCCGAAGGCGGCTTCGTGAGCACACAGCGCGGCGGCGGCGGCGGCTTCCGGCTCACACGGCCGCCCGAGGCCATCAGGCTCGGCGAGGTGGTGCGCCATCTGGAGAAGCGGCATGCCCTGGTGGAATGCTTCCGGGAGGACGGAGGCGCGTGCGTGGCCACGCCGCGCTGCCGATTGACGGCTAAGCTGGCCGCCGCCGAGCGGGCGTTTCTGGCTGAACTCGACCGTACGACACTCGCAGAGTGCGCCTATCCCGTGCGCTCGGCCAGACGCGCGGTCGGCCCGACCTGATCACTCGCGATAGGAGGGGTCGATCCGGTCGAGTTTTCGCAGCAGGGCCGGCCATTCCAGGATGCCGAACGGACGGCGGGTCGTCGGCTTGTATTGATGGTTCGTCAGCTCGATGACGTGTTGTGGCGGCAGAACGAGCTCCGCACTGCTCTGCATCGCCATGACCTGCGCCTTGCAGGCGAGCTCGACCCGATAGATGTTCGAGAACGCCTGCGGCACTGTCGGCCCGACCACCAGCAAACCGTGATTGCGCAGGATCATGAGGTCGGCGTCACCCAGATCCGCGACGATCCGCGATTGCTCGTCCAGGGAAACCGCGACCCCTTCGTAATCGTGATAGGCGACCTTGGCGAAGCGCATCGCCGTCTGCGTCATTGGCAAGAGGCCACACTTCATTGCCGAGACCGCCATGCCCGCCGGCGTGTGCGTGTGGATTACGCAATGCGCGTCCGCGCGGGCGCGATGAATCGCGGCGTGGATGACGAAGCCCGCACGATTCACGCCGTAGTCGAACTCCGGCGTCATGACGATGTTGCCCTCGAGATCGATCTTGATGAGCGAGGACGCCGTGATCTCTTCGTAGAGATAGCCGTACGGGTTGATGAGAAAATGCTGCGGCTCGCCGGGCACGCGCAACGAGATGTGGTTCGCGATCATCTCGTCCATTCCCCACAGGGCGACCAGACGATAGCACGCGGCGAGATCGACACGGGCCTGCCATTCCGCCGCGCTCACCTTCGGCCGCATCGACGCAATCTTCGTCGAGAAGTTCTTCGTTCCGAGGTCGTCGAGCGACTGGGCGGACATCCCTGCTCTCCTTGTACTTGCCTGACGGGACGATACAGCGCCGGACGCGCCGGCGGAAAGGGAGCGCTGCCCAGGGGAGACACGCGTGAACCAGGGTGCCGCGTGAAAGAGAAACGCCGCCGCAGGTGCTGCGGCGGCGTGTGGCAATCTCGTCGGCTGCCGTGTGAGCCGGACCTCAGCGCAACGGCACGGTCACGCGCAGGAACGGGCTGCCGATGTTGCGGTTGACGCGAGTGCGCTGATCGAAGCCGCCCTCGGCGTCGATGTTCATCTGGCGCAGCCAATACTCACTGCGATAGCCGGCGGAGATCTTCGGGCCGTTGTCACCCGAGAACAGGTAGGTCAGCGCGAGCGAACTCTCGTAGGTGAACACCGGATGGCTGTTCGACTGCGATGCGGTCTGCACGCCACCTTGAGTGCGCGTGTAGTCATGGTTGCCGAACAGCACCGAGATGGTGCTCAGCGAGTCGACCTGGAAGCCGCGGCCGAGCGGGATGGTGCTGACGAAGCCGATCCGCGGACCGATACCCCAGTAATTGCCCGAAACCACGTAGTTGGTGCCGGTGACGTCAACGTCGTAACCAGAGTAGCGAATGCCCGCGAGGAACCGCGTCGGACCCAGGCCGAGCAGCCCGTTGCCCATCGGGCGGCTGATGTCGAAATCGAGCGTCGTGCGCTTCTCGTCGAGAGAGCTGGCGCCTACATTCTGATCCACCGCCATGTGGCGGACGCCGAGCCCCCAGGCGTCGAAGCCCATCCACATCGGGCTGCGGCCCTGATCATAACGGATCGCCCCCGTCCAGCCGCACTCGCCCTTACCGAGCTCGTCAGCATCGACCAGGATCCTGCCGCCCATGGTGCAGGCGGCGCCGCCTTCGATCGAAACGGCGGACTGAGCGAGCGCCGCACCCGTCCACAGCACCGACATTCCGGCGGCCGCGGCGGCGACGCGGGTAGAGCGAACGTGCATCCTCATCCCCATTTCCTCGTTTCGAATCCGACTCCAGGACTCGTTATGCTCTTGATCGATTAGCCGCAACCCATTGTCCGGGCCAGCCCACAGATCACGCGTCAGCCGCAAGTGTTGCATAGCCGCCACAACGAAGGGCGCGGCGGGCATACCCCCTGCGCAACGGCGGGGAGGTCTTGCGCCCGGTGATCCGGTATGCTGCCCCCGCCGAACGCGAGAGGACCCGATGTCGATCATCAACGCCGGACCGTTCACCACCCGCCCCGAGATCACCGGCACTTTCGGGGTCGCCGCCACCACCCATTGGATCGCGACCGCCGTCGCCATGTCGATCCTCGAGCGCGGCGGCAATGCCTTCGACGCCGGCGTGGCGGCGGCGTTCACCCTGC
>CAYMEB010000341.1:0-4460 GCA_964389095.1 uncultured Hyphomicrobiaceae bacterium
AGCTTCCTCATCGATGCTGCTTGGGTTGCCTCTCAAGTCGAGCTGGTTCTGAGCTGGCTCGTTGCAACTGGAAGATTGGGACGATCTCAACCACTGGTGGTCATCGAGGTCGATTCAAAGTACGTATCCGTGGCAAGGGAAGCGATTGCGCAGTGGACGTCGCTCGTGCGCGCCGTCGAGGCAATCTGGGGTCTGGAAGGTGATTCGACCCTGCATTTCCCCGAACTGTCGATCACCGTCAATGACCTCCAAGATGGCGCGATCCGAGTTGTAATTGATCCGGCCGCTGCGACCTACATCGCCGCGGAGCAAATCGACCTTGGAAGCACCTACGCAATCCGCAGAGCCTGTTTCCCGATCGACCTTGGATGGACCGCGTGGTGCGCGCAGCCAGCACACAGCGAGCGACTTCGGCCACCCGCGCCTCCACCAGAGGACGCGCTACTTCATGTTCTCCGCCGTGTCTTTGGGAAGGAGAATTTTCGCCCAGGCCAATTAGACGCCGTTCGCGCAGCGGTCACGCACGACGAGGCGTTGATCCTGTTTCCGACCGGCTACGGCAAGTCCCTCGTCTTCCAGATGGCTGCATTTCTGCTGCCGGGCATCACGCTGGTGATCGAGCCATTCCGCGCTCTGCTCGATGATCAGGAGAGGAACCTGCAGGACTTGGGCATAAGCCGCATTGCCAGCATTCACTCTGGCAAGGCCCTCGCACGCGGAAGCATGCAATGGAAGTTAGCTGATGCGCAGATGATTTATGTCGCTGCAGAACGGCTGCATGTCAGTGATTTTATTGCGAGGATGGTCGAGCTTGTGCGATCAAAGGGCCTCAGCCTATTCATCGTCGACGAAGCGCATGTCGTTTCCCAATTTGGGCATTCCTTCAGGCCTGCATACCTTGACCTCGCCGAGCGCGTTGACGCAATCTGTGACAGGGCAGGTCGGAAACGACCAACGGTGCTCGCTCTCACCGCCACGGCGGCACAGCGCGTAATGCGCGACATTCAAGCGCTGCTCCGCATCGGCGGTGATCCAATCACCCTGGAAGACTTCGCAAGCAATTCTTTCGTCCGCGAAAATATGACGGATGAGATCGCTAATGTGAACGTACAGGCGCCACCCAAAAAGGTGGAGTCTGGTGATGAAGCAGCCGAGCGCCAGCGACGATCAGTGCTTGAGCAAGTCGCAAGCGCCATGGATTCCGTTCCCTCGGGGCAAGGCATCGTGTTCTGCCCAAGCAAGGGGGAATTCAAGCCGCGAAACTGGACGAAGAAGAGAGACTCGGCGACTGGGCGCACATGGTGGGCAGAGGTGGCACCGCTGTTTGGAGCTCGCGGTATATGCGATGAGCTTCGACTTCGAAAGGGTCCTGACTCAAGGATTGGGTTGTATTCCGGCGGAAGTGACGATGATGACGCTCGAGATCGCAATCAGATGGCCCGTGATGCGAGTGCGTTCAGCCAAGGACTCTTAGACATCATGGTGTCGACGTCTGCATTCGGTACTGGCGTCGACCTACAGGGTGTTCGCTGGACGCTCCACATCGGAATGCCGGGCGGACTTGAGGCTTATTATCAGGAGAGCGGGCGCGCAGGCCGCGACGGTTTAGGCGCACGCAACGTTCTTCTTGTTGACTGGGATAGCGCTGAAATTGCGGACGCAATGTCGGCGGCCATGGCTGAGGAAGATCCAATCGCCTCGCTACAAAGTCGACTTGGGAAAATTGAGCGGCGAGGAAGCATTGCTCGGCAACTTGGGTTATTGATCGGGGATGGTCCTCCCGAGGTTCATTCGGAGACGATCAAAGATCCGGTGTGGCTTCGTGATGATCGAGGTGAGATCTGGAAGTCCAAGAGCGGAGGACGAAAGTATGCGTTTAAGGCCTCCTTTCCTGGCTGGCGGTGGGAGGCCACGCACGTTGACAGAGAAGTGCATTGCGCGGTGCTCGAGGGTGATCGAAGCAAGCCAATCGAAGTCTGGTGCCACCAGTGGTGGCAGGACTTGGTCTGGAAGTCGATCTATCGTCTTGCGCTACTAGGTGTTGTGAAGCACGGTTTTGAACACACGCCAAAGAGGTCTGATTCGCGGAGTGCCTTTGTCGTCGAGCGATGTCATGATGAAAATCTTGATCCAGAACTGCTGCTCGGCAGAGTCGAAGCGGAAATCGCTCGATTCACGAGCATTGAGCGCGCTCAAAAAATTCGCAAAGACCTTTTGCCACGCCTTGCGAACGCGCCGGATACAGCTGGTCGGCTGGAACTCTGCTCTTCCATGCTGCTTGAGAACGTCTACAAGGTTGTGTACGAGACGCGAATCGCCTCTCTGCAGTCTTTGGTGCGGTATGCGAAGCAGCCATCGCTGCAGGGACGACGCGACATCATTGAGGACTACTTCCGCCCAAGCGACCTAAAGCGCCAGGTTTTCACACTTTGCAGCCGGGCGGCCACACCTTCGCTCCTGACGGATGCGATTGCCGTGGCAGAGGCCCAGCCACGCTGGCGATCGGCGATCTACGAAGTTGCAGCAACGGAGTTTCCTGGCTCTGCTGTTCCGCAGATCTTGCTTTCCATTGGCGGTATTAAGGCTGGCGACGCGCAGGAGTGCGCTCGTTACCTCTTCCAGATTCTTGCGGATACCAGTCTGTCGCTTGACCTCCGGGGTTGGTGCTTCCAGCAGATCACCATGCGTGCGCGAGCGGCCGCGTTACTTCAGACGACGTTAGATGGACTGGCCAAGCTGATGAGAGAAGCAATGTCGTTCGATACCCTTGAGACATTCGTGTCGCAGCTCGAGGACGCGGACGGATATTCCGGGTTTGGGCATCGACTTGTTGCCGACTTCGTGTCGATGGGATTGGAGAAACGAACATGACGGACAGCGGAAACGCCTTTCAACGGGCAGCGGACGCCCTCGCACAGGTACGTGACTTTGTAGTCAGCGGCGACCAGTTGCGAAACGACTTGCGAAACATTGCATCTGGCGCAGAGGCATCGGCAAAGCAAGTTGAGCAGTCGTTGAAGAACGAGATCTCGACGATCGCTCGCCTGGCCGAGGATGTGTTGGCCCAGTATCGAGCCACAGCAAAGGATCTCTCGGTCGGTGTACGCTCGTCGAACGATCAGTTGGAAGCAACGACTGCGCAGATTCGAGCAGCTGCTGTCGAAACGATGTCGGAACTCCGAGACCGTGCTGATGCCGCGCTGAAGCGTGTCTCGGCTGAGATGACGATTGCGCAAGACCGGTATGAGAAGTCTGCGGCCGGACTGCAAGCCGTGGCATCAGGCTCCGCTGAGCGAATCACACAGGAGACGCAAGGGCTTGAGAAGGCCGCTGCTGAACTTGGCGCCCGAATGAAGACGCTGAGTGAGCAGCTTGGCGGTACCGTTTCAGGCCTCAATAGAAAGGCGGAGGCCATCCGAGAGACGGAGAAGGCGATTCGAGATGCCGTGGCTGCCATGGCTGCCGCTCAGGCAGAGGTTGTGCAGGCGAGGGAAGAGGTGACCGCAATGAAACAGGCGATGGCGTTGCAAACTAAGTTCATAGTTGCCTCTGTCATCCTGCTCGCCGTAAGCACGATTGGCGTCGGAGCCTGGCTCTACCAAGTCCTGCGCCATGGTTAACTCACTGTTATGCGAATTTGTAGGCGCCCTTAAGGACCGGCGCATATGAGATCCCACGATGAGACGCGGTCTACGCAAGACATGAGTTAGATTACTTGTTCGGGTGGCTAAGGTGTTCATTCGTCGCTTGCCTGCGTTGCCGTCGCGCGCCTCGTTATGTAGAGGGAATCAAAAATTATTTCCGTTAGTGCAGGTATCAAACAACTCCATTTCAGGCGGGCCCTTTGCAATGGGAAAGAAGTCTGGACTCGAGAGCACGCTGGTGGGTGTTGCTGGGGAGTACTTCGTCGCGGCCGAACTTTCGGCAAGGGGATTTATCGCCGCGATCACGCTTCGAAACAGTCGTGGCGTCGACATCATTGCGAGCCGCAAGGAGGGCGGCCGAGCACTGTCCATTCAGGTGAAAACCAGTAGCGGCAGTAAGCCGAATTGGATTCTCGCAAATAAGTCAGAAGAGGTACGCGGCCGCACTCACTTCTATGTCTTCGTTCTTCTCTCGCAGGCTGGTAGGCGCCCGGACTTTTATGTGGTCCCGAGCAAGATTGTTGCAGACTTCATTTCGAAGAGCCACAAGCAGTGGCTGGCAGGTACGCGTCGAGATGGCACACCCCGGCGCGATACTGCGATGCGTCAATTCTCGGATTCATCTATGAAGTTTCTTGAACGGTGGGAACTTCTCAAAGCATAAATAACCTAGAAGACAATGGACTCGATAACGCGAGTGCGTGTTCGATCTCGAGACGAGTCACTTTCTGCGAGTTCCCACCTCACCTTCCTCTCCCACATCGAACGCCTCCTCTCCGCCGGCCGCTTCACCAGCACCTACAAGTTCGCCCTTCT
>CAYMEB010000342.1:0-4417 GCA_964389095.1 uncultured Hyphomicrobiaceae bacterium
ATCGGATGCGCGTCGCGGCGGAACCCGGAGAAGAACCGGGTCATCTGCTCGTGGACCATCGTGTGACGCGTCACGATGTTGCGGAACTCGTCGAACTGCGCCTTGTTGGGAAGCTCCCCGTTCAGCAGGAGGTAGCAGATCTCGAGGTGCGAGGAGTGCTCCGCCAGTTGCTCGATCGGATAGCCGCGGTAGAGAAGAACACCCTTGTCGCCGTCGATGTAGGTGATCTTCGACGAGCAGTTCGCGGTCGAGGTGAAGCCGGGGTCGTAGGTGAACATCCCGGTGTTCTTGTAAACGTTGCCGATGTCGACGACATCCGGGCCGATGGTTCCCGATCGCACCGGCATCTGCGTCTCCTTGCCATTGGCACGGAGGGTCGCAAGTCTTGCGGCGGTGTCCTGATCACTCATGGATCGATCCTTCGTCTGTACGCTGGGTGGCCCGCATCCCTCGGCTCGGGAGGCGCCTCGCCCTATTGCCGCGCCGGCGATGAAACCGGCACAGGAAGCTTTCGTTGCGCGACGCGGCCGCTTCGCCCTGTGATCGGGACGGCGCATCGGGTGACGCAATGTGCCTAGTATATCTTGTGCAGTGCGACAAGCTGTCCGTTGGGCGGATGGTCAGTGCGCGCGGCGCGGACGTTCTCAGGGCAGCAGCACGCAGCCGGCGCCCGGCATGTGGCGCGCGGAGCGGCGCGCCAGCAGGGGGACCGTGGCCGTGACCGTCCGGGTCGCCGGGTCCGCCGAAAGGGACACTCGCTCCATGCCGGGCTCGCGGTCGTCGAGGCAACTCTGGAGGTCGCGGCCAGCCACGAAATGGCAGGCGCAGCCGACTCGCGCCATGTATCCCGTTGCCACCTGGGCGAGCGGCAGCATGCGTTGGGCAACGACACGCTGGAGAAGGATCCCCGCGCCGACTAGGCTGAGCGCCAGGCAAACGAAGCCGATCCACCGGAGGCGCCGGCGGCGGGCAGCATAAGCAGGCGCCGACCACTGGGCGGCTGACGTGGCTGAGGGTTCGGACATGCGTACGTGAGCATAGAGCAGGTTCCCCCATGTACAAGCAGCCGAATGCCCGGTTCCATCTCCCGCGTGCGATCGCGCTCGCGGCGTGTCTGCTCGGGGCGATGATCGCAGTCCTGCAGCAGCCGGCATCCGCCCAGCGTGCCGGCCCGGGGCCCGTGGGCGAGGCCGCCGAGCGCATCTTTTCGAGCCGTCCGGGCGAAACCCGCGCCCTCATCGTCCGCCAGGACGGCAAGACCATCTTTGAACGCTACGGGGCCGGGTTCGATGCTTCCACGCGCTTCGTTTCCTGGTCGGCGGGAAAAACGGTGCTGGCCGCGGCCGTCGGCATTCTCGCCGCGGAGTGGCGGATCGATCCCGACCGGGCGGCGCCGGTCCAGGCATGGCGCGCGCCCGGAGATCCCCGCGGCACGATCAGCGTGCGCCATCTGCTGACGATGACCGCCGGGCTCGATCACCGCGAAGGCGGCGAGGGCGGGATGCCGATCGAGACCGCCGACACGGTGCGGATGCTGTTTGCCGAAGGCGGCACCGACACGGTGCGATATGCAGCCTCGCGCTCGAGCCAGTATCCGCCGGGAACCCATTGGCGCTACTCCACCGGCTCGTCGCAGATCCTGGCCGACATCGTCTCCCGGGCAATCACGCAGGAGACCGAGCCCGCGGCCCGCAGGCGCGCCGTGGCTGCATGGTTCGATACGCGAATGTTCGCGCCGATCGGCGTCACCAGCGCGACGTGGGACTTCGACGCGGCCGGTTTGTTCCTCGGCGGTTCGATGCTGCACATGACGGCGAACGACTACGGGCGCATCGGCGAGTTGTTCCTGGCTCGTGGCCTCGCCCCGGACGGCAAGGTCGTTTTCCCGCCGGGCTGGCTGGATGTGCTGACGACGCCGGCGGGGGCGGTCAACAACGGCAACTACGCGGGGCATCTTTGGATCAATGCCCGCCCCGCAGCGGGCCAGCCCAATGCGATGTTCGCGCCTCACGCGACGCCCGCGACCTTCGCGATGATCGGACATCTGGGCCAGTTCGTCATCGTGGTGCCGGAGAAGAAGGCCGTCATCGTCCGGCTCGGCAAGACAGCGAACAAGGATCGCCCCGCGCTGCGGGACGAACTCGGGATGCTGGTCGACGCCCTCGAGCCCCGGCGATGACCGTTTCCTCGAACGCGGCGGCACGGGCATCACCGCTGCCGATTTTCGCGGCCGCGCTCGTCGGCGTGCAGGTGGGAGCCGCCACGGTCGCCTCGCGCTTCGCGCTCGCCGAACTCGACCCCACGCTCCTGGGGCTTCTGCGCTACTTCGTCGGCGTGCTGTGCCTGGTTCCGTTCGTGGCGGCCGCAGGAGGCATGCCGCGGATGCCGCTGCGTGACGCGGTGCCGATGGCGGTGCTCGGCATCGTCCAGTTCGCGCTGCTCATCTGGTTGTTCAACGTCGCTCTCACGCACCTCCCGGCGGCCCGAGTCGCCTTGATCTTTTCCGCGTTTCCCCTCTTGACGATGGTGTTCGCCGCGGCTCTGGGACGCGAACGGCTGACGCCGTGGCGCACGCTGGGCGTCATGACGACGATGCTCGGCGTCGGGCTGGTGTTGGGCGAGCGGCTCGACGAAGGCGGCAGCTCCTGGCTGGGCGAGGCGGCTGCGCTGGGCGCGGCCGCCTGCGGTGCGCTGTGCAGCGTCCTCTACCGGCCGTATCTCCTGCGCTATCCGGCTCTGCCCGTCAGCATCCTCGCCATGGCGGCGTCGGTCGCCGCCCTGCTCGTTCCCGCGCTCGCGGTCAGCGGGCTGGGGCCGGTCGCCAAGCTGTCTTGGCGCGGCTGGGCGGCGACGCTGTTCATCGGCGCATCGAGTGGCGTGGGTTACTTCACGCTGATGTGGGCCTACGCGCGCGCTTCGCCCACCCGCGTGGCGGTGTTCCAAGCATTGGCACCCCTCACGGCCGCGGCCCTGGGCTGGGCGTTTCTGGGAGAGATGGTCTCGGCGACGTTCGGCCTCGGTCTGTGCGCGGTGGCGGCGGGCATCGTGCTGGCCCATCGCGCATGAACGCTATCGCTTGTCGGGTTCGCCGTCGCCGGCCTCGTCGCCCTCGCGCCGCTGCAGCGCATCGGCCAGCCGCACCGTCGCGGATCCAGGCCGGAGCGGCTTCTGCTGACTGGCGTGCGGCGCCCAGGCGGTCAGGGTGACGATATCGAATGTGGCGCGGATGCGCCCGGCTCCCGCCGGGAACCTGTCGGCATAGACTGCGGCCGTCCGTGCGATCACGGTGCGGCTCAGGGGCTGCCGGCTCGCTCCGGCCAGAACGTTCGTTGCGCCCATGGCGCGCAGATCCCGCATCAAGGCGAGCGCATCCGCGTAGGTCGCGGTCAGCCTGTCGGTGTCTGCGACGGGCAGCGCCAAGCCGGCCCGCTGGAGCAGTCCGCCGAGTGTCGCGACGGCGGCGAACGGCGTCACCCGCGGACTGGCCCCGCGACGGATCTCGCTCTCCGCGATCACCAGCGACTGACGCAGCTCTTCGAGGGTTTCGCCGCCAACGAGCGCGGCGAGAAAAAGCCCGTCCGGCCGCAGCGCCCGGCCGAGGCGAGCAAGCATGCCCGGAAGGTCGCCGACGTGCTGGAGGCACAGCGCGGATACGATCAGATCGAGCGAGCCGGCCGGCAATTCGAGATGCTCGAGATCGTCGACGAGGACGGCGTGCCGACACGCGGCCGCGCAGGCCGGTACATCCTCGTAGACGGTCACCGTCCGCACGCCGGGACGGCTCCGCAACTGCCCCTCCAGCCGGCCGTCGCACTCGCCGATCACCGCGACGTCGGCGAACGTCCGGCGGATCAGGTCGAGCCTGGCAATCAGGTCGCCGCAGACGTGCTCGATGAGGAAATCGGCGCCGCCGGCCCGCCCTTGGCCCCAGGCGTGAGCTGCCCGCTGCCGGCGCAGGGCCAGCAACCGGCGATCGAACAACTCGCGGGGCGACGACATCCCGCGCACTCACCATGGCTCGAGATCGCCCGCAAGCACGGGCGGCTCGCTTGTCCGGGAAAACAATCTCTGATTGCATGGTGATCGTGTTTCCCGGCTGGTGTGGCGCGATGGACGAGGCAGGACCGGTGCAGGAGTGGGCGGGGCACGGTGGGCGCGCGCGAGCGCCGAGAAACCGGATCGGTCGCGCGCTGCAGTCGGTCTGGGACACGCTGCTGCCGCCCCGCTGCCATGCCTGTCATGGCCCGATCGACGGCCATGCCGCGCTCTGCGGCGGCTGCTGGAGCGAGATCCGGTTCATCCATCCCCCGGTGTGTGACCGGCTCGGAACGCCGCTCCCCTTCGACCTCGGTCAAGGGACCGTCTCCGGTGAGGCCATCGCCAGCCCGCCGGATTTCGACCGCGCCCGGGCCGCGAT
>CAYMEB010000343.1:0-4396 GCA_964389095.1 uncultured Hyphomicrobiaceae bacterium
CGCGGTTCTGCTGCACGAGCAGCGTGATCGCGACGGCCATCACCGCGAACGCGCTGGCCACCGCGGCGCTGAGCGCGCGGTGCCGCCGCATCAGGCGCCGCATCGAAGCGATCACCCCGGGCGCACGGGCGGCGATGGGCTCGCCCTCGAGCCAGCGCTCGATGTCCTGCGAAAGTTCGGCCGCGCTGCCGTAGCGCTGCGCGCGATCCTTGGCGAGCGCCTTGTTGACCACGATCTGAAGCTCGTTCGGCAGGCCCACGATGCGCGGGGCGTCCTCCTCGCGCACGATGCGCGCGGCCTCGTGGATGGGCTTCCTGCGCAGGTCGTAGGGCAGGCTTCCCGCGAGCAGCTCGTGCAGCACCACGCCGAGCGAGTACACGTCGCTGCGTATGTCGAGATCGTTCGGGTCGGCGTCGAACTGCTCGGGGCTCATGTACTGCAGCGTGCCCACGAGCTGGCCCACGTCGGTCTGCAGCGTGGCCGCGGCCATGTCGCTGTCGGTGCTGCGCGCCACGCCGAAGTCGATCACCTTCAGCAGGCCCGAGCCGTCGACCAGCAGGTTGCCCGGCTTCAGGTCGCGGTGGATCACGCCTCGTTGATGCCCGTGCGCCACGGCCTCGCAGGCCTGGCGGAACAGCTTCAGCCGCTCGCGCAGGCCGAGCTTCGCGTCGAGCGCGAAGTCGGTGATCGGCTTCGCGTTGGCGATGTACTCCATGGCGAACCACGGCACGCTGCCCTCGCCGAAGTCGTGGCTTCCCACCTCGTGAATCTGCGCGATGCCCGGGTGCTTGAGCCGCGCGAGCACCTGCGCCTCGAACTCGAAGCGGCGCAACGCGGTGGCGCTGCCGAGCCCGTGGTTCATCACCTTGATCGCGACCGCGCGGCGAGGGTTCTCCTGCTGTGCCTGATACACGCGCCCCATGCCGCCGGTGCCGATGAGGCGACGCACGGTGAAGTGGCCGAGCCGCGTGCCTTCGGGAAGGCGCTCGCCCGAGTGCGTCGGGCGCGCCGGCGGTGGCGGCGTGACCGGGCCACGGGCTTGCGCGCGGCCGAGCGTGCTCGGGTCCTGGGGCGGCAGGTCTGCCACGGTGGTCAGGCTATCCCCGTCGCGGCTGCGGGCATGGTCGTCGCGGAAGGCCACGGGGGCTTCTTCGGTCAATTTGAGGGTTGGCTGAAGAGCGAATGTGTTGCAACAAGACCTTACATCACGGATTCGGGAGTCTGGTATTTGTGTGAGCGGCTGATCGGGTTACATTGATTCCCACCGGGGCCGGCGGGCTCCGGTCCACGCCAATCGAAACCATCGATGAACTGTCCCTTCACCAAAGCGCTCATTTGTCTGGCTCACTGCCTTCTGACGGGAGGTTTCAGTAATGCGCAGGCAATGACGGGTCGCGACATTTCGGTCTGGGGGTGCTACCGAAACTCCTCGAGCTACCGGCTCTTCTGGCATCAAGGAGATCAACGCAGCGTCTCGGGGATAGATGCCGGGTGGGCCCATTCGGTGGTTGTGCGGTCCGATGGGACGGTCGCTGCGTGGGGGGCGGGTACAAGTTTGACGGTTTCGGGTGCCTACTGGGGTGGTCAGTCGGTCGTGCCTGTCGGTCTGACCGGCGTCGTCGAGGTCTCCGGTGGTGCTATTCACACCGTGGCGCGACGGGGCGATGGGACAGTAGTCGCTTGGGGAGCGAATGACGCAGGCGCCTGCCGTGGCACCAGCGCGTCGGGTTCCCCGATCACGACTGGCGGAAGTTCGCAATCGACGACTTCTCCGGTGTCACTGCTTGGAGTGACTCTTGCGGACGCAATTTCAGTCTCGGCCGGCTATCGGTTTTCCGTTGCTGCCAAGTCTGATGGTTCCGTGGCGGCATGGGGTTACAACGACTACGGCCAATGTCTCGGTTTCGCATCAACTGGCGCGAAGTTGGGTGGGTCGTATGGAACTGGTGCTGCGGTGCAGATCTCGGGTGTGCCGCTCGCCGGCGTGACCCGGGCCGCTGCGGCGATGTTTCATGCTGCAGCAGTTCGTGCAGACGGTTCGGTGGCGTGTTGGGGCGCTGGTAGAACCAGCACAGGCGCTTCAAATGAATTCGGACAAGCTGCAGTACCTGCCTCGCTGCCCGCCGTTCGGAAATTGTCGCTTGGCGATTATCACACGGCAGCACTGCTCACCGAGGGTGGCGTTGTGTGTTGGGGAGCCGGAAAGACATTGTCGGGATCGCCGAATTTCGGGCAGTCGATGGTTCCTGACGGCTTGACTGGCGTCGTCGACATTGCAGCAGGCTGGAAGCACACCATCGCGTTGAAGTCCGATGGGACCATCGTCAGTTGGGGGACGAATCATGCGGGCCAACTTTCGCCGCCGCCGGGTATTGGGCCCATTGACGCGATTTCAACCGGGGACAACCACACCTGCGCGCTCACGCGTGACGGCGAGGTGATTTGCTGGGGAGCGAACCTGTCGAGTAACGGAACTGCCTTTGCGACATCGGCCCTTGAGCAGGCTCAACTGAATGTTCCGGCCCCAAAGGGGGTCGCTGTGAAGGCCGTCGGTGGGCAATATCACACGGCATCCCTGATGGACGATGGACGCGTGTTTTGCTGGGGCGACAACACGAGCGGCCGATGTCTCGGCACGGGTGCGACTGGGGCAGCGATCAGTGGTATCGCTTCCCAGACACCAGTTTCGATTCTCGGTCAGGTCTTGACCGATGTTCGCGACATCGCGGCCGGCTCGAACCACTGTGTGGCGCGCCGCGAGGATGGCACCGTGGTCTGCTGGGGCACGACCGCCTCGCACGGCGTCGTTCCCGCGGGCCTCACCGATGTGACCCGCGTCGCGGCCGGCAACGCCTTCTCGATGGCGCTGAAGGGAAGTGGCGAAGTGGCGACCTGGGGCACGCTTCAGGCGGTGCCGACATCGGTGACGGGGGTCACCGCGATCGCCGCGGGCTACGCGCACGCCATGGCGCTGCGGGCCGATGGCTCCATCGTGTGCTGGGGGTCGAACAGTTCGGGCGCGTCCCTTGGCAGCAATGGCGTCGGTTCGGCCATCAGCGGCACGCCGGACGGAACCGCGGTGATCGTGCGCGGCAGCACATTGCGTGATGCGCGCGCGATCGCCGGCGGCAACGCATTCAGCTTGGCGCTCCGCACCGACGGGACGGTGGTCGGCTGGGGCACCAACTCGGCTGGGCAGTGCCTTGGCACCGACTCGGCTGGTATGCCGATCAACTGGCAATACAGCGGTTGGCCGGTCCGTGTGGGCGGCGTGACGCTGTCGGGTATCCGTGCAATTGCCTCGAGTTCGTCGCTCGCGGTCGCGCTTCAAGCCGATGGCTCCGCGGTGGCCTGGGGTCTCTACGGCAACTCGTTTTCCTCTTCTTTCCGGCCCGGCCCGGACGCGCCAACGGCCCGCAAGCGGTATGTCGATGTCGGCGCGGGCTTCTCCCACGCCATCGCCCTTGAGTCTTGGGACTGCGACGGTGACGGCGTCTCCGATCGCGCCGAAATTCTCGCGGGTGCCGTCGACTCCGACCTGAACGGCGTGCCCGACAGTTGCCAGGGTGCGCAGGCCTTCGAGCAGTCGAGCGGCGATCTTGGCGTGCCCACCGCCAATGTGCAGGTGTCGCACGAATTCTCCTCGCTGCCGCGATCGGAGACCCCCGTGCGCGTGACGGTGCGCGCCGTCGGCGACTTCGACGGCACGAACGAGTGGCTGCTCATCCGCACCGACGGGGTCACGCAGGTGCAGCGCGCGTTCGAGAGCGGCGGGGTGCACTGCTCGGCGGGCGCGAATCAGGTCGAGTTCGAGCTCTCGGCGCAGGCCTTCAACGACTTCATCAGGGATGACGGTTCGCTGACCGTCTCGCTGCTGCCGAGCCCGGGCGTCACGGCTGGTGAGTGCCCCGACGGTTCGATGACCGTGCAACTTTCCTACGGTTCCGTGGCGCCTGCGGGCGACTGCGACGGCGATGACCAGCTCGACTTCCGACAGATTCTGTCGAATCCGGCGCTCGATGCCGATCGAGATGGTCGGCTCGACGCCTGTCAGGTGCGCGAGAGCCCGTGGCTTGATCGGAACGGCAATGGGGTGCTCGATTCGATCGACGCCCAGAACGATCTTGCGCTCGACTGCGATCGCAATCGCATGCTCGATTCCGCGGAGATACAGGACAATCCGTGGATGGACTGCGATGGCGACGGCGCGCTGGATCGTTGCCAGATTTCGGCGAGCAGCCGACTCGATTACAACAACAACAAGCGTCTCGACTCCTGCGACATCGCCGCCGACCCCTCGCTGGACCGCAACGGCAACGGCCTGCTCGATTCCCTCGACTGCGCCGACGACCCGTCGCTCCACTGCAACCACGACGGCAAGATCGACGCGTACGAG
>CAYMEB010000344.1:0-4390 GCA_964389095.1 uncultured Hyphomicrobiaceae bacterium
CCCAAAGCCGCCGCCTGAGCCATCAGGCCGTCACCAAGATTTGGCGATAGCTCGCCGTCCGGCTCCGACGGCAGGGCAACGTATTGAGTCGTGGTCGCGCCGGAGGAGATCATTCCGACGCCGCTATAGTTGTAACGCTGCTGGAGCCGCTCTTCGGAGACGTTGTCGGTCGAGGCTTGGATCAGGCGCTGGTCCGTGTAGGAGCCGAGCGTCGCAGAGATCACCGACCGTACGCCGACCTTGGCCAGCAGTCCGGGGTCGAACCAATCCACCATCTGCGGCAGCTTGCCGGCTCGGAGGCGGGCGATGATCTCCTTGCCTCGCGCTGTGTGTTCGTCGGAGCCAGGACCGAGTTTGGAGTTCCCAGCGAAGTCCATAAAGTACTCCTGGACGCAAACACACAAGCACGCGATCGCCGAGCGGCTCCTCGCGCATTCCCCGATACGGGGTTTACATCGCAGCACGGCGGTCTCGGCAATACAAGTAGCCCGCCGGAACTCTGTGTGCGGCGCAACCGGGGCGCGGGCCAGGAACAGGACGAGGCGACAGCCGGGGCGAGGAGTGCTAAGAGACGGGCAACATGGCGCTAGCACAAGCTCCGCCTAAAAGTCTCCAGCCACCTAGAGTTGCCGAGAATGTCGAGCACGAATCAGAAAGCCGCGCCCAAGAAGCTGAACAGCTATCGCACCGGCCCAGACGAGAAGGGCTTTTTCGGGTTGTTCGGGGGGCGTTTCGTGGCGGAAACGCTGATGCCGCTCATTCTCGACCTGGAACGGGCCTACAACGAAGCCAAGGCGGACCCGGAGTTCGCCAAAGCGCTAACTTTCCTGCACACGCACTATTCGGGCCGCCCGTCGCCGCTCTACTTTGCGGAGCGGATGACGGCGTACCTCGGCGGGGCACGCGTCTACTTCAAGCGTGACGAGCTCAATCACACCGGCAGCCACAAGATCAACAACTGTCTCGGCCAGATCCTGCTCGCCAGGCGCATGGGAAAGAAGCGCATCATAGCGGAGACGGGCGCGGGTCAGCACGGCGTTGCCGTTGCGACCGTTTGCGCCAAGTTCGACATGCCCTGCGAGGTCTACATGGGCGCTACAGACGTCGAGAGGCAGGCCCCGAATGTGGCCCGGATGAAACTGCTCGGCGCGAAGCTCAATCCGGTGACGTCAGGTGCCGGGACCCTCAAAGATGCAATGAACGAAGCGCTTCGAGATTGGGTCACCAATGTCGCCGACACGTATTACATCATCGGAACGGCGGCAGGTCCCCACCCCTATCCGCAGCTCGTCCGCGATTTCCAGTCGATCATCGGCAACGAAGTGCGCGAGCAGATGATCGCTGCCGAAGGGCGTATTCCCGATACTCTCGTGGCCTGCATCGGCGGCGGTTCCAACGCAATCGGGTTGTTCCATCCGTTCCTCGACGACAAAGAAGTCGCGATCTGGGGCGTGGAGGCGGGCGGGCATGGCCTCGATGTCGAAAATGGTCATGCCGCCTCTATGACGGGGGGGCGGCCGGGCGTCTTGCACGGCAACAGAACATATCTGTTGCAGGACCCCGATGGTCAGATCCTGGAGGGGCATTCGATTTCGGCGGGTCTCGACTATCCGGGCGTGGGGCCGGAGCACTCGTGGCTCAAGGACACCGGCCGGGTGCGCTATGTCGCGATCACGGACAAGGAAGCCCTCGAAGCTTTGCAGATGTGTACCCGTCTCGAGGGGATCATTCCGGCGTTGGAGCCTGCGCATGCGCTGGCCTACGTGGTGAAGCTTGCTCCGACTCTTCCCAAGGACAATCTGCTGGTGATGAATCTCTGCGGACGCGGCGACAAAGACCTCTTCACGGTCGCCAAGCACCTCGGACTGAAGATCTGAGGCGGCGGAAAAAACTCATTTCCTGCGCTTGGCGACGTCATCGGCCTGCAGGTGACGGCCCGTGTCGAGCAGTTCCAGCATGTAGTCTTCGTAGGAGATGCCTGCCGCCTCGGCGCGAGAGACGCGGAACTTGAGAATGCCCATGCTCGGCGCGCGCCAGGCTTCCGCGTGCGCCTTCTTCCAACGATACCGCCGCCAGAGGTAGCCCGGCTCTTCGTCGATGGGCGGGCCGTTGTTGTGGCCGATGCCGGCGGTGGAGCCCAATCCCCAGGCGATGATCTGGGGAGGGGGCTTTCCGCGCCACAGTTCGGCCCAAGGCGGACGTTTGCCCTTCCTGTCGTACCTGTCGCCCAATGTTTGCACCGCGTCTGAATTACCCGTTCCGAGCGAAGCAAAGATATTCCGCCGGCGCGAGGGGGACGTTGCCGCCCGAAGAGGCAGGCCGTGCCCAAAGATGGGGCGCACGCCCCAGTTCCCAGCAGGCACCAGCCGCGCGGCCTTGCCGAGATCCGCCTCAGCCGTTCTCGTAGATCGGGGCATCGGCCCAGCGAGCCGCAACCGCTCGATCTTCGGCGCTCCGCACCGTCCACGTGAACAGGGGGATGCCGGCCACCTCACGGACGTAGCGAGTCACCGGGGTCGGCAGTGACTTGACGTGGTAGGCGTAGAAGGCCGGCGACGCCGGACCCGATTCCAGAAGGTCGGTGAGTTCGAGTGCGCGTTCGAGGCCGATCTCCTCGAGCCACCAGCCCTTCCCTTCATATCGTCCCGCGACGATGCCGCGAGGCACATTCGGCGCGAGCTTGGCCAACGTCGTCATCACGCGGGGGTCGAAGGACATCAGCGCCAGCGGTCCTTTGTAGGCCATCGAAGCTTTGGCGATGGCTTCGAGAAAGCCGGGGCGCGGCGATCGCCACGAACTCTTGACCTCGACCAGCAGTGGACCGCGGCCCGAGGCCATCTCGAGGAACTCGGCGTAGGTCTGCATGCGCGCTGCGGTCTTCTTGAAGGGCATGCTCTTGAGTTCGGCAACGCTCATTCGGTCGAGGCGGCCGATGCCGTCGACGAGTCTGTCCACGGTTTCGTCGTGGAAGACCATCGGAGTGCCGTCGGCTGCAGGCTGCAGGTCGCACTCGATGCCGTGCCCTTTGGCCAGCCCGGCCTGGAACGCCGGCTCCGTGTTCTCGATCAGGCTATTGCCGTCATGGAGGCCGCGATGCGCTATCGGCTTGACGAAAGTGGCGCGGTCGAACATCTCGCAATCTCACGGTCAGGCTTTGCTGTCACACACTCGTCGCCCGGGGGAAGAGGCGAATATTTGAATTGTAACTCAGAGCGGAAAATCGAACCATGGCGCGTGCTGCTTGCACTGCGGTGCATGGCGCCGCGTCAATGCGCTTAGGCGTCGGGAACTGGCCCTCCGCAACAGACCGATCACACACCAGAATCCCAAAGAGCTTCTATCGGCCCCGCCAAACCAGGCTGTTTACACCAGCTCGTTGCAAGTGCTCTTGCGGCGACGGCCTGAATGGCCGACGCGCGGGCCGCTCTATGGGATCGGATCAGGTGGGCTGCGGCTCGAGACCGCCAGGTTCCGGCCGCGGCGGACGCGGCTTGCCGGCGCTAGGTACCGCAGAGCCGCTCGGCCCTCTTGTGTCCTCGTCATCGGCGGTTCGGACGATCTTTCCTCCGTCCATCACAGCCTTGCACTCGTCTCCGCTGATGGTCTCGAACTCCATCAGCGCCTGAGTGATGCGCTCCAGCCGCTCGCGGTTCGCATAAATCAGGTCACGGGCCGTCTGGTAGCCGGCCGTGACGATCGTCCGAACTTCGGCGTCGATGACCTTTGCGGTCTCCTCGCTCATGTTCTGGCGCTGGGTGATGGCATGTCCCAGGAACACTTCCTGCTGGTTCTCGTTGTAACGAAGCGGTCCGAGTCTCTCGCTCATGCCCCACTCCGTCACCATCCGACGCGCCAAGTCGGTCGCCTGCATGATATCGTTGGACGCGCCGGTATTCAGATGATCCTCACCGTAGATCAGCTGCTCCGCGACGCGACCACCGAAGGTCATGGCGATACGGGCTTCGCACCAGTGCTTGGAGTAGGAGAGCTTGTCGCGCTCGGGCAGGCTCATGGTAACGCCAAGCGCGCGGCCGCGAGGGATGATCGTGACCTTGTGCAACGGGTCCGAATGCGGAAGCAGGAGATTGATGAGGGCGTGACCGGCTTCGTGGTAGGCGGTCGCCAGCTTTTCCTCTTCGGTCATGGCCATCGACCGGCGCTCGGCGCCCATCATGACCTTGTCCTTGCTGTCTTCGAACTCTTGCTGCGTGACGAGCCGCTTGTCGCGGCGGGCAGCGAGCAGGGCGGCCTCGTTGACGAGGTTGGCCAAGTCGGCGCCTGAGAAACCCGGAGTTCCCCGGGCCAGAAGGCGCGGATCCACATCCGGCGCCAAGGGCACCTTGCGCATGTGCACGCGCAGGATCTTCTCGCGACCGTTCACGTCAGGATT
>CAYMEB010000345.1:0-4384 GCA_964389095.1 uncultured Hyphomicrobiaceae bacterium
CCGGCGACCCGGACGGCGGCGTGCGCGAACTCCGCCACGGAGATCGAGCCGCGTGGCGCGCACAGAAGCTTGCGACCGATCGCCTGGTCGTTCTCTGCGGCGGCAAGCAGCGCGGAAACCGCGTCATCGACGTGCATGACGCTCCGGCGCTGCGCGCCATCGCCCCAAATGGTGATGGGCTCGCCGCGAAGCGCACAGCCGACGAACCAGTTGTTGAAGGTGAGTTGGTTGCTTGTGATGCAGGCGCGGGGTCCGTAAAGATTTGGCAGTCGGACCGCCGTGACATGCGTGCCGTGCACCATGTGCGCGATCATTGCGTATCGCTCCGCGGCAAGGCGATTCGCTGAGTAAACATCGATCGGCGCGTCGGGCGCCGAAAGGTCGGCCGGTAGCCGGGAGAGCGGCCCGCTTTGGGTGCTAGTCGAGACATGGACGAATCGCGCGGCGGGCGCGCGTCGCCGCACTGAGTCGAGCAAGCATGCGGTTGCGACGCAATTCGCGCGGATGTCGGCGAGCGGCTCACGCACGGATCGCCCATGGCTGACCGAAGCCGCGCAATGGACCACCAGCGACGCGTCCTCGACTGACTGATCGCTCTGGGTGGGCTCAGCGATGTCAAGCGGCAGCACCTCGAACGATCCTGACACACCATCCAGATTGCCGGCGTTTCCTCCGCATGCGGGATCCAGGATGTCTGCGACTCGTACTCGCCAGCCTTGAGATGCCAGAGCGACCGCGACATTCGAGCCGACGAATCCCAGACCACCGGTAACCAGAGCGAGCCTCATCGGCACGGCTTCGCTCCGCATCCCGTGAGCGCCAGGACCGTGCGTGCGAGTCCTTCCTTCAACTCGACGGTATGGCCCCAACCGAGTTTCCGAAGTCTCGCTGGCGTTCCCTCGAAGTGACGCACCTCGGCCGGCAGCAGCGGCCGGGGTGGGGGGACCATCTGGACGGGTACACGGACTCCGGCAAGATCAAACACGCTCTCCGACACGAATTCTGCGGCGAGGTGGAGCGGTACGCTCCGTCCCGAACAGACCAGATATCGCCCGTCATGCTCTTCCCCGCCATTCGCGATCAATTTGAGCATCGCGGAGGCCGCATCATCAAGGAAGACATAGTCGCGGAGCCAGTTTCCCGGATGCCAGATGGTGATTGGCTCTCCGCCTATCGCTCGCTCGGTCATCCGCGTCAGCACTCCGCGATCGGGCGCCGCCGGCGACTTTCCAGGTCCATAGACATTGGCAAGACGCGCAAAAGCGAGGCGGATTCCCCGAGATCGCAGCGGCGTCAGGGCGTGCTCGGCCGAGCACTTGTGATCTTCGTAGGTACCCAGCGGTCGATCCGGCGCCGATTCGTCGTGGAACGCACCGGAGCCATACTGCGTCGCCGAGCCCGCGGTGACAACGACGCGGATCCGACTCTCGCCCGCCGCCCGCTCGACGGCCTCTGCCAGAAGCCGCATTGGAAGGGGGCCAGCCCGATCACTGGCCTCGGGATCCGATTCCGCCGCGGCAGCGCTCGTTACCGCCCCCAGGTGGACGACCGCGTCGGCAATTCTCGCAACGCGCTCCCAAGTCGCGAGTTCCGCGGGATGCGACACGATGTCTTCACAGTCGCTGCATGACGGCAGCGTGCTGTCAGACCGGGTGATTCGCCATGGTCGTGCGCCGACACGAAGGAGCGCGGCAACGACCGAGCATCCCAGATAGCCGCCAGCTCCAGTCACCGCGATCGACCATCCCGACAGATCTTGCTGCGAGTCGATGTAGGGTTCAGGACGCATTCGTGAGCCGCTGGAACGGATTCGGGACAGATGGATCTCCGATCGCGACACGCACCTCGTCCGCGGGGTCATATGTGCCCGAAGTCATGTAGATCACTTGTGCTTCCGAGAGGCACCGGTATCCATGGAGCACCCCCGGCGGAAATCCGTAGATGAACGGTTCCGAATCGGCGGCCAACCGACGCTCGAGCAGACATCCTCGGGTCCGGGAATCCGGGCGCGCATCGAAAAGAACGACCCACAACGCACCCGAAACGACGTAGGTCCACTGGTGCTGTACGACATGACCATGCCAGCCCTTGACCACGCCGCCATGCACGAGCGAATGACTGACCTGCCTGACACAACGGGAAGGCCCAGAACCGTCCGCCCGCATCAGCTCTCGGAAGAATCCGCGATGGTCACCGTGCGTACTCAGGCTGATCCACTCGACACCAGCGATCGTAGTCGTGGTTTCAGGCATCGGCTCGTCCATACAGCAGGTGCTGGTAGTACCGGTACGGTGTCGAAGGCTGGGATCGAAGCAAAGACCATCGGGTGGCCGGTCGGTACGCATCCTCCGCGGTGGCACGCATCGGCACGAGCGCCGTCTCGCTGAAGATGTCCGCGAGTTGTCGGCACACCCCCGAAGCCATGGCGGCGGCAATCGACTCGGGCGATGCGTCCGCTGCACCGATCATGTCGGTGCTGTACTTGCACACGGGATTGCGGCTGTAGAAACACCCTCCTCGCTGATCGACGATGTCGAGATATGAACGGACCACCTCGGGCTCCATCTCCGCAAAGGAGTCGATGTTGAGCCAAAGGTCCGCAGGAGGAGCTTGATCAGCAGCCTCGTTGACGATGAATTCGACAGCCGCAAACTCACTCGGCTCAAGGACTTCACGCAGGTACGCCCGACTGATCGCGAGCGTCTGCGGCAGGTCCACGATCGTGTACCGATCCGGGCGTAGGTTGCGAATCAACGCATGGCATGTCCTTCCGAATCCGCCTCCCACCTCAACGATGCTTCTGGGGCTAGCTCCGCTCTCCAGAAGAAACGCCGCCTCCTGGGCGGCAAGCAGGTAGTCCAAATCGATCCGGAGACCCTGTACCTCGACGGTGAGCGGCGCGCCGAGACCGGTGTTGCCGATTCGACGAAAGCACTCGAGGACCTCCGGCGTCTCGCTCGCGGCAGTGTCCAACAGTAGATGCTTGAAGAACATATGACTTCGATGCCCAGGATCCCACGACGCAAGCCTGCTGTTCACCGCGGCCCCAGGGGTTCGGAAGGTAGCGAGGTCGATCGCCCCGTCGCCGGCAAGGAGCGATTCGGTGATGCGCTGCCAAACAGGACCCGAGCGAAACGGACTGGAGCCGGCGAGGGAGCGATTTGCCATGCGTTGAAGTGTACGAAGCGAACCGCGTCTCAGCGGTTGATGCGGAAGAGCAGGGACGAAGGCAGCCCCACACGCATCTCCGACGGATAATTGTCCATCGGGAATCCGTCCCAACGTCCAAGGATGCTCGCGCGGTAGCGATCCCATGCAGCCAGCCGGAGGCCTGCTTGGGCGGCTACATCGAGAAGCTCCTCATGATTCAGGAACCATGCCGGAATGACGCCGTCGAAGTATCGCTGCGCCGCGGCGAATGTCGGCGATCGAACCAGCGGCACATCCTCCAGGAGCAGGAACCGTGCAGAGACTCGCGCGGCTGCGCAGATCGCCTCACGCCAGTCCTCGAAGTACTGAATCGAGCTACCAAAGAACACGACATCGAAGAGGCTCGATGGGAAGGACGACAGGAATTGCACCTCGGCCGGAACCGCACAGCGACCCACGGCTTCGCAGACTGCGGGCCGTTCGACGACGGTCCATTGAAGTTCCTGAACCTTAACGGCCGCACGAGCATGGAAGTAAGCGTTGGCCCCACCCCCACCGATGTCGAGAACGGAGACCCGGGAGCCCCCGAACGCGCCGAGAAGCGTCGGCAGAAACGATGGTCGATCGGATTCAGGTGGAAAACCTTTCGCGGCCACGAGCGCTCTTTGCCACCTCGCGGTCCGCTCCGCAACGGAGGCGACCCACCGTTCGCTGTCGTACGCGTTCGCATTGCAGGAAACTTCGGAGAAAGATGCATGACATCCGCTCCAGAGCGGAGCGACACCGCCATCGCCCCCCACCCCTCCCCCGCTCGCCGCATCTCGCTTGATCGAGAAATCCTGCATGCAGGGGTTATACTCGTTCAGATGAAATTGGCAATCACAGGAGCGCTTGGCCACATCGGCTCGCGGCTCGTAAGGGAATTGGCGACGGCCGCCCCAGGAGACGAGATCCTGATGGTGGACAATCTGGCGACACAACGATTCGCCTCGCTCTTCTCGCTTCCCTCCAACTGTCGATTCGTGCAGGCGGATGTCGCCGGCACGGGCTTCGAACCACACCTTCAGGGTTGCGACATTGTGGTGCATCTGGCGGCCATGACCGACGCCGCTGCAAGCATCGATCGCGCCACCGAGGTGGAACGGAACAACTTCGAGTCCACCCGCCGCGTGGCGGAGGTGGCTGCCGCGGCGGGAGCGGCGATGGTCCACCTGTCGAGCACGAGCGTCTATGG
>CAYMEB010000346.1:0-4370 GCA_964389095.1 uncultured Hyphomicrobiaceae bacterium
ACCAAATAGACCGCGCAGCAATAGACTGTCCGGGGTCATGAGAAATCCGTATCCGGGTGTTTCAAGGCTTCCATCAAAGCGAATTGCCATGAATGATGGCAGTTTCTTTCCCGTCTATTACCTGTGTGAGTACTACCCCAAGCGATTTGCGGAGTCGGAATCTGCCGACTCGAAGGCTGTCCTGTCACTGAAGAATGGGGACCGTGCCGGAGCGACCTACTTTGCTCCTCGTGTGAAGGCCGCATTAGGTGCGCAGGCAGCGACCGCCGCATTTGTCGCGATGCCAGGCCACGGGCCCTTTCGGCCAAGCGCCCTGGTTCCGGGCCACCGTGTGCTCATCATGATGCTTGATGGCGTGACCGATCTAAGTCGGTATCTCGTCCGGACCGAGGAGGTTCCGAAGGCAGCTGCGGCTGGTCGAGGAGAGAGGCCGCATGCGGAGCTGCATATTAAGACCATGGCCTGCACCAGTCCTCAGCACATCAAGGGACTCGACGTCGTTCTTCTGGACGATGTCGTAACTCAGGGAGAGACGATGCGCGCCGGGCGCTACCACCTGCTAAAGGCAGGTGCGGCTTCGGTCACGTGCCTTGCCATCGGTAAGACGACGTGGGGAGCATGACGTTCAACTGGCTAACCTGCGTCTCCCATGACTGATTCGAACGCCAAGTGCCGTTTAATTTCCGCCCTGCTCGAGGTGGACCAGGTTGGGCCAGCCAAGGCGCTCGACGCAGTCCAATGGCTTCCGACGCTGCCGCAGGATCCGGACGAGCTGAGCGCGGCAATCGATGAGATTGGTCCCAAGCTGAAGCGTGAGTTCGTGGTGAGCCCAGCTGCGGCTCGAATGGCATTCGATGCTGCTGATCGCATGCTTGAGGAGTGTGCGCGCATCGAAATCCGGGTGGCGGTTCCCGGCGTGGGTCCATTCGATCCGTCGGTCTGGCGGATCCCGAAGCCGCCTGCGCGGCTCTTCTACCGCGGCACACGACTGGCCGCTTGCGATCAGCCGGGCGTTGCGGTAATCGGAACCCGGGATCCGTCCGATTTCGGCGCCAAGAGTGCGACACGAATCGCCAAGAGATGCGTTGAGCATCGCCTGACGGTAGTGAGCGGGTTGGCCGTCGGATGCGACACCGCGGCACATCGCGGAGTGGTGGAAGCGGGTGGATTCACGATTGCGGTGCTGGCCCACGGCCTTCACACCGTGTACCCGGCCTCCAACCGAGGGCTCGCATCCGAGATTCTTGATTTGGGCGGCATGTTGGTCAGTGAGTACCCGCCGAACGTCGAGTTGCGACCAAATCAGCTTGTCGAGCGTGATCGTCTTCAGGCAGGCTTGAGCCGAGGCGTGATCGTGATCGAGACCGATGTCGAGGGCGGCACAATGCACACGGTCAAGTTCGCGCGCGATCAGGGTCGCCTGCTTGGTTGCCTGAACCATCCTGAGGAGCACCGGAATCACACCAAATGCCGCGGCAACCAGAAGCTGATCTCCGAGGGGAAGGCACAGCCGCTTGGCACGCCGGATGAACTCCGTGCCTTCCTCGAGTCCGTTTCCCAGACTGAGACTCCAGCGTCACCGGTTGTAGCTGCTGCTACCACCGAGCCTCCGCAAAGCCTCTTCGGTGATGTCGACACCCCCAAGCCCAAGAAGTCCCGCCGCAATAAGTAAGCCGCGAGGTCTGGTACTCGATCTCGACCAAACCGTGGTCGATTCGCGAGTCGCTAAGCCGCTGCGGTCAGCACGGCAATGGGGTGATGTGTACCAACTCATCCCGCACTTCACCGTCATTCCCGGTGCGGAGACGCTTCTCTCGTCGGCTATGGGGCTAAAGGTGGCCGTCGTCACAAACTCGCCGAGCGCCTACGCCGAACGCGTGCTGAGTTACTTCAAACTCCGCGCGGACACGATCGTCGGGTACCACGACACTGCACTGAAGAAGCCGTATCCAGATCCTGTCCGTCTCGCCCTCAATCGCATGGGCATCAGGGCGACTGATGTCTGGGCTGCAGGAGATCATCCGGATGACATCGCTGCTGCCGTCGCCGCGGGGATCGAGATCACGATCGGAGTGACCATGGCTTCGGATGATGCGAGGGGTCTGGGCAACGCGAAGCCAAGCATGCTCGTCCCAGATCTGACGCTGGTAGCGGAGTGGATCAGTCGGCTGTCGCGCTGATTGAGCGACGGACTTGTGGATAGGGAATCACTCTGCGCACTGTGGCTCGGCTCGTGTGAAGGGACATCCCCCA
The DNA here is from genome assembly GCA_964389095.1 of uncultured Hyphomicrobiaceae bacterium. Lineage (GTDB taxonomy): Bacteria > Pseudomonadota > Alphaproteobacteria > Rhizobiales > Hyphomicrobiaceae > JABFRJ01. Next base: position 2,254 of record CAYMEB010000346.1, read on the forward strand.
AAGGTGTAGTGCGCTCATTCTCACCTTGATTGGGTAGTTGGCGTGTTTGGATCTGTTGTACGTGTCTTGGACTCTCTCGAGAGGATCCATCGTGCAACAAAGAACACTAGAAACCAGGCAAAACCCGTACCCGGGCGGTCGCCGCCAGCGATATTGATGACCCTGAACAGAATCCAGAAAAAGGCACATGAGCCAGCAGCTACGGCGAAGGCCATCTTTCGGCTGAGGGGGTGCCGAATGAAGACATATCGAATCAGAAGCGGTGGTATGAGGCCAAAGACCCATGTCGCAAAGAAGCCGACCACTATGGCGTCAATAAGAGATGTCGGGTAGTCGCTGGCCAAAGGACGGTTGTCCTCTGCTGGCGACACGCGCGCCTGACGGGGTACGACGCGCGATGTGGCACCTTTACTCGTCATGGGGGCACTGGGCGAGTAGTCGGCCGTGGTATTGGCCCACCGCTTCGGCAGGACGATACTGTTCGCCATGAGCATGAATACCGGCTTGTATGAAGCCATTTGCTGTGCCAACTCGGCCGCACTTGAGCCGAGAGAGGCGACCGCAAATTGAATTTGAACCATTGCATGTTCATGAAAAAAGATCAGCGACCAAATTCGCATAGGCATTGAGATGCCGAGGCGTTCGAGCGTCATCGTGAATTCAAGAATGCCAGCAGGAAGTTGCTCAATGACGGTTGGGCGCGCATCATGCAGTATGGCGCCCGGGGGGAGCATTTCTTTGAATTCCGTTGAAGCAAAGAAAGCTCTCGCTTCGGTCTCGGAGCATGGTTCTGGAATCGAGTGGATCAGAATCGTGGCCATTGCCGTTGGTTGTTCGCGAGATGAATTCCGCGACACCGAGAACTTCTGTACGACATTCGGTCGCTCGCCTTCTTCCGCTTTCCAGCTGCGGGGATAGGCCAGCTGGAACTCGACACCCTTTGCCTTCGGATGCCCGCGAGTGCTGAACGTGGACCGTGCTCCGGACTGAAACTCGTGTAGAGAGTCTTCGGCCTGCGTAAACGCCAACTCATTCAAGAGAATGGAGATAGCCGCCGCAAGTGTGAACGTAATTCGACGCATCATGAGTCGGTCCCCGCGTGTAGGAGTTTGTCGAATGGCGGCGCCCCAGAGAGGTACACATGCGGAGCGTATCGAGCCATCGGATTTCTGTGCGTGAGGTCTGAGGCCTCTGATTACGCACTGCGCCCAGGGCCGTAGCGGACAATCGACTGGGATGCCGAAACGCCGTGGCCGCAGTGCTAGCCCGCTCTTCGGTGGGATGCTCGTTCTCAGGCATTACGGCAGAAATGGATTGTCCGTCGTTCTTCGCCACCCCCGCACTTGCAGCAACCTGAGCGGACTTTGATCCCGCGCTGCTGCGGCTCTCGTTGTGTGCGGCGCAGGTTTGGCATGCCTCGGCGGATCGCGGAAAGCTCCATCCGCTTCTTCCAGGATCTGCTCTAGGTCGGTCCCGACGGGGATCGGGCCCTGTAGACGAGCTGCGACGGCGCAGCCCACCGCGACGTCGTACCGGTGGTTGACGCCCGGGGTTCCCGGAACTGCGCTTGGGGGTGCTCGCATTCGGCGGCATGTTTCTCTGGAACGTCGCAGCATCGCAGCAAAGGCCTGTCGGGGTGTCGGTCTCGCTGCCGATGGCTCATCAAGCCGTAGTTCTTAAACAACTGCTCAAGTAGGCCCCGAGCACGGAGGCATCGAACCAACTCAGTCAGAGTCAGGCTTTGGCCTGACGACAGGTTCGGTCCACGTAGGGTGCCCCCGGCGTATTTGCACTGAAACGCCTTGTAAGTTGCTGAATTGCGGGAGGAGCATTTCGACGGCGGAGGCGACCGGGCACCGCGAGAGGAGCGATCTGCGATCGCCTCCGGCGCTCAAAACACTCCAGAGCTTTTAGGATCGTTTTAGACGCGTTCTCGCCTTAAGTAGGGGTCCCAAGTACCCATCGCCACCGAATCGATCCAAAGCGATCCTGGGCCCTTATACGGGCCGTGCCGCTTTGCGCCCCATCTCGTCGGCATGTCGCCCAGGATCAACCTACGGAAAAGCATCCTCCTCCCCAATGGAGATGCGGGTCCCAGGTCTATCAAAGGCCGAACG
>CAYMEB010000347.1:0-4361 GCA_964389095.1 uncultured Hyphomicrobiaceae bacterium
GTTCAGGCTGCGCTCGTGCACCTCGTCGATCACGATCGCGTCGTAGCGGCGCAGCAGCGGATCCCCGGCAAGCTGGGCCAGCAACACGCCATCGGTCAGCACGCGCAGGCGGGTGGTGTCGTCGCTCCGGTCGTCGAACCGCACCTGGCACCCCACCACCGTGCCAAGCGGCACGCCCAGCTCCGCCGCGATGCGCTGCGCGGTCGCGCGGGCCGCCAGACGCCGAGGCTGGGTGAGGGCGATTTCGCCATCCACGCCGTAACCCATCTCGAGCAGCATCTTCGGCAGTTGTGTGGTCTTGCCGCTGCCCGTGTCCGCCTGCACCACGACCACGGGGTTGGCTCGGATGGCCGCGATGATTTCGGCGCGATGCTGCGCAACCGGCAGTTCTGTTGCGTAAGTTGGCATCACCACCGCCGCTTCACGGATGGCGCGGCGCCTGACGTGCCGATCGGCGGCGGGCGAGGTGGACATCAGCCCCCATGTTAGGAGGGCCCGCCGGGCAAGACACCAGACCTGGGTGGGGCGGATCGGTCCTACACAAAGCAAGTGGGTCCCGGCACGCGGCCGGGACCCACGATTCAGCAACCAACCCGTCACATCACGAACACGGTCCAACGCTCAAGAGAACCAGCGCCACATCGCCGAAGTCGACGAACTCACTGCCATCCAGATCGGTCGGGCAGCCAGCACACGGGCCGAAATCGAGCAACATGAACGCGACGTCACCCGTATCAACAAACAAGCTGCCATCGATGTCACCGAAGCAGGCGGTGGCGCAACCATTCGGCGGCTCCACGCTGTAGCCATAAGCATGCGCGGCTGTCCAGCCACACATCCAGTTCGTGTCTGGGGCAAATGCACCGCGGTAGCCCACCGGCTCGAAAAATCCGTTGTTCGGAGCTTGCGCAACCACTGTGAGCGCATCGCCAGCCGCACGGGGGTCCAGCGCGATCACCGGTTGGATCGACACACCCGTCAGCACCTGCGTGGAGCCGCGCGTGATCGCCGCGATCGGCATCTGCGTCGCCTGCACGTTGTTGTTGCCCGATGCAAAAACACCTTGCGTCGTGGCCTCAGTGTAGGCTGATGCCGATGGATTGCTGTAGAACACGGTGTCCTTGATCTGATTCAACTTGCCCGACACCTGCGCGGTGTACGCCGATTGCGGGTTCGTGAATGGATTCACGGTCGAGTAGACGTTTGATGCGGTCGTCCATGTGTTGGCGAAAGTCAGCGTGCCGTTATACCCATAGCCGTACTGGCCATCGGTCGCCTCGTTGTCGGTGTTGTCATTCTTCACGACCTGGCCGCCGCAGTTCATCATGATGCTGTTCATCACCTGCAGGCGTGCGCCATCGCGATACTTGATGCCATGCTTGCCGCTGAGCGGCTGTCCAATGAACGTCATGTTGTACAGGGCCGCGGTCGTCACCGGCTGCGCGTCACTCTTGGCGGCACCATCGGCCTCCAGTATCGAGTCGCAAACGCCTGACCCGGACGCAGCGTTCACCGAGTAGCCCTGCACGATCAGGCCGAACTGCGCGCGACCCCGCCAACCGTGATCAAGGTCGAGCGAGTCGTCTCCGACGTTCCAGATCGCGAAGTGCTTCAGGTCCACCGTGCCGCCCCAGATTTCGATGCCGTCATCGACGTTGTTCATGATCTCGATATGATCGATCTCGGTGTTACGTCCCACGCCACCCAGCGACAGGCCATTCAACTCGGTGTTCAGAGCCGTGACCTTGCCGCCGTAGCAGAATGACGTGTAGGTGAGTGAACCGCTGTCGTCGTTATCGTTACCGCCGCCATAGCGGACGCGGGTGTCGGTCGGTCCAGATGCGACCAGACCTTCCATGTTGGAATAGTTGCCCGCGCTTGGAGCAGCGGTGTTGGTTGACGGAGCGCCGTTGCCGTACTTGCCAATGTAGGCCTGTCCCATGATGGTCAGGTTGCCCCACTCATTGCAGGCGGCTCGCCACTGACCACGAGGCTTCGACGGCGTCCAAGTGAGGTAGTCGGCCTTCGAGGTGAAGATGATCGGCTCGGAAGGGGAACCGTTGCAGTCGATCATGGCGCCGCGCGTGATCGCGAGCGAACCGCCCGGCTCGCTTGCAATCACGGTACCCGCTTCGATACTGATCGTTCCCCCCGGCAACACAAACACCTGGCCTCGCAGCACGTACACGTTGTTCTTGGTCCAGTTCACCGACGTCGTGATGTCGCCTTGCACGATGATTTCCGCGGCGTTGGCGGTCACGGCGGCGGCCACGACAGGAAGCAGGCACTTCAGCATTGATTTCTCCTGATATGAACGATCTGACCCGAGCGGGCTCCGAGCGGTCGGAGCCATGGGCCGAAGGCGAGACGCCTCGCCTTCGACACGGGTGCACTATGCCTCACGATGTTTCAGGTCCTGCGCGCCCCCTGCAAATTCCGGATTCAGAAATCATTCAGAGCGCGACGGCGCCAGTCACTTTCGGCCCTTCGAAGCGCGCTCCACCTGCTCGATGTACCTCGCCACGTCCTCCCGCGGCCGAATGGCCTGGGCATCGCGCAGCAGCGGCAGCGCCTCGCCGAAACGCCCCTGCGCCACATACACCTGCGCCATCTTCACCTTGGCGTTGGCGGCAAAGGCCTCGATGCGCGCAGCGCGCTCGTAGAACAGGATCGCCTGGTCCGGACGCCCGCCACGGTTGTGGTACTGGCCGAGCAGGATCAGCGCCTCGCCGTCGAGCGGATCCAGTTCGATGACCTCCTGCAGCACGCGGGCGGTCGCCTCGTCGCCGGCGCCACCCGCCATCGACAGGCGCGCCTCCAGCTTGAGCAGCTTGCGGCGGTCCGCGTCGCTGATGGCGGGGCCGGACGATGCCTTCACCTTCGCGATGAGGGTGCGCGCCTGTTCCATGCCACCGCGTGCCGCGAGGCCTTCGGTGCTCCGAATCACGCGCGCCGGCGACTGCGCCGGATCCTTGGCCAGCGCGCGGGCATAGGCCTGCGTGGCGAGGTCCAGCAGCGATTCGGAGAGATAGATGTCGCCCAGCGTGTACAGACTGTCCACCGACGACTTACCGATCGCGTCCAGCGCCTCCAGGTTCACCGCAGCCTTCTGCGGCTCCTTCAGTCCCAGGTAGGTGTGCGCCTGCAGCAGCCAGAAGTCGGCCTTCTCCGGGAACGTCTGGATCAGCACGTCGAGAAGGCTGGCGGCATCCTCGAACTTGCCCTGCTTGAACACCGTGCGCGTGAGCCCGAGTCGCCACTCCACGTTGGATGGCTGGAGCAGCAGCGCGTTGCGATACGCGGCCTCCGCCGGCTGGTAGTCCTGCTTCTGCGAGTGGCAGTAGCCGAGCAGTCCGTACGAATACGCATCGGCACCGCCAAGCTCGATCATGCGATTGAATGCGGTGATCGCGTCGTCGATCAGCCCCTTGCGCACGCAGATGAGACCGATGCTGCGGTAGGCCCTGCGGAAATTCGGGTATTTCTCGACAGCCCGCCGGTAGTTCACCAGCGCATCGTCCGGGCGGTCTTCCTGATACTGCACGCCGCCAAGCGTCAGGTCGAGCACCGCTGACGTGTCGTTCTTGATCGACCCGCGCAACAGCGCCTCGGCGGCGGGCAGCTCATCCGGCATCAGCTGGCGGACCAGTTCAAGCAGCGCCATGTCGTCGGTGGAGATTCGCGGTTCCACCTCGGGATTCACGCCGTAGCCGGCGACGAACGACTTCTGGAATGCGGGATCGTTCCAGACGGCGCCAAGATCCGCGGTTCCAACCTGCATGGAGGGCGCGGGCGACTGCGACCTGACCGCACTCGCACCGTCGCCGAGCGCCTGCATGCCGGTGAAGGCGGCGACCGCGCAGACGCACCACAGGGATCCTGCGCCGATCAGGGCGCGACGATGAGGGATGATTCGCTTCATTTGGGCTGAAACCTGAATGGGACGCGCATGCGACAGCTGACGCGCTTGCCGCCCTTGATGGCTGGCTCGAATTTCCATTGTCGCACGGCCTCCAGTGCCGGCTTCTCGAATTCGGGATACGACGCCTGCTCGACGCGCGGGTTGACCACCCGGCCGGTCTCGTCCACAACGAAGATCAGCGTGACCACCCCTTCGGCCTTGCGCGCGCGCATCTCCGAGGGATACGCCGCCGCCACCTGCACCAACGGGCGCGGACGCTGGTCGATCTCCGACATGCTGAAGGCTCCGGAGAATTCCTCACCCTCACTCGCGGGGCCGCCCTTTCCGCCGATGCGGCCGCCGGAAGCCAGCGATGCGCCGCCACCGAAGTCGCCGCCACCGGTCGCGCCGCCGCTCAACGCCGCCTCAAGCGCGCTCAGACTGGCCGCGTCCAGTGCGG
>CAYMEB010000348.1:0-4358 GCA_964389095.1 uncultured Hyphomicrobiaceae bacterium
GTCGTAGCGCAGCTCGACATAGCCGCTCATCGGGAAGTCCTTGCGCAGCGGATGCCCGTGGAAGCCGTAGTCGGTGAGGATGCGGCGCAGGTCCGGGTGCCCGGCGAAGAAGACGCCGTACATGTCGAAGCACTCGCGCTCGAACCAGTTGGCGCAGGGATAGACGCCCGTGACGGAAGGCACTGCGGTGTCCTCGTCGGTCCGGACCCGAACCCGCAGGCGCTGGTTCCGGGTGAAGGAGAGCAGCTGGTAGACGACGTCGAAACGCTGGGCGCGGTCCGGGTGATCGACGCCGGTCAGCTCGGTCAGTTGCTGGAAGGCAAACCGGTCGCGCAGCAGGGTCAGGACCTCGACGATCCTGCCGGCCGGGGCGTCGAGGGTGAGGTCGCCGTGGGCGGTCGAGGCGGAAACGCCGGCGCCCGCCGCGGCGGCGATCTCGGCGCCCAGGGCCTGGAGGGTTTCTTCTGCGACGGGCCAGCTCATCGTTCGATGGTCCCCGTGCGGCGGATCTTCTTCTGCAGCTGGAGCACGCCGTAGACCAGGGCCTCGGCGGTGGGCGGGCAGCCGGGGACGTAGATGTCCACCGGCACGATGCGGTCGCAGCCCCGGACCACCGAATAGCTGAAGTAGTAGTAGCCCCCGCCGTTGGCGCAGGAGCCCATCGAGATGACGTAGCGCGGCTCCGGCATCTGGTCGTAGACCTTGCGCAGGGCCGGGGCCATCTTGTTGGTCAGCGTTCCCGCCACGATCATGACGTCCGACTGGCGCGGTGAGGCGCGCGGGGCGAACCCGAACCGCTCGACGTCGTAGCGCGGCATCGAGGCCTGCATCATCTCCACGGCGCAGCAGGCCAGCCCGAACGTCATCCACATCAGCGAGCCGGTGCGGGCCCAATTGATCAGGTCGTCGGTCGTGGTAACTAGAAAACCTTTGTCGGCCAATTGGTTGGACAGCTCCGTGAAGCCTCGGTCGCCGGGCGCGACGAGCCCGGAACGCGACGTGTCCAAACTGGAAGTATCGGTGACAAGACTGGTCATGCGGTCCTCTATCTTGGCCGCGGCACAGCGCAGGTTGCTCCGCAGCGTCTGTAACCGAGCGGCCAACCCGTTGCAACCGAGCGTGCGCAGGTTTGGCCGGGCCGGAATGTCGCTGGCCGGCTCACATCCTGGAGAAATGGCCCGCGTGATCGACGACCTTGCCCCGGGCCCCGGCCGCGAACCGCTCGCGGACGAAGTCGGGCAAGGGCGCCGGCCGCCAAGACTTGGGGTCGACGTGGACATAGACCGTTTCCGCCGTCACCAGCGTCGCAGGATCGCCCGCCCGCCGAATGGTGTTGGCGACCGTGAAAGACGAATTGCCCAGACGGCCGACCTCAGCCGTGATTTCCAGCACGTCGTCGAAGCGGGCCGGCGCCTTCCATTCGGTCGTCTGCTTGACCACCTGGAACTCGAACGTGCCGTCGAAGATGTTGCGATCGGGCATCGTGGCCTTCATGAACTCGGTGATCGCGAGGTCGATGTAGTCGCCGTAGCGCGCATTGAACACCACGTGCTGCGCGTCGCATTCCTGGTAGCGGACCCTGAGGTAGTACTTGAACGGAGACTGGCTGCTCATCGCACCTCGCTCATCGCTTCCTTCGGATCGTCCAGACGAGATCCTGCCCTAGCTTGCGCATGGGGACCGCGCCCTCCGACGGCAGCAGGCCGAGGCCGAATGGCCGGTGGCCTGGGACGCCGCCGAAGTTCACCCTGATCCCGGCTTCGTCCTCGATATCCATATGACCATGCAGGATCACGTACTCGTCAACGACCGAGAGCGGCGGCGGGGTGTCGTCTTCGCCCAGGGCGCGCTCGAACGCTGCCCCGACACCAGGTCCGCCCTCGACCAGAAGGCGGGTCAGCCCCTCGCGGGCCAGAACGCGCAAGATGGTCGGGATCTGGGCGGCGCGCCAGGCGTCCGCGTCGCTGCCCGCTTCGGGCCGTGTCAGCCGATCGAAGATGCGGACGCCGGCCGCCTCGAGAGCGAGTCTGGTCGCGGGGTCCTGTCCCGTCATGGCGAACACCCAGGTCGGCACCTGGCGCGCCGAGCGAGCGATCCGGCTTTCCGGCGGGAGCCGCAGGCGGCTGTCGAGCACCACGCGGATCGGAGAGCGCTCGGCCAAGCCTGGAAGCCGGCACGTAAGGTCTGGGTCGTCCGCCAGGACCGTACCGATCCCGACCAGGATCGCATCCGCCTCGGCACGCAGGAGATGCGCAAATGCCCGCGTTTCGGTCCCAGTGACGAATACCGGCGCTCCCTCGCGTCCGCGCGGCACCAGGCCATTGCGGCTGAACGCCGCCTTGAGCTGCACGAAGGGGCGGCGCGCCGTCTGTCTCAGGATGTGGCCGATCGTCAGCCACCGCGCCTCGTCGCCGAGCAGGCCGACGTCGACCTTGATGCCCGCGGCCGCAAGCTGCGCGAAGCCATGGCCGGCGACGATCGGATTGGGGTCCGGCAGGGCGCAGACAACGCGTGCGATGCCCGATTCCACGATCGAATCCGAGCAGGTCGGCGTGCGGCCGGTGTGAGCGCAGGGCTCGAGCGTCACGTACATGGTCTTGCCCCGGGCGCGGCCCCCCGCACGGCGCAAGGCTTCCTTTTCGGCGTGGGGCCGGCCTCCCGGCTGGGTCCAGCCGCGCGCTATGAGTTCGCCGGTCCTCTCGTCGGCGATCACGGCGCCGACCGCGGGATTGGGCGCAGTGGTTCCCAGGCCGCGCCGCGCCATCGCCAGGGCGATCGCCATCATGTGTCGGTCGAATTCGGCCGTCGGGAGTGTCATTTCACGTCAGTGCTTGCGATCCCGCGCTTGGGATTGAGCCGGCTCGCCTTGCTCGTGCGTTCTGCCGAGGCCGTCGCCGATCTCGCCGAGGACCTCGTGGAAGTCGGCCGCCTCGGTGAAGTCGCGATACACGGAGGCGAACCGGACATATGCGACTGCATCGGCGCCTTTCAATGCCTCCATCACCAGCTCGCCGATCGCCGAGGAGGGAACTTCGGTCTCCCCCAGGCTCTCGAGCTGCCGGACCACCCCGGTGATCATACGCTCGATCCGCTCAGGCTCGATCGGCCGTTTGCGGCAGGCGGTTTCCACCGACCGCGACAGCTTGTCCCTGTCGAAGGGCACCCGGCGCCCGGAACGCTTGATCACGGTTAACTCGCGAAGCTGCACGCGCTCGAACGTCGTGAAACGGCCGCCGCAGTCCTCGCAGACCCGCCTGCGCCGGATCGCCTGGTTCTCTTCGGTCGGACGGCTGTCCTTGACCTGGGTCTGCTCGGACGAGCAGTAGGGGCAGCGCATATCGTCTCCTGCTCGGTTCCACCGGCCGGGCTCGGCCGCCAGGGGCGGATGCGGGGCGACATGCTCGGCAATCCGCCGCGATTCGGGCCCCGCCGGGATGCGAGCTGTTAACCGATCGCGGTCGCTTCTGTCCCGCCCAACCTGCGCATCCGATCGTGCCGTCCACATCTCGAGGCCTGGGGCGTGGCCGTCGCGCGCTCATCCCTGATTTGCGGCCGGCGCCGATTTCGGCCCTTGCCCGGCTTCCGGCGAGAGGGTAGCTCAAGGCCACCAATCCATCGCATCCTACCGCCGGCGGCGCCGAGCGGCGTTATCCGGGAAAGGCCTGACACATGCGCGTCTATTACGATCGTGATGCCGACATCAACCTGATCAAGGGCAAGAAGGTGGCCGTGATCGGCTACGGCAGCCAGGGGCATGCCCACGCACAGAACCTTCGCGACAGCGGCGTCAAGGATGTCGCCATCGCGCTCCGCAAGTCGTCGGCCGGCGTCAAGAAGGCCGAAGGCGCGGGCTTCAAGGTCATGGAAGTCGCCGCCGCCGCGAAGTGGGCCGACGTCATGATGATGTGCACCCCCGACGAGCTGCAGGCCGACATCTACAGGGACCACCTGCACGAGAACATGAAGAAGGGCGCCGCCCTGCTGTTCGCCCATGGCCTCAACGTGCATTTCAACCTGATCGAGCCGCGCGCGGATCTCGACGTCGGCATGGTCGCCCCGAAGGGCCCGGGCCATACGGTACGCTCGGAGTACCAGCGCGGTGGCGGCGTGCCCTGCCTGATCGCCATCCATCAGGACAAGAGCGGGAACGCGCACGACCTCTTCCTGTCGTATGCCTCGGCGATCGGCGGCGGCAGGGCCGGCGTGATCGAGACCACCTTCAAGGAGGAATGCGAGACCGATCTTTTCGGCGAGCAGGTGGTGCTGTGCGGTGGCCTGGTCGAGCTGATCAGCGCCGGCTACGAGACGCTGGTCGAAGCCGGTTATGCGCCTGAAATGACCTATTTCGAATGCCTCCA
>CAYMEB010000349.1:0-4349 GCA_964389095.1 uncultured Hyphomicrobiaceae bacterium
ACGGCGATCCGACCGCAAGGGATGGCATTGATGGCGCCATTCAAGCTGTACTGCACTCGCTAGACGGCGATTACGAACCTGCGCGACTCGATGTCAATTCCCCGAACGCCAGGGCGTCCGCCACCTTTGCACCAGCGGTCATCCTCCGTAGGCGAAGCGGGGCCGGTCGCCTGACGTTTTTCGAGAGCGTCGCGAAGCAGCTCAATGAAGGCGCCGCGATTCCAGAATGCGTAAAGCAGCTGGTACAGGAACGCGAGGAACAACCGACACCCGGGGAATCCTCGCGCAGGAAGGACGGCGAGCCTGCGCTAGAACGAACCTACTTTCCCCTTCCCGCCAACGACGACCAGGTCCAAATCGCTCAGCGGATTTCCGTCCGAAATGGCGTCCTGGTACAAGGCCCCCCGGGGACGGGAAAATCACACACGATTACCAATCTGCTCTGTCACCTGCTCGCGAGCGGAAAGCGAGTACTGGTTACAGCGCAGACCCCGAGAGCGCTTGAAGTTCTCCGAGACAAGATCAAGGCGGTCCCAGGAGAAGGCGGGATTGTCGATCTCTGCGTCAGCATGGTCGGAGATGATCGAGTCGCGCAAGGAGATCTTGAGCGCAGCGTGGCCAACATCATCGAACGCAAAGATCGATGGGATACATCAAGAGATTCTGAGAATCGCAAGCTTGATGAAATGGAGCTCGCTCTGACGGTACTTGAAAGCCGAAGAGACACTCTCCGTGGACAACTGAGGGACCTGGCTGAAGCAGAAGCCAAGATGCACAAGTTTGGCGAGTTTGCCACCGAACAGACGGTTCAGCGCCTTGCGGAGTTCACCCATCGTCTAGGGCCACGATATGACTGGTTGGAAGATCGGCCAGATGCGAAGTCAGCGCTTGAAGTCGTGACTGCAGAACTCGAAGAGCTGCGAGAACTTGCGGACGAGATATCCGCCGAAATCGCGAGTGAGTGCACAAGAGACCTGCCGATACCAGGAACGACCATTCCCTCAACGGAAACCTTTGCCGATTGGTTCGCTATCGCAGATGCTGGTCAACCCAAGTACGGAGTGACCGACCCGCCAGAGTCACTTCGGCGACATAGCGCCAACGCACATCTGGCAACTCTGCAATCGGTTTCGTCGCTTTCGTCCGCAGTATCTGCATGCGCCATCGATGGGCAAGAAAAGTGGCAGTTGATGGCACTCCGGGATGTGCTGAATGGGAAAGGCGGCCTATGGGAGGTGCTCCTCGAAAGCACCCGATCTGCAATCGCGAAGCTCGATCCAGAAACAACGGCGCTGTCCAGCGAGTCGCACTCATTTCCGCCGGATAAGCCGATTGAGGTACTCCGTGCCGACGTCAACGACCTCGTTCGGCACCTTGTCGAGCAAAGGCGATCTCTTGGCTTCTGGATTTTCCGACCCGCAGTAGTGCGCCGGACCAGCTATGTGATGGAGACCTGCATCATCGATGGCCAACGGGCCAACAGCCCCACCTCCCTGCAAACGCTTTCTCGGTATCTGGCCGCAAGGTCGACCCTCGAGAGCTGCTGGGCGCTCTGGCGGGAATTCGCACCACAGGAGCCAGCAAACCTCGGGCGTCGCCTTGCGATACTTCGTGGATTCGCAACGAATCTCGGGAGGATCTTGGAGCTCGTTCCATTGGTGGAGGACGCCAAGAAATGCCTGGCCCTGACCTATCCAGAGGCGATGGGCCGCGTAAGCCAAGATGGCGCGCTCGCCGCACTCACCTCTGAGTGTCGTGAGAGGTTCGAGTGGTCCCGATACAGCGAAACGACATTGGCGCTGGGGATGGCTGCCAAGAGCTGCCGAACGCTGGCCAGCGCGCCAACCGCGCACGTACTTTGTAGCGAGATCGCTGCGGCGATTGAGGCGAGGGATCTAAATCGCGTCTCTAGCGGAGCTCTCAAGGCAGATCAACTCCATGGAATTCGATCAAAGCATGCGCGACAGCTTGCCGTGAAAGCGAGGATCTCTCGGCAACTTCCGAAACTCGCTGCAAAGATTTCGACAAGCCCTGACGACGAGCGGTGGAAGGCGCGATTTGCGGATCTGGCTGAAGCATTCCGTTGGGCGCAAACTAAGGCCTGGATTGAGATCCAATCCAACGACAACTCGCGCCACAGAATCGCGGATGATCTGCGAAACACGGAAACCCGAATCCTCGAGATAACGGGACAAATTGCAGCTGCTCGTGCGTGGAAATCATGCTTCGAAGCGATGTCGGAGCAACATCGCCGAAGCCTCGTTCAGTGGCAGCAGGCGATAGCCAAGTTGGGCAAAGGCACTGGCATGCACGCGCACAAATGGAGACGCGCAGCACAATCGGAACTCGATCGATGCAAGGACGCGATTCCTGCTTGGATCATGCCGCTCTATCGAGTCTTCGAAACGGTCCCCGCATCACCCGGTTTGTTCGATGTTGTGATCGTTGATGAGGCATCGCAATGCGGGCTGGATGGTCTTGGCCTGCTGTTCATCGGCAAGAAGGTGATCGTTGTCGGCGACAACGAGCAGATCAGCCCCTCTTACGTCGGCGTCGAGCGCGAAGATGTCGACCGAATACTGAAGGCTCGACTCGGACACATGCGTTCGCGACAGAGCTTCGACATCGAGAACAGCCTGTTCGACCATGCTGCGCGATTGTTTGATGCTCGAGTAACGCTTCGCGAGCACTTCCGTTGCGTTCCCGACATCATTCGGTTCAGCAACGGTCTGAGCTATAACAACCGACTGATTCCGCTTAGGCAGTATCCGCCCAAGCGCCTGGCACCATTGGTGCGCCAGTACATCCCCCACGGAAGCTCGTCCGGCACCTCAGGACGCAAAGCCAACTTCAATGAAGCCGATGCGCTTGTCAGCGCTGTGATCGCCTGCTGCAAGGACAAGGCATACGAGGGGAAGACCATGGGCGTCATTTCCCTTCTCGGCGACCGACAGGCGTCGTACATCGAGCAACAGCTCCTGAGAAACCTCGGGCCAGAGGAAATGCTCAAGAGGAAGCTCATCTGTGGCGACGCATATTCCTTCCAGGGAGATGAGCGGCATGTCATTTTCATGTCCCTGGTCGTGTCCGGCGGCTCACGTTTCATCGCTCTCACCAGTAGACCCGACAAGCAGCGGTTCAATGTCGCCGCCAGCAGAGCTCAGGATCAATGCTGGCTGTTCCACTCGGTCCACGCATCCGAGATTTCGAACAACGAATGTGTGCGCAAGCAGCTGCTTACGCACTTCTACAGCCCAGCACAGAGCGTGGCGGAGTCAGAAGGTATCGACATCAATTCGCTGCGGGTTCAAGTTTCAGATCCGCAAAGGCCGGACTTGCCACCACCGCCGTTCGGCAGCTGGTTCGAAGTCGAGGTGTATCTACGCATTGTTAGCCGTGGTTTCGTGACGAGAGTGCAATATCCAGCCGGCGCGTATCGGATCGACATCGTCATCGAGGGGAAGACGCGCCTCGCTGTTGAGTGCGACGGTGATGAATGGCATGGACCGGAAAAGTTCGAGGATGATCTTCGACGCCAACGTCAACTTGAACGTGTTGGGTGGAACTTCTGGCGAGTTAGCGGAGGAGATTTCTATCGAAATCCGGACCAGGCGCTCCTGAGTCTGTGGCGTCGACTGGAGGAGCTTGGGATCGAACCCGCCCGGGAAGGGCAAGGGGCTTTGCCTCTCGGTGGTCATGTCGCGCCGTTCGAGGTACCCGCCGTGCTCTCTGATTTGTCTGATTCGCAGCCCACGAAGCCTTCAGAGGAGAAACTTGCGGCGCCTGCAGACCTGTTCTCCTCAACAGCGCCGTCCGCTTCCGAGCGGTCAGACCTAGCGCCGACTCCCGAGCCAGCGCCTGCCCCGCCGTCGACGTTCATCCCGACTCCGGCGCCCAAGCGCAAAGAGACTCCAGAGCAGGCAGAGATTCGCCTGTTGCAGGAGCAGCTGCGAGTGCTTTGGCGGACACAGGGCAAGGGAGATAAGGCCGTGCCTTCGTCCAAACTCCGACTGCTTCAGCTCATCGAAGAATCGACGGTATCCCCCGGTGCCGCCGACCCTGACAGCGAGGCGACAGCGGAATAGCGATCGATTTGGAACTCGGAGAGCGCCGACGAGTTGCGAAGCTCTCTGAGCACGCAGCGGATTCCCACATTCCACAGCATCAGAGGAAGTCCCATGGGCGTCCGTTCATGGGTCGATGCGCACCGCGTGGCCGTCGTGGGCGGCGGTCTTCGGGCTGCGCACGGTCATCAGGCTGCGCTCCCAGTTGATGTCGCCCCAGCGAAGCTCAACGTGCCGATCACGCCGGAGCTTCGGCCCATCCTGCAGGCCCTCTTCGACCAGGCG
>CAYMEB010000350.1:0-4333 GCA_964389095.1 uncultured Hyphomicrobiaceae bacterium
GGCTATTGGTGGTGCGACCACTATCTCAAGAAGTACACCGACGTTTATCGACCGACGCGAAAGCGCTTCCTGAGCGGGTTGCTCGACACAGACGAAGACAAGCAAATTCGGCATCGCGCCGAGTCGGGCCAGGAGCTGTTCTGGGGCGGCGCCGTATGCTGGTGGGGCGCGCTGCGTGACCAGCTCACGCCATCGCGCACCGCCTTCCAGGAGGAAGTCGACTGCCCGGTCGAAGGCCTCCTGCCTCCAGGGCACCGCCTGCTCGACAGTCACGCCGTCGTAAATGGCTACCTTGGGGACCTTACGGGCCAACTGGTCGATCCAGAGGTGCTGCAGAAGATACCCTACATGGAGCTCAAACTGCGGCTTCCAGAACACTTGCTGATGCGCGTCGACAAGATGACGATGGCCCACAGCGTCGAGGCGCGCGTCCCCTTTCTTGATCACGACGTGATAGACTTCGCCCGTCGTCTGCCGCCGAGCTACAAGCTGCATGACGGCCTTGGTAAGAAGATCCTGAAACGCGTGGCCGAACCCTACGTCGACAATGACCTGATCTACCGGCGAAAGCAGGGGTTCGGCGCACCGATGGACAAATGGTTCAAGGATCCGAAGTTCGGCGGGGAGTGTATCGACGCATTCATGGGATCGGGACTGCGTCGTGAAGGCTTCTTCGACAACGCATTCGTCGAGAATCTCATTCGGAGCCAAGTGTCCGGCGCCACGAATTGGGGGTTCCACGTCTGGGCGCTGATGAACGCGGTGTTTTGGTACGAACGCTGGATCGAACCGCGGTCAAACACGGCGGCTTGAACCGCTGACTGCCGTCGCAGCGGCACAGTCGACCGTGCTGTTATGGTGCGCGCCCGCGCAGGTCGGCGATCCGCTCCGTTAACGTGGCGACGCGCGCGGACCAAGTGTGGTGCGCGACGGCCTCGGCGCGTGCACGGGCACCGAGACGCGCGCGTAAAGGCGCGTCGTCGAGTAAGCGGTCGAGCGCCGCTGTCAACGATGCCACGTCGCCGGGCTTCGTGAGCAGTGCGCTTTCACCATCGATCAGAATTTCGCCGATCTGATCTAAATCCGAGGAGACGATCGCCCGCCCCATGGCCATGTACTCGAATAGCTTGGTCGGACTCCCGAAAAAGCGGCTTCCATCTGAATTGGGAACGGTCGGAGAGACGAGGATGTCGCAGGCTGCGAGATGCTCGGGGCCGTCGACCTGATCGACGAGGCCAGTAAAGGTTGCATGTGCGCCAAGTGATGCAGCTGCGGTCCGCGCAAGGTGGGCGCGGGGACCGTCGCCGATCATGAACAAGTGCGCGCGACCGCTGAGCCGTGCTACAGCTGCGGCAAGCAACTCAGCGCCGTGCCAAGCGCCGAACGTGCCAATAAATCCAATTACAGGTAGGTCGGTAAGACCATAGCGGGCGCGAACTCGGCGGCAATCAAGAGCAGGATGGAAACGCTCAGTATCAACCCCATTTGGGGAGACGACAATCCGCTCGGGTGCGACTCCGCGCTCGAGCGCCCAATCCCGAAGCGGTGCGCTAACGACGCTAACAAGGTCCGCTTTGCACAGCATCGCAGTCTCAATTTCCTCCGCTTCGTCGCCATAGGGCGTGGGTTCACCCCAGTGGCGCGCGACCCAAGCCTCTGGCCCATTGAATTCTAAGACGAACGGCGCGCGGCGCGCCCGCGCGATCTCAAGGCCGGCAATCGAGAACAGTGCGTTGCGCGCATACACGAAAGACGGTGTAGATAGCTTCTGCGCCGCCGCGACAACGTCGTCGTTATAGGCAGCAGCAGCAGCGATCCCGGACGGCGACCAAGGCTGAGTCCGCGCTACCTTCACAACGTCGACGGCGTCGCTCAATAGCGGCATAGCCGAGGGCGCAAGTAGGCAAACGGGCGCCGCGGTGCGGGAAAGCTCATTGAGAATTCCCGCTGTGTGCGCGACCGCACCACCCGCCTTAATCGCGAACCAAAGGTCGCCACGCACAGCCAAGACGCCCGTCCCTGGCGCGAACTCCATCTGTGGCCCCGGAGTTTCGGCTAGGCGTCGAAGTAGACGGGCGCGGCGCGAGGGCCATGTGGCCGCGGCCCAAGCCGCGCGCGCGCTAATCGCACCGGCGCTTGCCCACCCGATCGGCCGGATTCGGCCTACGGTATCGGCAAGATAAGCCTCGCCCAAAGTCAGCGCTCGCGCGGCGAGAAGCGGACGAGCCGAAGTAACCCCGTCTATATCATCAACCACGAGGCGTACGCTCTCGTGACGTCCAATCTCAGTCAAGGCAGATCGACCGCGAAGGCGCCGGACCGCCTCTTGCGCCGTCCAGACCGTTTCCGTCTCTCGCGCCTCGATCGTTTCGCGGGACAGATTAATGATCAACCGCGGCATGACTGGTTGCTTTCGCGGCTCCCGAAGCACGAGCGCCCTTGGCGCCGCTCCTAGCGTCGCTATAGCTGCGGACGAGACCTATTGGAAGCGCCCCACCTCATGTGTGGAATTGCAGGTATCGTCGCTCCACCGGGGCGCAAGGCGTCTTCAGCCGCGGTTGCGGCGATGACCGCTCGACTGGCCCACCGCGGTCCAGATGGCCAGGGTCAATGGGGCTCCCAGGACGAACGCGTGATCCTGGGGCACCGCCGGCTTGCGATCATCGACCTTTCAGATCGAGCTGCTCAGCCGATGACGGACGCGACCGGAAAGGTTACGATCACTTACAATGGGGAAATCTACAACCACACAACGCTGCGGCGCGAACTCAGCGCGCTCGGCGCCGCGTTCAAGACAGCCCATTCGGACACGGAAGTCATCCTTGCAGGATACCTTCAGTGGGGCCTGGACGGACTTCTGAACCGCCTGAACGGAATCTTCGCCTTCGCGCTATACGATTCGCGGAGCGGCGAGACCCATTTGGTTCGCGATCCGATCGGGGTAAAGCCGGTGGTTTTCGCAGCCACGGCCGAAGGGATCGCATTTGCATCCGAGTACAAGGCGCTTTTTGAATCCGGACTAGTTCGCCCGCGGCTCAACGCCATCGCCGCCTATCACTACCTGACGTTCATGGCCGCGCCGGCGCCGTTGTCGATGTACGATGGCTGCGCCAAGCTTCCCGCCGGCTGGCTATTGACGATCGACGTCGACGGCGGAATCAAGCCGCGGCAATGGCGACGCCCCAAGGCGCATCGCGAGCATGACGCACTCGCACCGGATGACCGGATAGCAAGCATCCGCAAGGCTGTGATCACTGCCGTCGAGCGGCAATTGGCTTCCGATGTTCCTGTCGGCGTCTTCCTCTCGGGCGGCGTTGATTCCACGGCGATACTAGCGATCGCTAGCGCTGCGTCCGGGCGCAACCTGCATACTTTCAGCGTCGGATTTTCCGGAGATGACGGCGGTCTCGATGAAACCCAAGACGCCTCCGACGTGGCGCGCCGGTTCGGCGCGATCCACCAGACCGTGCAGTTTGGACCGGACGAAGCGGTTGGCTACCTAGATCGTCTGTGCACGGATCAGGATGAGCCACTTGCTGACTGGGTTTGCCTCCCGCTCCACTTCGTTGCGGACCTTGCGCACAGATCCGGGCTTAAGACGGTTCTGGTCGGGGAAGGCGCAGACGAGCAGTTCTGCGGCTATGATCACTATCTCAAGTACCTAGACATCCAACGCGGCGTCTACCAGTGGGCAGGCGCGCCACGCTGGCTTGGCCTAGGCGGCATGACCGGCGCCGCAGCCGTGCGTTTGGCCGGTGCAAACCAACGCGCGCTGTTCTGGGCAGACTTCCTCGCGCGCGCCAACGCCGGCCAACCGGCCTTCTGGGGCGGCGCCATCGCATTCTGGGAGAGCATGAAGCGCCCCCTTCTCGCGTCCATCCCGTCAGCACAGCGCCCGCCGGAGTGGCTGGAGGCAATGGGGCGCCCAGGTTTCTGGACGGCTGACAGCGCCCAAATTGTCGAAGGTCTTGCGACGCGAGATGCTCCTGACGCACTTGCACAGATGGTTTCGCTGGAGTTCGCGCAGCGGCTTCCCGAATTGCTGCTGATGCGCGTCGACAAGATTTGCATGGCGTCGTCGCTCGAAGCGCGCGTGCCAATGCTGGACCTTGATCTTGTCGATCTTTCGTTCGGCTTCGGCTCTGATGCGAAGATCCCCTCCCGGCAACCGAAGCACCTTCTGCGCGCCGCATTGCGCGGCATCGTTCCCGATGACGTCCTCAACCGCAGGAAGCGGGGCTTCGGCGCGCCAATCAAGGAGTGGCTGCGTGGGCCTTTCGGCGCGGTCGTGCGCGATCGCTTGAGGATCTGCACGATCGACGAAATGCTGGAG
>CAYMEB010000351.1:0-4294 GCA_964389095.1 uncultured Hyphomicrobiaceae bacterium
ATCGAGGACGGGTTCGAGGTCGACTGTGCCTGGAGCTTGCCCATCGCCTTGATCAGCGGCTCCGGTCCGGCCCCGTAGCCCAGACGCCATCCCGTCATGCAGTAGGCCTTGGACAGCCCGTTCATGGTCAAGGCGCGCTCGTAGAGCCCCGGCTCGACCTCGGCCGGCGTGCAGAACGTGAGGCCGTCGTAGAGTAGGTGCTCGTACATGTCGTCGGTAAGCACCCAGACATGCTTGTTCTTGGGTTGCATGAGAACGTCGGTCAGCGCCTTCAGTTCGGCGCGCGTATACGCCGCGCCCGACGGGTTCGAGGGGGCGTTGAAGAGGAACCACTTGGTCTTCGCCGTGATGTGCTTGTCGAGAACTTCCGGGCGCAACTTGTAGCCGTCCTCGAGTCGTGTCGGCGCGAAAACAGGCTTGCCGTCGCCGAGCATCACGATGTCGGCGTAGGACACCCAGCACGGCGACGGGATCACCACCTCGTCGCCCGGATTGATGGTCGCCATCAGCGCATTGTAGAGCACCTGCTTGCCGCCGGTGCCCACCGATACCTGCGACGGCTTGTAGGCGAGATTGTTCTCGCGCTTGAATTTGGCGCAGATCGCTGCCTTGAGCTCCGGGATGCCGTCGACGTCGGTGTACTTGGTCTTGCCCTCGTCGAGCGCGCGCTTGGCGGCGTCCTTGATATTCTGGGGCGTATCGAAGTCCGGCTCGCCGGCGGCCAGCCCGATGATGTCGCAGCCTTTGGCTTTCAGCTCTCGCGCCTTCGTCGAAACCGCGATGGTCGCGGACGGCTGGATGCGGTTGAGGCTGTCGGCAAAAAAGCCCATGACACTCCCTATGGGGCTCGAGTTCGCAAGGCGGCGCGGGATCGCGCGGCGGCGGGACCCTACGCCCCGCTCCTCCCATTAGCAAGGCACGGCGCCAATCTGTCCGCGACCATCGCAGGCGTGGCAGATCGGCGGCACCGGCTCACTTCAACAGATCCTTGGTGAGGGCGCTGGCCCTCCCGAAGTCCATCTGTCCGGCGTACTTGGCCTTCAGCGCCCCCATCACCTTGCCCATGTCCTTGGGGCCCGCTGCGCCTGTTTCCGCGATCGCGGCCGCAATCGCCGCACGGGTCTGCGCCTCGTCCATCTGCTTGGGCAGGTAGGCCTCGATGATCGCCATCTCGGCCTGCTCCTTGGCGGCCAGGTCGGCGCGACCGCCCTTGGTGTACTGTTCGATGGAATCGCGCCGTTGCTTGAGCATCCGTGTCATGACGGCGGTGATGCCGGCGTCGTCGAGAGGAACCGACGCAGCCGTCTCGACATCCGCCTTCTTCACTTCGGCGATCACCAGCCGGATGGTGCCGAGACGGTCCTTCTCGCCAGCCTTCAGGGCCGCTTTCATGTCGTCGTTGAGGCGCTGGCGCAGCATGATCCGTCTCCCGTGTCGCAAGGGGCCGGATCACGACCCCCTTGCACGCGATGTAGGACCTGCGCCGGCCGCGTGCAACAGCCGGCCCATGTCGGTTGAGAAAGCGGGTCAGTTGCGAAGGGCCGGAGCGGCCTGGGCGGAATCGGTGAACTCCTTGAAGGCTGAGACCCTGCCGTCGCGAAGCCTGAAGATGTGGACCCAGTCCGACGAGAACGACTTGCTGGTCTTGTGGCTCGTCATGGCGTAGCGGCCGAGCACGACGACGCGATCTCCCTGCACGATGAACTCTTCGGGCTCGAATGCATTGAACTTCCAGACTTCGCCGATCGCGGCGAAGAACTTCTGGACACCTGCGCGGCCCTTGAAGGTGCCGAAGCAGGGGCAGTCGGCGGGTGGTCCGACCACCGTCCAGTCGATATCCTCGGTGGTCGCTTCCACGATCGCCTTGATGTCACCCTTGCCGAAAGCGGTATACAGCGACTTGATCAGGCTCACGTTCGGGGCGTCCTGCGCAATGGCTGGTCTGAAGAGCGCGACCAGGGCAAGAGCGGTGATGGCGGCGGCCAGATAACGCGGGTGCATGTTCGGGGCTCCGGGGCTGCGGCACGGACGTGGACCGACATTCGTCGCCTGCAATCAATAGGTGCGATTTGCGGAGCGGTGCAATTCAAAGCTTTGATATCAACGCGCGGGGCGCGTCTGCGCCGTTGCCGTGTGCAACAGGCGGAGAAGTCCATGATGGCCCTCAACCCCTTCACAGTCGGCCATCCTCTCGGTCGGCGGCCTCTGCCGAGCCGCGTCCGAACGCCTTGCGCGAGACGGCCCGAAGGTCGTAAATAGCCGCCGGTGCGGGTGTAGTTCAGTGGTAGAACGTCAGCTTCCCAAGCTGAATGTCGTGGGTTCAATTCCCATCGCCCGCTCCAAAAATCTACAATAAATCCAGTAATTTGCAAGGCGCATCGTGCTTCGAGCTGCGAGCACGATGCTGTTGTGGTGGCCATTTGGTGGCCAGGCGGACCAGAGTAATCCGCGGTTGCCCTTCCCGAGGCCAAAAACGAACAAACCCAGGCCGCCTCTATCGGCCAAGTTTGTCCGAAGTCGGCTGTGGGAGGGCGCGATGGGAGCCGAGGTTCCGTACGCCGTGCATAGCTACATATTTGGGCATCTTCTCGGACAGGAGCCGATTGGGCGCCATCGAGATTATGTTCTAGATCAGTTCAGCGAATTCGCGTCTCGGGTAAGAGGGGGCGGCGCTGGGCTGACCAGCCTGCACCATCGTCTGGCGGACAAGCCGACGCTAGGCGATTGATGTGAGATCTGCGGCTGCTTTAGCTTAAGGTGATAATCGCCAAAGTATCAGTGTTCCGCTGACGACATCTGTTGTGGATGAGAGTTTATTTCGTCCCTCATCGAGTTCTTCCTGCTGACCTGCCCCCTGCTTTTCGGTCCAGGGATTATTTGAGAGTCTGCCTCCGAATCGGGGAGCAGCATGCGCAAGAGCAAGTTCACGGAAGAACAGCAGGTCGCGATCGTGCGGGAGTGCGATCGTGACGCGCCGGAAGTCGTTGCCAAGCGGCACAAGATCTCGGCGCAGACGATCTACATCTGGAAGAAGAAGTTCGGGGCGTTCGACGCGACCGAGGTGCGGCGCCTGAAGCAGCTCGAGATCGAGAACGCGCGGCTGAAGAAGCTCGTCGCCGAGCGCGACCTCGAGATCGAGGTGATGAAGGAGATCGCCGCAAAAAAATGGTGAGCGTCGCGGCCCGCCGCAGTGGCGTAGCGTTCGCGGAGGGCCGTGGCCTTTCGCAACGGCGGGCAACGGCGCTTCTGAAGACCGCGCGCAGCTCCCTCAAGTACGAGAGCAGGAAGGCGGCGGCGGATGCTCCGGTGATCGAGCGCATGACGGCGCTGGCGGGACAATATCCGCGTTTCGGCTATCGGCGCATTCAGGTCTATCTCGGACGCGAGGGCTTCGTCCTGAACGACAAGCGCATGCATCGCTTGTGGAAGGCGGCGAAGCTCCAGCTGCCGAAGAAGCGGCCGCGCAAGCGCGTGCGCGGGACGGCTCGCGACGTGCCGGAAAGGCCTGTCGCGGCGAACCAAGTGTGGTCCTACGACTTCGTGTTCGACACGTGCGCGAACGGTCAGCAGTTGAAATGTCTGACGATCGTGGACGAGGGCACGAGCGAGGGCCTGGCGATCGATGTGGCGGGTTCGATCCGCTCGCGCCGCGTGATCGAAGTGCTTTCACGCCTCGTCGCCGAGCGCGGTCCGCCGAAGGTGCTGCGCTCCGACAACGGTCCGGAGTTCGTGTCGCGCGCGCTCTTGAAGTGGATCGCGGATGCCGGCATCGAGAGCGCGCTGATCGTGCCGGGCAAGCCCTGGCAGAACGGCACGTGCGAGAGCTTCAACGGCAAGTTCCGCGACGAGTGCCTATCGGTCGAGTGGTTCCGCTCGCGCGACGAGGCTCGTGTGCTGATCGAGCAATGGCGGCGGCACTACAACGAGGACCGGCCGCATCAGGGGCTCGGCAACCTGACGCCGGCGGCCTACGCGACGAAACTGGCGGCGGGCGAGATCGAACCTCGCAAGCGCCCCGGCTCACGCTCGCGCAAGCGGCCCGCAACGGGCCGGTCTGCTCCGAGTCGTGAGCGCTCCGCAGCCCGGCCCGTTGCTCCGTCGGCAGCTGTCATGCAAGGTGCCTGAACCGGCGCCCATCGTGGGTCCGGATCACCGGCAGATTCAAATAACCGGTGGTCCGAAGAACGGGGGCAGGTCAAGCGCCCCGACATTGTGGCCTTCTTCTATGCCGGCCACGCAGTGCTGTTCGACCAGGTGAACTACCCGTTGCCCGTCGATATCAAAATTGAGAGCG
>CAYMEB010000352.1:0-4285 GCA_964389095.1 uncultured Hyphomicrobiaceae bacterium
CCGGCGGTCGCCGACAGCATCACCGGCGACAAGTGGAACCGCTACATCTTCCGCACCGGCCGCTCGTCCTATCAGGACGCGCTCGCCGCAGCTGCCGCCATCCCGGCAGACCAGGATGCGGCCATCGGCATGCTGGGACTGGACACAGCCTTCGGCCGTGACGGCGTGAAGGCCTTCAAGGAAGCTCTCGCGACCATGCGTCCGAAGGCGACCGTCGTGGCGGAAGAGTACGCTGCGGGCAACACTGCCGACTTCGCTCCGTTCGCCGAGCGCCTCTTCAATGCGCTCAAGGACAAGCCCGGCAAGCGCATCATCGGTTTCATCTGGGCCGGCGCGCATCCCATGGCGAAGTTCGTGGACATGAAGCCCGAGCGCTTCAACATCACGCTGGCTCCCGGCGGCAACATTCTGCCGGCCATGAATGCCTGGAAGCAGTTCGCGGGTGCCGAAGGGGGCATCTACTATTACTACGACTTCCCCAAGAATCCCATGAACGACTGGCTCAAAGCCGAGTATCAGAAGCGCCACAACGCGCCGCCGGATTTCTTCGTGGCCGGTGGCTTTGCGGCGGCTTCCGCGGTTGTGGGCGCCCTGCAGAAGACGGGCGGCTCGACCGATACCGAGAAGCTGATCTCGGCGATGGAGGGCATGAGCTTCGATACCCCCCAGGGCCAGATGACTTTCCGCAAAGAGGATCATCAGGCGCTCCAGGACATGTACACCTGGCGCATCAAGAAGGATGGCAAGGACAACGACATGCTGGAACTGGTCGCGACCATTCCGGCGAAGGACATGCCGTTGCCGATCCGGGTGCCCAAGTAAGTCTCGAGCATCAGGACTGTCGCGGCCCGCCACGATACGCGGGCCGCGGCGTCCGGCGAGGCCCGTCGCAGATGAACACCCCGACGATCGAGACACGGGAATTGACCATTCGCTTCGGCGGCCACGCTGCCGTCGACGGTGTCAGCTGTGCCTTCCACGCCGGCACGCTCACCGCGATCGTCGGCCCGAACGGCGCCGGAAAGACCACCTATTTCAATCTGATTTCCGGGCAATTGCCGGCGACCTTCGGACAGGTCCTCCTCGACGGTGACGACATCACACGCTTGCCGGCGTCGGCGCGCACGCGCCGTGGCCTGGGGCGGGCGTTCCAGATCACGAACCTGTTTCCCAACCTCACTGTCGGTGAGAATGTCCGTCTTGCCGTCCAGGCCAGGAGCGAAAGGGCTTCGAGCCTGTTCAGCCGTGCCAGTTCCCATACCGAGTGGGTCGAGCGTGCGGAACAGTACCTCGAGGCAACGGCTCTTGCCGACAAGCGTCAGATGACGGTCGTATCCCTCTCTCACGGTGATAAACGCAAGCTCGAGGTCGCATTGATGATGGCGCTGGAACCGCGCGTCTTCATGTTCGACGAGCCGACCGCGGGCATGTCCGTCGACGAGGTTCCCGTGATTCTCGATCTCATCAAGGACCTCAAGAAGCAGGCGAAGGCGACGATCCTCCTGGTCGAGCACAAGATGGACGTCGTTCGCAGCCTGGCCGACCGGATCGTGGTGCTGCACAATGGCCGGCTCGTCGCCGACGGCAATCCCGCCGAGGTGATCGCCTCACCGATCGTGCAGGAAGCCTATCTCGGTGCTGCCCCGGAGGGCGCGAGCCATGGCTGACGCAGCGCCGCTGCTGTCGTTGAAGGGCGTGCACACCCACATCGGCCAGTATCACATTCTCCAGGGTGTCGATCTCGTCGTCCCGCGGGGGCGCCTCGCCGTTCTGCTCGGCCGCAATGGCGCCGGGAAGACGACGACGCTACGCACGATCATGGGGCTGTGGAAGCCGAGCCAGGGCTCCATCGAATTCGACGGCCGCTCGATCGGCACACTCCCCACGCCTGAAATCGCAATCGCCGGCATTGGCTATGTGCCGGAATCGATGGGCGTGTTCGCCGACCTGACGGTGGCGGAGAACCTGCGCCTGGCCGCGCGGCAAGGCCCGCCGCAGCCGGCACGGCTCGATTGGATCTTCGGGTTCTTTCCGGCTTTGAAGCGCTTCTGGCAGCTGCCGGCCGGAGTGCTGTCCGGCGGACAGAAGCAGATGCTGTCGATCGCGCGCGCCGTCATCGAGCCGCGCAAGCTCATCCTGGTAGATGAGCCGACGAAGGGACTGGCACCGGCGATCATCGAGGCCATGGCCGCCGCCTTCCGAGAGCTGAAGTCTTCCGACACCACGATCCTACTCGTCGAACAGAACTTCCGGTTCGCCTCGACGCTCGGCGATGTGGTCTCCGTCATGGACGACGGGAAGATCGTCCACACGGGTTCGATGGTCGCACTTGCGGCCGACGAGGCGCTGCAATCGCGATTGCTCGGTTTGTCACTGGCGGCCCACCAATGAGTTCCAAGACACGCGCATCGACACCAGTGCTTGCGGGGCCTATTGGCGATCTGCCCAAGGTCCAGCGGGATTTCCTTCCGGTCCTCCTGGTGCCGCTCCTCGCCCTAGTCGCGTTCCCGCTGGTCGGCAACGCCTCGAGCTGGGCGACGCTGACCATCGCCGCCCTCGCCATGGGCATGATGATCTTCGTGATGGCGAGCGGCCTCACGCTGATCTTTGGCCTGATGGACGTCCTCAATTTCGGCCATGGCGCCTTCATCGCCGTCGGCGCCTACGTCGCCCTGAGTGTGCTGGGCCTGATGCCGGATTGGGTGCAGTCCCCCTCGCTGGGCTCCAATCTGGTCGCCTTGGCGGCTGCGGCATCGGCCTCCATGCTGGTTACGGGCGTGCTCGGCTGGGCCTTCGAGCGGGTGATCGTGCGGCCGGTCTACGGCCAGCACCTCAAGCAGATCCTGATCACCATGGGCGGCATGATCGTCGCCGAACAGTTGATCCACGTCATCTGGGGCGGCGACCAGAAAGCGATGGCGCTGCCTACCGGGCTGCGCGGCGCGATCCTGCTCGGAGATATCGCGGTCGAGAAGTTCCGTGTTCTGGCCGTCGGCTGCGGCTTGGCCGTCTTCGCCTTGATGATGCTGGTCTTGAACCGCACCAAGATCGGGCTGCTGATCCGCGCGGGCGTCGAAAACCTGGAGATGGTCGAGGCGCTCGGTTACCGCATCCGCAGGCTGTTCGTCGGGGTCTTCGTCGTCGGCTCGGCGCTCGCCGGGCTCGGCGGCGTGATGTGGGCGCTCTATCGCGAAACGTTGACGGCCGGGATCGGCGGTGACGTGATGGTCCTCGTCTTCATCGTCATCATCATCGGCGGCCTGGGCTCGGCCGGCGGTTGTTTCCTCGGCGCGATTCTGGTCGCCATGATGGCGAACTATACCGGTTACATCTCGCCCAAGATCGCGCTCGCCTCGAACATCCTGCTCATGGTCCTGGTCTTGCTTTGGCGACCCCAGGGCCTCTATCCGGTCGCGAAGCGGTGACGCCGATGCTGTCAGTTCTCCTTTCCGACGATCTCCCCCGCAGCCGCGCATTGGCGGCCGTCCTCGCAACGATCTTGCTCGTCCTGGCGTTTGCCCCGTTCCTCTTCGGAGGGGCGCAGGCGATCAACACGGCGGCGAAGATCTGTGTCTTCATCCTGCTGGTGGCGAGCTACGACCTGCTTCTGGGCTATACGGGCATCGTCTCGTTTGCCCACACGATGTTTTTCGGTATCGGTGGATATGGCGTCGGCCTGTCGCTCTACTATTGGGGTGCGAACTGGAGCTCCATCGGCGGAGGCCTCGTCATCGCACTGGCGCTTGGCATCGCCCTGGCACTCGTCATCGGCCTCGTCTCGCTGCGCGTGCGCGCGATCTTCTATGCGATGATCACGCTCGCCGTCGCATCGGCGTTCGCTATTCTGGCCGGGCAGTGGTCCGACTTCACTGGCGGCGAGGACGGCCGGTCGTTTCGCACCCCGCTCGTCCTGCGTCCGGCGACGAAGCTTCTGGATGTCACGATCTTCGGCACCGAGATCACCGGACGCATCGCCGCATACTATCTCGTGTTTTTTTGCGCGACGGCGCTTTTCCTGGTCGCGCTGCGCGTGGTCAATTCGCCGTTCGGTAGCGGTCTCCAGGCGATCAGGGAGAACGATTTCCGCGCAGAGGCGCTCGGCTATGATGTCGTGCGGTATCGTACACTCGCCAATTGCATCGCCGCGGCGCTCGCGGTCTGCGCGGGCGCGCTCTACGCGCTGTGGCTGCGGTATGTCGGCCCCGACACGACACTGTCGTTCGCGATCATGGATCGTGCCCCAGGCGGTGGTGTAACTGGCCGGTCATGGGCTGAGCTCGATGAT
>CAYMEB010000353.1:0-4228 GCA_964389095.1 uncultured Hyphomicrobiaceae bacterium
CGAACCGCGCGAGGATGCGGCTTACACGGTCTTTGCCGAGGCGATGGATCGAACGGGCTACGCGCGCGCAACACTGGCTCCGCGCCCGGGAATGGCCGGGCCAATTCCTGAAATGCGCCCCCGCGCGCTGTTGACCATGGCGGACATGGGTATGGCGCACGGCGATCATTCGATGGGCCATGGCGACATGGCCCACATGAATATGGGCAGCGGCGCGATGGACCATTCCGCGATGAACCACGGCGCCCCGTCGACGGCGGCGGCGGGTATGGAGATGTCAGGCGGCGGCCCGAGCATGCCGATGGGGCTTCCCGACGCGGGCACGGACGGCGCAGGTCGATCCATTGGTTGGGGATCCGAGTTTCCCGCCGACGCGCGTGTGCTTTCCTACGCAGATCTCGCTTCGGCAACGCCCCAAGCAGATACGCGCCAGCCGGATCGTGACATTATCGTTCGTCTCGGCGGGAACATGGAGCGCTACATCTGGATGCTCAACGGCGCCTCCATGGACAAGGCCGCTCCGATCAATCTCAAGTACGGTGAGCGCGTGCGCCTGACCTTCATCAACGAGTCGATGATGGCGCATCCGATGCACCTTCACGGCATGTTCGTGCAGCTGGAAAATGGTCAGCCTACGGACAGGTTACCGGATAAACACATCGTCAACGTGGCGCCCGGCCAATCCTATTCCGTACTCCTGACCGCCGATCAGCCCGGAGAATGGTCCTTCCATTGCCACCTGCTTTATCACATGGCGTCCGGGATGATGACGAAAGTCGTTGTGGCTCAAATGGGCCAACCCGTTGCACAGGCATCGCCTGGAGCAAAGCACGGACGCCACCAATGAGGGCGGCTGGACTCGCATTGGGGTTGACGCTCGCTCTCAGCACGCCAGCCGTCGCAATGGACATGCCCACCTATTCGATGGTTCGCGGCGAAGTGGATGCTGGCAATGGCGTCGTTACCTGGGACACGGAGGGCTGGATTGGGGGCGACACGAATAAGCTTCGATTGAAATCGGAGGGTTCGTCGACGGATGGGCAAATCGGCGATGCTCAGGTCGAAGCCCTGTGGAGCCGCCGCGTTGCGGATTTCTGGGATTTCGAGGCTGGTCTTCGCTTCGATGTTGAGCCCGACACGCGGACATATTTCGCCTTGGGCGTGCAGGGACTTGCGCCTTATTGGTTCGAGACGGACGCGACGGCTTATCTCAGCGAAGACGGCGATCTCAGCGCCAAGATCAAGCAAACGTTTGACCTTCATTTCACCCAGCGTCTCATCGCCGAGCCGCACCTCGAAGTGAAAGCGTCGGCACAAGATGACCCGGCGCGCGAGCTTGGCGCGGGTTTGACCGGCGCAGAACTCGGCCTGCAAGTCCGCTACGAGATTACGCGCAAGTTCGCTCCGTACGTCGACTTCGTATGGGAGCGGCGCCTTGGTGAAACAGCGTCGATTGCAAGGGCCCGTGGCGACGCCATCGAGGAGACGGCGGCGCGCGCAGGCATTCGATTCTGGTTCTGATTGTGGAGGAGTTCATGGACTTGAAGATCATCGCGGCCGGCCTCGCTCTCACGCTGGCGTCTTTTTCTCCGGCCTTCGCTCAGGCCAAGGACCCACACTCGGGCCATGACATGGGTGCGATGGCGCAAATGGGCGCGATGGGCGACATGCTCGCGGCGTCATCGCCCGCGAACAATGCGACGCTGAAGTCAGCGCCGAAGACGCTCAGCCTCACGTTCATGCATCCGGTCATGCTGCAGACGGTGGCAATCACTGGCCCCAAAGATCAGCCCGTCCGCGCGACCTTCCGGCGACCGCAAGCCCCCACGGCGGCGTACGCCATCGCCCTGCCCCCGCTCGCGGCCGGCGCCTATCACGTGACATGGAGCGCCTCTGGCGGCGGCCATGACATGAAAGGCGAGCTCCATTTCACGGTCCAATAGCGCCCCGAGGGAATGTTTGATGACACGCCTTGTACATGGCCTGATCGCTATCGTCGTCGCCGCGACAGCTGCCGTGCCAGCGATGGCGCATGTTGCCGTCGCCTCAACGAGCATCGCGCAAAATGCAACGCTCACCGTCGCGCCCGAAACCTTCACAGTGAGTTTCAGTGGAAAGACGGTTCTCGCAACGGTCGCGCTGGAGAAAACGGGCGCCGATCGCATCCCGCTGACCTATGCCCCAAGCCGCGCACCGGCGGCATCCTTCACTATTCCGCTGCCGAAGCTTAGCGCAGGGCATTACACGTTGACCTGGCGCACGATGTCTTCGGACGGTCACGTCGTCACCGGCGCGGTCAAATTCTCAGTCGCGGCGACCTAACGCATGGACATCGACGCGGCCACAGTCGCGCTCGCCATTCTCAAGGCAACACTCGCAGCGAGTGCTCTGGCCGCAATCGGCTTGGCGCTTTCGACCACTTTGTACATCACCCGCGACGACTCCG
Organism: uncultured Hyphomicrobiaceae bacterium; assembly: GCA_964389095.1. Classification (GTDB taxonomy): domain Bacteria; phylum Pseudomonadota; class Alphaproteobacteria; order Rhizobiales; family Hyphomicrobiaceae; genus JABFRJ01. Next base: position 2,447 of record CAYMEB010000353.1, read on the forward strand.
CGAAGAAATTGGGGCGTCTTGCAGCCTTGGCCGCGGCCATCGCGGTTGCCTGTGGCGGCGCCCGAGTGCTGATGGTCAGCGGGTCTCTCGCGGGCGATGTCGCGATGACGCTCAATCCCGAGTCACTTGCTTGGGCCTGGGCGCTCCATCAGGCAAATGTGGTAGCGCTTGCTACTGGCGCTGTGCTGCTTGCCGGCGCGGCTATGAGGCCGTCGCGCGCGGCTGGTATTCTCGGCGCGCTCGCAATCGCCGCATCGTTCAGCGCAGTGGGGCATGTTCATGCACTCACTAGGCCCGGTCTGGCGCCTCTGGCAGTGATGGTCCACGTTCTTGCGGCTGGATTTTGGGTTGTTGCCCCCTACACGCTGTGGCCGTCATCGACCGTCTCGGACGTTGAACTGGCGCAGCGGGTCGAGCGCTTCGGTCAGTTCGCTCTTTTGGCGGTCCCGGTCTTGTTCGCGCTTGGGCTTTGGATCGCGTGGCGGCTACTCGGCGGATTTGGATCAATCTTCGCCCATTCGTATGGGCAACTCTTGCTGGCGAAGTCAGCGGCTGCTTCGATAGCTCTTTTTTTGGGAGCGACGAACAAGATCGTCATTTCGAAGAAGCTGCAGGCCGATCCGAAGCTCGGGCGACGATGGTTGAGAGCTACGTTGTCCGCCGATCTGATGTTGTTTGGCCTCGCGATCGCGCTGGTCACTCTCGCGACGACCATTACTGGACCGCAAGAGTGATGTCGTCCCACACTGTTGGCGCATGAGCGAACGACGTGCTCAGCGCCCGCGTGAACCGTGAAGCACAAGGGGGAGCAGCTTGAGACTGGCAAGATTGGCATCGCTCGTTCACAAATGGCTCGCGCTTCTCGTCGGGCTCCAGATCGTTTTCTGGGTGGTCAGCGGCCTGTTCTTCACCCTGATCCCCATCGAACAGATCCGCAGCGAGAACCTCATCCGCAAAACTCCAGCTCCGCAAAGCCTCGATCTATCAAAGGCCGCTTCGCTCGCTCAACTGCGCGGGCCTGAAGGTCGGCACCCCACCAAGCTCACGATTGAAACACGTCCTGCATTCGGCCAGGTCATCGTCGCGGAGTTTGGTGACGCCTCACCGGTTCTGTATGGCGCAGACAGCCTCATCCCATTATCGCCTATAAGCGGCGCCCAAGCCGCGAGTATCGCCCGCGCGCACGTAACACTGACTGAAGCTCCGCGACGGGTCGACCTGGTGGAAGATCCCAGCCCGGAATACCGCGGCGCGCTTCCCGCATGGCGTGTGCAGTTTTCTCAGGCGGGCCTTGCGGTCTATGTCTCCGCCAACACCGGCGCAGTCACCGCGCGGCGGTCCGATATATGGCGCCTCTACGACACGCTCTGGGCCTTGCACATCATGGATTGGCGGAACCACGAGGACTTCAACCACCCGCTTATCATCATCGTCACGGCGACAACCCTCATTTCGGTACTCGCCGGCATCGCGCTCTTTCCGTATCGATTGCGCTTCGGAGGTCGCCCTTCCGGACGAAATCGGCCCGTCTCGGGCGTCTGACAGCCAAAGGACTGCTCGCGTTGAATCGTCAGGCCTGCGGCTCTCAGGAGAGTTGGCGTTACTCGATCTCGCGCGCCAACATTTCCATGAACGCCTCGTACCGCGCTTTGGCATCCGCCTCGGCATCCGGATCGTCGTCCTCAAGCGGGCCAGCACGTTCGAACCAAAACCGGATGAAGAGCAGCAGCGCCTCCTTGATCTCGGCGACGTCGCGCGCGCGTGCGTGATCGCGCTTCTCCA
>CAYMEB010000354.1:0-4227 GCA_964389095.1 uncultured Hyphomicrobiaceae bacterium
AAGTTGCTGTTGAACTTGATGCCGTACGGCGGGTCAAAGTAGATGCACTGCACCTTGTCACGAAGGCCTTCGCGCTCGGCAAGGCTGGCCATCACCTGCAGCGAATCGCCAAGGATCATTCGGTTCGACCAGTTTTGGTCGTGCCGATAGAACTCGGTCTTGTCCACGCCGTGCGGAATGCCGTCGAAGTCGCTGAACAGGTCGATTGTCTTTGCGTCCGCTCCGTGCGCACGCTCCTGCGATGTCCGAAGCAGGTCATCGACCAATGCCTTCGGGTGAACCTTTTCTTGGATGTAGATCGGAGGCACGGGCACGACCAGCTCTGACCAGTTCTCCTGGTCTTTGCCCCGCCAGACGAGTTGGGGATCAAGGTCTGGGTTTCGTGGGTAGCGAACCTCGCCCACCTCGCGGTCATGGCCGCTCAAGACGGACTGATGTTCAACGGTCGGAATGTTGCGGCGCCGTTCTGACGGATGTGTGATCGCCTCGACAAGCTTGGTCTCGACGTTCTTTCGCTTCTTGGCCACGCTCATGCCCTCTGTTGTGATTTGCCCGTCACGGCGGTTTCGATCATCGCGTCAAACCGCTCGGCGACCTGCGTCTTGAACTCCGACTCGATCTCATAGATGTCACAGAACTCAGCGAAGGCCCATCGGCCATGTGAACCGAGCTGATTGATGCCCGGAATCCAGTAGGTATCCATCGTCGCCTTCTTCTCTTTGGCATCCTCGCCCCTGAAGCCCTTGATCTCGACAATCATGCGCAACGGGTTTTCGGGGCCGTGGCCATCGTCCACCAGCACGATGAAGTCAGGTCGGTAGCGACGGGTTTCCGCACCGTGTCGGTACGGCACCTCAAAGCCGAGGCCATGATTCTTGACGTAGGCCAGGACGCGTGGGTGTGACTCGGCGACCCGGCAGAACTCGGCTTCCCAGTCGCTGTCCAGAACCACGAGATTGACATGACATCGACGGGCATCGGTCTCCCAGCGGTCTTCGGCAGAGGTATTGAAACGCACGTCGTTCGTAGAGCCAGTCGGGTTGTATGGATTCAAAACGGCTTCGATAGGCCTCGTGCCTTCCAGTGACGCAGTGATGGCTGCAGTGATTCGATTACAAGCCATCTCCTGCAGGTCGCCGTAAAGAAGGAAAGCCAGGGGAATTCGTGCCTTCGGAACGACACATTCCTTGATCCACTGCTCTGATATTGCCTTCAGTTGCCCAAACAGATGGAGTTTCGGCTCGGCGCCAGCGTCTCGAAACTTGGTGAAGACGAGGCGCTTCGCGAGGTGGTACGCGATCTCCGCTGTGCGGACGGCGTCGCGATGCTTCAGGTCAAGTTCGACTGTCTGGCCGACGATGCCCGCGTTCTGAGTCACTGACGGTCCAATGAGGTCGGGTGTGAGAGTGAGGATGGAGTCGGCCGTGAACTTGGCTGAGAGTCGATCGCGAGGGAGCTCGGCGCGATAGCCCTCCACGCGCGGGAATCGAATCTCAAGCGAATCTCGATCTGGCCGAACCGCTTTGACGAGAACAGTTGGCTTTGGGGGTTTCGGCTTTACGGCGACAGGTTTCGCAGTGAAATCGAAGGGGATGCCAAACACGTCGGCGTAGTCAGGCTCGAAGAGCCCCTCTGCATTCAACTCGTATTCACGCCGACGTAGGGCGCGTCCGATGACCTGTTCGCAGAGCAGCTGAGTGCCGAATGCCCGGACGCCAAGGACGTGCGTGACCGTGTTTGCGTCCCAGCCTTCGGTCAGCATTGAAACGGAAACAACGCAGCGAATGCTGCCACCGAGGGTGTCCGGCTTGCCAACCGTATTCATAGCCTCTCGAAGCAGCTCGGCATCGGAGAGCTTGTCCGCGGCATGGGCGTCGCGGGTCCGCTCAATGATCTCACGGCGGAACCGTTCGATCTCGGCCGCGTTCAACTTGCGGAAGTTGTCATCAAGGGTGTTGCCCGACTCTAGTTGTTCGCTGTCAATGAGAAGTGTCCGAGGTCGAGGGTACGGCTCATTTGTTTTGGGGTCGTAGTTCCGGAACAGCTCAAGGCGCCCGTTCTCAAGCCGCTGGCTGCCATCGGCTTCAGTGCGATGAAATCCCGAGATGTAGTCGTAGATCAACTTCGAGATTGCGGTGTTCTGGCAGACCACGATGAAGCAAGGAGGAACCTTGATTCCCTGTTTCTGCCAACTGTGAAAGACGGCTTGATAGTGGCCGTAGAGTTGCTCAAGTGCGGTCTGCAGCTTTGCGGGCAACTTGAGTGGGTCCAACTCGGCATTCTTGCCGCGACCCTTCTTCGGCATGTCGTCACGAATGTGATTCCACAGGTCGCGATTGACCGGGAGGTCGTTGCCGGGAAGATTTTCGGCGATCGGCACGCGAGGCAGCTTGACGATCCCGCACTCGATGGCATCCATAAGTGAGAAATCACTCAGCGTCCAAGGGAACAGGGTTCCCTCGTCGTAGCCTGAGCCACGGAGGAAGAAGGGGGTCGCCGACAGGTCGAATACGCGCGTGACGCCAATGGTGCGGGCGACCGTCTCGATGCCTCCGATCCACAGCCGGGCGGCTTTGTTGTTCTCTTCTGCCTCATCACGATCATCACCAGTCAGGGCTGCATCGTCCGCCGCGGCGGGCTTCTCGCGATAGCAGTGGTGGGCCTCGTCATTGAGCACAACGATGTTCTTCAAGCCCATCAGAGGTGCCATGACTCGCTGCATCATCTGGCCTGCCGTCTCGGCAGTGATCAGGTCCTCGCCGGTGCGACCCTTCAGGAGCGCGCGGCCGCCAGCTGATACTTCGAGTCTCTCACGAAGCTTGAACGCGTGATAGTTCGTAATCACTACCGTTGCCTTGCGAATGTCAGGCAGCATCTCCTGAGGCACGATCTCACGGCGTGCGTAGTAGTTGTCCGGATCATTTGGCTCCAGCACTCGGAGCCGATCCTTGATCGTCAGCCCAGGAGTGCAAATGAGAAATCCTCGACTGAACATCTTGCTGCCCGGACGCCTGACTGCGTTTACGGTTTGCCACGCAATGAGCATGGCCATGACCGTGGTCTTGCCCGCGCCCGTCGCGAGTTTGAGTGCCAGTCGATTGAGGCCGGGATTCGCCTCCTCGTTTGCGTCGGCCAGATGTTTCAGCACCTGTCGGCCGTCAGCGGAGAACGGAGCAACTTCTGTGAGCCAAATAGCCGTCTCTGCGGCTTCGACTTGGCAGAAGAACGGTCGCTGGTTCGAGAACTCGTGATGCCGCCAATGCTGAAGGAGGCGAGCGGTCTCGGGAGTCACCCGCCAGTGTGCCGGATCCTTCGCCGCACGCCATAGGTCCACATCTCGGCGGACAGAGTTGATGATCGAGGTCAGGTCATACTGCTGCTTCCTCGTCGAGTGTCCTTCGCCCTCACCAAGAAGCAGGTTGGCGTCGGCATCGGCGCGCTTCCTTCGCTTCTTGGGCTTCGGAATCGGCGTGATGAACTTTGCGGGCCGCCTCTTTGGGATGAGCGCTTGAGTCGGCTGACCTTCCTCGTCGAGCTCCCAGTGCCGAGTGGGTATCTGATACGGCGAGTTCAGGATTGGATGATCGAAGAATGGGTTCGACACGGAGGTGCCTCAGTCGCCACGGGTAGAGCGAAATCGCTATTGCCCGGGAGGCAGCAGAATAGCCCGGCCGTCGTGTGGATAGGGGACAGCCGCTGGCCGCGGTTGGTCAGCGAGTTGTGTCCCATTTGTGTCCGATGGACTGCGGTAAAGCCGCCGGTCCACCTCACTCCTTCTTCGCGCGGCTGTGCAGACCGTGCTGCTTCAGGCCGAGACGATGTGCCGGGATTGGCCGACGGAGTCGTCGAACTAGGCTGAGCGCCCGCACTTTACGCACGACGTCGCCTTGGATCCGAAGCCGCAGCCACTACAGAGATGCGCTTGAGTTCGGGCAAAGCTCGTGCCGCACTTCACGCAGCACGTGGCCTTTGAGCCGAACCCGCAACTACTGCAGAGCCGGGCGGGTGTCTTGGCGAATGATCCGCCGCACTTCACGCATGACGTTGCCTTCGATCCGAACCCGCAGCCGCTGCAAAGTTGTGCGTTGATCGCCATTTAGCCCACCTCACTCCTTCTTGGCCGTCCCCGCCTTCTGCGCAGGCTCGTCGGCCAGCAGTTCGGGCGGATCCTTAGTCCCACTGGCCTGCACGCTGCTGTAGCAGGGGCCCCAGTCGAGCAGAAGGATC
>CAYMEB010000355.1:0-4204 GCA_964389095.1 uncultured Hyphomicrobiaceae bacterium
ATTTGATCGCAGCCCGTGTATCGAGGGCTTGCGCCGATTTGCGACCGCCAACCTCCCGCGCGTGCCCGCGTCACGCACGCTTGAGAGAGATGTCGCGACACTGCTTCAGTCCTATGCACGGCCAATTCCCGCGGTCGTTGATGATCCAGAAGACTCGTCAGACTCCCCGTTCCAGGATCTAAATCTGCTGCTGCACTTTGGCGCCAGCGGGTACTACCAGTTCAACTTTGATCCAAAGCCAATCCCTCGAGGCGTCTTTGGATACGCAGTCGCTCGCTTCGCCAGCACCGAAGGGCGTACTGACTTCTCCCTCACGGAACTTGAGCGCGGCGCTTCTGCACCGGGACGGGCGTTTGTTCTTCGTGGCGATGACCTCTTCGATCTTCTTCTCGCCTTTGAAGAACAGGACAAGTCACTCTTCGCGATGCGTGCACAGGCTGGGGAGAGAGCCGTTCGCGTTGCTGCGAAGAAAGATCCGCTTGACTGGCTCAAGATGCACTACGCCGAGGAAAGGACGACCGCTCATGCCTAAGACCCAAGACCGCAAGTCGTCACAGCCTGCTATTGGAGCCTTCCTTCGGTCGATCAATGTTCAACTTGATGCCGAGGCTCCCGAACGCATCGCACACTTCCGACCCACTGCAAAGGCTGTTGCGCTGCTGGAGAGACTTTGCTTTGCCACTGCGCCGGCCATCCTGGTGACCGCACCCTATGGATCCGGCAAGTCTCTCACTGCAACGTATGCGCTGCACCTTGTCGAGAATGCGCCTCTCGCGCGACCGGTGCTTGAGACGATTGCGCCACGACTCTCTGAGGTCAATACTCGACTCGGTGCTGCTGCGGCGACGCGGGCGCGAAGTCGTCATCATGGGATCACCCTCGCTCTTCAGGGCTACGCCAACAACCTTCGGGCGGCCCTTTGCGATGCCTTCATTGCGGGAACTACACGCCTTGGTCTCAACAAGGGCGTTGCGCGAAAGATCGAGGCCCACCTCAAACACGATGGCGAGGTCACTGCAACGGCCCAGTTCTTGGTCGAGTTGGCTCGCGAGCTTGGGCTCGACCAAGTACTGATCCTCTGGGATGAGTTTGGCCGCCACCTGGAGTCCCTGATCGCGAACGGTCGACCGAGTGAACTTCATGATGTTCAGCAACTTGCAGAACTGACGGTGCGTTCCCGGAAAGTGCCCCTGAAACTCTGCGTGCTACTGCACCAGGGGTTCGGTGCGTACGCCGCATCCGCACCAGATGTTGTTCGTCGCGAATGGCGAAAAATTGAGGAGCGCTTCGAGCGGCTTGAATATGTTGACGACAGCAAAGAGTTGATTCGGTTGCTGGTGGACCTGGCAGAGTCCCTCAAGTCGAGAGCCGTTTCAGCGCCTTCACAGAAGCAACTCGGCACGCATGCCAAGGCGCTCCTGGCCGCTGGCTTGTTCAAAGAGTTTGACGCAGCCGATCTATCTCAGATTCTGAATCGGGTGTACCCACTCGAGGGTGCGGCGCTCTACCTCCTTCCAAGACTCTCGGCGCGGGTCGCTCAGAACGAGCGAACACTCTTCAACTTTCTACAGGCGGCGGACTGGACCAATACCATCGGACTCGACGCTCTCTATCGCTACTTCGAGCCAGCCATGCGACAGGACGTGGGCGCAGGTGGCACCTATCGAGCATTGCTCGAAACCAGCAGCGCGACCAGCAAATGCCGAAGCGAACATGAAGTTGGGGTGATCCAGACAGCATGCGTGCTCTCGATCGGACTGTCAGCGAATAAGACCAAGATCTCGCGCCCCCTGCTGCTTGCTGCTGCGAGTGGCTCAGGTTGCCCGACGTCTGATGTTGAAGCCGTGATTGACGGACTCATTGAGCGAAAGCTTCTGCTCTACCGCCGCCACAGTGACGAGGTCTCTGTCTGGCACGGAACTGACGCCAACCTTCGGGAGCGAGTCGCTGATGCACGCAGCACTGTGGCAAGCGGCTTCAGCCTCGCCGAGTTCCTAGCGCGAGAGTGGCCCCTTTCTGCTGTTCGTGCGACCGAACATAACGATCGCTTCCATATTCGTCGCTACTTCACCCGCCACTATCGCACTGCCACCCAACTCGCAGCCGAAAGCTTTGCGGCAGCGCTTGGTGAATCGCTGACGGATGCGGATGGCGTCATTTTGCACGCTCTTCCGACGGGTGAGCAGAGCGCGCGAGATGACCTGATTGCATTGGCGCAAACGATTTCAAAGGCTGGTAAGGGCCGAGTCATTGTCTCGGTACCTACGGAGCCCGTGCCCCTTGAACAGGCCGCTCTTGAGCTTGCAGCAATCATGCGGCTGCAAAAGGATCGCGAGCTTCTTGATCAGGATCCGCTCGTTGCCGAAGAGCTACGGCAGATGGAAGATGACTCACGCACACACATGCTGCGCCTGATCGAGCGAGTCACGCAACCAAATCATTCGCTGAAGTTCGTCTGCAACGGGCGCCTTGTTGGCATCGACTCGATCGGTGAGCTTCGGGGTCTTGTCAGCCAGGCATGCAATCGGACGTATCCGAAGACACCGCGCCTGCCGAATGAGCAAGTAAATCGACGCCGGCCTTCTGCAGTGATCGTGAACGCGCGCAAGAAGCTTCTTGCTGCTGTTCTCGAAGCAAGCGGCAAGCCCGACCTGGGCTTCGGCGATCCGCAGTTCCAGCAGGAGCTTGGCGCTACGGTTGTGGCCCAATTTCGGGCGACGATCCGAAATACCGGCCTTTACCGCGAACTCAGCAAGGGCCGCTGGGGATTTGCCCCACCTTCTGCTGTCGCAGACGACGGCCTTGCTGCCGTCTGGGGAGAACTGCGGCGATTCTTCACGGAACCGTCGGAAACACCAAAGCCGATCACCACGCTCCTGCAAACTCTTCAGTCCAGCCCATTTGGTGTTCGGGCAGGCGTGCTTCCCATCTTGATTGGGTGTGCAGTGCGCGCATTCCCAACCGTTGGCGCACTCACAATGGATGGGCAATATGTGATGGATATTCGACCATCAACGGTCGAAGAGCTCTGTCGCGAGCCTCATCGCTTCGCACTCAACGTGGTCGCTGTTGAGGATGACCAGCGCCTTTATCTCGAGGGCATTTGCGACCTCTTCCGCGGCAAGCGAGCGGCCGCGATTGACGATCCGGACCTGGTTCGAAGGGCCTTTGAGTGGATCCAGTTCTGGAAGCAGGAGGCACCCGAGGCCGTTCGTGTGGCCGGAACGGTCTCTAAGCGCGCTGCAGCAGCGCGAAAGGTGCTCTGGTCGACCGAGGACCCAATTGCAGTTCTCCTGACCCAATTGCCCCTTGCACTCGATACGGATGCGCGAAACTTGCCCGAGGCTCTCCTGCGTCTTAGGGCTGTGAAGCAGGAACTTGACGACGTCGTCCAGCACTATGTGGCCGATGCGCTCCGTGGCATGGTCACGGCAATCGGTGCGGTCTACAAACAGAACGCGCAAGACCAAAGCCTCTCCGCTCTGAGGAATTGGGCAGAAGCGATTCCAGAGGCAGCGCTTGATCGCGTGCTGGAACCACGCGCAAAGGGGGTAGCGGCCCAGCTCGCACAGCCAATTGACACCCCAGGCAAGTTCGTGAACATGATTACGGCGAGGATCACGAAGGCAGTCACTCGCTGGGACGACACCGATGCTGCCAAATTCCAGCAAGAGTTCCGGCGCATTGTCGAACTTGTCGAGGAGGCAGCCTTCCACATGGCCGCTGACGGCGTCGAAATTAACCAAGAGTCGCGAGAGCGCCTTGCGTCGCTCATTGAGCGGCGCATTGGGGTGCACGCAACGACGCTTGCGGCAATTGTTGGCAAGAAAGATGCGGAGAGTCGTCTCCGCCGCTCACTCCACGCCTCTCAAGCCCAAGAAGAGGGTCTCTTCCATGAGTAACACAAAGTCCGCAACGCTCCCAGAGGCCATTGCTGCAATCAAGACCGAGCCGACCATCCGGCACATCGTTTCGGTTTCTGGTGGCAAGGATTCGGCTGCCTTAGCCGTCTACCTCAAGCAGGCACATCCGGAGATTCCAGCCGAGTACGTCTTCTGTGATACCGGCACTGAGCTTCCAGAAACCTACGAGTACCTCGAAAAGATGGAGGCCGTGCTCGGTATCTCCATCAAACATGTCAATGCGCTCGAAATGATCGGGATGCGACAACTCCCAGGAAGGACCGCGTTCGATTGGTTCCTGA
>CAYMEB010000356.1:0-4199 GCA_964389095.1 uncultured Hyphomicrobiaceae bacterium
CGGGGCTTGTCCCAGAAACCCTGGCGGGCGAGCAGGTGCTGCCTCAGCTGTCCGTCGTCTGCCACGAGAACCTCCGTTGGGGCCGTCAGGTCGCGACGCCGTCGCGATTCTGCACCACGTTCCGAGCGCCGGGCGGCGGTGCGGCGGGCAGTTCGCCCGACCGCGCCGCCACGTGCCGCAGTTCCTCCGGCGCCCCCGCGCGTTCGAGGATCGACTGGATCCCCTTCAGCGCACGGCGCCGGTCGGCGGCGTTCACGAGCGTGAGCACGATGAGTCGGGCGTCCATCGCGAGCGTGTGGCGCTCGACGTACAAGAGTCCCAGCCGGCTCTTCCAAGGCCTGATCACCTGGTTGTACCGCAGGTCCGGATCCTCGCTGCCCGCGAGGATGTCGCCCTCGTCGGAGAACACGATCGAGGAGATGTCGGTGATCCCCGGCCGGACGGACAGCAGGCGCCGCTCCTCGGCCGTGTAGAGATTGGTCTCGCGAGTCACGTTCGGGCGCGGTCCGACGAACGACATCTGGCCAAGGAGCACATTCCAGAGCTGAGGGAGCTCATCAAGCTTGGTGCGTCGAATGAACTTGCCGACGACCGTGATGCGCCGATCATTCGCCGCCGTCGAGTCGACTCCCGAAGCGTCGGCCCGGATGATCATGCTGCGAAACTTCACCATGCGAAAAGTGCCGCCTCCGCGTGCAGCGCGCGGTGCCACATAGAAGGGCGAGTGCCAGTCCTGCATCCAGATCAGCAGCATGCAGACGAGGATGACAGGCGAGAGCAGCAGCAGGCCGATCGCGGACAGCGTGATATCAAAGATTCGCTTCAGCATTTCGCGGCCTGAGTCGAGCTCTCCATGAGCGCCATGACGTTCGAGACGATGTCCTCGACCGTCAGGTAGTAGGCCTTCTCAAGCGGTCGGCTCGTCGGAGCCGGCGCCGCCGGCAGCGCCATGCGCCGGGGAGCTGATGCCTGCAGCAGCCCCTGCATCGCGCACTGGGCGATCACCTCGCCTGCCACGCCACAGGCGGCCCAGTCGCCATCTACGCAGAGCAGTCGACCCGTGCGGGCCACCGACTCGACGACGGGCCGCAGGTCCAGCGGATTGATAACACGAAGGTCGATGACCTCGGCCGAAACGCCACGCACGGCCTGCTGCTCGGCGGCCTGTTCGCACTGGTATGCGCAAAACGAGTACGAGACGAGCGTGACGTCTTCGCCACGACGACGGATCACCGATCCTTGCGCGGCGATGTCCCACTCCTCGACCGGCCCGAGCATCTCGGTGCGCTCGTAGCACCAACGGTCGTCGATGTAGACCACCGGATCGCTTCCAAGGGACGCGGCCACCAGCAGCTCACGAGCGTCCTTCGGGGTGCTCGGCATGACGACCCGCAACCCGGGAACGTGCGCGAACCACGACGCGAGAGACTGGCTGTGCTGGGCGCCCTGCTCACCGCCGCGATTGATGATCGCTCGGAAGACCACCGGCACCGGCACCCCGCCTCCAAACATATGGTTCCATTTCGCCGCTTGATTCACCACGGCATCCATCGCCAAGATGAAGAAATCGACGCGCGGATGAATCACGATGGGGCGTCGCCCGCAAAGCGCCGAGCCAAGCGCCGCGCTCGTGCAGGCCGCCTCGGAGACGGGGGTGTCGATCACACGATGCTTGCCGAACTCCTGATCGAGATTCGTCATCGAGTTGCCGACGTACCACGGGCTCCAGAGCCCCTGACCGATGGTGTAGGTCGAAGGGTGGTTCCTCAGCAGATGCGCGAACGCGTCGCGGATGGCCGGACCGTACGCGACAGTTTTGGCGGCAGTCACGAGACACCTCCATTGGCAAACACACGGCCGAGCAGTTCCCGTTCGGATGGATAGGCGGCACGGAGCGCGAACCGCCACGCCTCGTCGACCTGCGCCTTCACCTCGGCATCCATGCGCTCAAGATCTCCGGCCTTCAGGTGTCCAGCGGACTGCAGCGCCTCGGTGGCACGACGAATCGGGTCCCGACGCTTCCACAGGTCAAGGTCGTCCTTGCGGCGCACGCCCACATCAAGATCCTCACGATGACCGACATGCCCACGCCAGCGATACGTGACGAACTCCAGGAAGAACGGATGCCGCGTCTTGCGTGCATGCTCCACCGCCTCGGCCGAGGCACGCAGCACGAGTCCGAGATCGTTGCCGTCGATCGTGCGGTGCGGCACACAGTGGGCCTCGGCGTAGCGGGCCACGCGCGAGGCCGGTTGACGAAGCGAGATGTGCAGATGGCTGGAGAACAGGTTGTGCTCGCACAAGAACACGGTGGGAGAGGGCAACGACGCTGCGAGATTCATCGACTCGTGAAAAGTGCCTTCCTCGGTCGCGCCATCGCCGAAGAACGCCACGGCGACGCCGTCGCCTCCGTCCATCTTGAGCGCAAGTCCGGCACCGACCGCCATCGGAATCGTGGCGCCGACGATCGGAACTGTTCCGACGAGGCCGATGCTCTCGTCACGCAGATGCATCGAGCCGCCCATACCTCGCGAGCAGCCGGCGTCCTTGCCGTGGATTTCAGCCATCATGCGGTCAACCGAGCCGCCAAGTGCAAGGTAATGTGCATGGGATCGATGAGCGCCGAAGCACTTGTCGGAGGGTCGCAGATGCTCGGCGATGCCAACGGCGACAGCCTCCTGGCCGATCGCCAGATGGCACGGACAGCGGACCTCTCCGCTCGCCACACCGTCGGCGACACGCTCCTCGCTTCGCCGGATCAGCAGCATCGACCTGACCATCGCCCGGGCGCGGACCGGATCCACGCCATCCAGCGTAGCGGACGCATGATGACTGCCGGCATCGCTCAGCGTGCCGAGATCATCGCGGTGGTTCATCTCAACGGCCATAGAAACCCCTGATGCAGTCACAGATGTAGTGCACCTCATCGTTGGTGAGGGACGTGTTCATCGGAAGCAGGAAGCATCGCTCGAAGAACCGCTCGACGCCCGGAATGCGGATGCCGTCGAAGCCGAGGCCAGCGAAACGATGCACGGGCGTGCCCGCCCACTGGACGATGGTGCGCACGCCCCGTTCCTGCAGGTGAGCACGCAAAGCATCCCGGCGATCGCCCTCGACCTCGTAGTTCTGGAAGATATCGAAGTGGTTTCCCGTGGCATCGGGGCCCGGCGGAAGGGTCATCTGCTCCAGATCGCGGAGGCGCTCGTCGTAGATCGCTGCCAATTCTCGGCGCCGGGCGATCTCGGCTGGAAACTCACGCAACTTGACGAGCAGCACCGCCGCCTGCAGCGTGTCGAGGCGGCTGTTGAGGCCCCATCGCACCACATGACCGTCTCGGTTGCGTCCGTGATCACGCAGCTCGCGCAGCGCCTCGTTCACACCGTCGTCCTGCGTGAACAAAAGTCCACCGTCTCCGAAGCAGCCCAGCACTTTCGCCGGATAGAGGCTGATCGACCCCGCGAAGCCGAAGGTGCCCGCGCATCGGCCCTTGAACTTCGATCCGAGCGCCTGGGCCGCGTCCTCGATCACCACCAGCCCATGCTCCTTGGCGATGGACATGATCGAATCCATGTCGCAAGTGCGGCCATTGAGCTGGGTCGGGATGATCGCCTTCGTTCGGCGAGTGACGGCCTTTCGGATCGCCTCGGGATCGATGCACCGATCGGCGAGCATGTCCACCGGCACCGGGGTGGCTCCCGAAAAATGGATGGCACTCGCCGTGGCGATGTACGTGTGGCTGCAGAAGACCACCTCGTCTCCAGCTCCGATGCCGGCGGCCCGAAGCGCAATGATCATCGACTCGGTGCCGTCCGCCACGCCGATCGCGTGCCGAGAACCCACGAACTTCGCGACCTCCTGCTCGAACTGCACGAGCTCGTCCTGCATGATGAATGCCCCCCGATCCATCACCTTCATCATGGCCGCGAGGATCTCCTCGCGCTGCTGCTGAAACACGTGGGGATAGCGGAAAAACGGGATCGTCGGATGCGTGGCCACTGACATGTTCTTTACTCCTGAAATCGGTTAGTAAACCCCGCGGAATTTACTGAGGCTAACGAATTCGAGCATCTTTGGGAAGGGTGTAGGTCAGCTTTACCATGCCGCTATGCGAGTGCTCGTCAGCGGAGCCGCAGGCTTCATCGGCGCAAAGGTCTGCACCGACCTCCTGAACCGCGGCCATCAAGTGGCCGGAATCGACA
>CAYMEB010000357.1:0-4190 GCA_964389095.1 uncultured Hyphomicrobiaceae bacterium
CACCGCGCACCATGATGCCAGAGGGCGTGCTGTAGGACAGACCACCCTCGACGCGACCCCTCAGTCCTTCCTGACCGATAGCCAAGCCGGTCGTGGTCAAGGCATCACTGCGGGCGAAGTCCCACACGCCGGTCAAGCCAACGAACGGCTCCACCACGGTCTTGTCGGGCATCACCATCCGGTAACCGAACTCGGGGCCGAAGTTCAGGCGGCCAACCGAGACCGTCTGGCTGTCGATGTCGAGACCGAGTGCATTGGTGAAGGCCTTCTGATGCTCCGCAAAGTACATCAGCTCCGCACTGGGCCGGATGCGCCAAGCGTCAAAGGTATAAACACCCGTCAGCTTGGCCGAGGCCAGCATGCGGTTCGTGCTGTAATTATCAGTCCAGGCGCCCGCCGCCGGGTCGGTCATGTCGAGCTTGTTCTTGGACTTACCGCCGAGTGCGCGAACGTCGAGGAAGAGGTTCCGAGCCAACCGAGCACTGAGATAGGGACCGGCCATCCAGCCGAAGCCTGATTGCGATGTCGACACATTGGAACTCTGATCCATCCAGTCGGTCTGGGCCATGATGCCGACGATCAGACCCGGCATGACTTTATAGTCCGCCCCCGACATCAAGATATTCGTGTGCCCCTGATAGCGAGCATCAGGCAGTGTGTTGGAGAAGTACGACGACGTGCCCTGTACCCAGATGTCGAAGGCCGCCGGTGCCGCAGGTCTCTGTGCACTCGATCCCGAGCTGAGCCCAAGCTTGGATTGACCTAGCAGTTCACCCGATGCTGTCGAGCGGAAGCCACTGCTTCCCGCATCTGTGACGCTGGCCTGCTTGCGGGCGTCCTCGGCAGCTGCTGCCTCACGCATCTGACTCAAGCTGGTCGCGAATGCGAACCGGCCGGTGGTGCTGTCGCCCGAGCCACTGAATTGGAACCCAGACATGCCTGTGCGGCTGGTACCCGGATCGGCATCGTACTCACGCCGCATTCCGAACGCACCCGAAGGATCGGCACCTAGCCCAGACGGTGAGCCGAAGGGTGATGAGCCCGCACCCATGCGAGAGCGTGGCGAAGTCAGAGCATCGAAAGGATTGGCACTGACAGACGAGCTACCGAAGCCCGACGACATGCCACCGAACCCAAGAGCGGAACTAGACCCGGCAAAACCGCGTCTTGCCATTGCCGATTGTCCAGGAGCAGTCGTCCCACCAGCGGATACAAAGCCTGGAGCGGAAGCAGAATTATTACCGTCCGTGGTCTCCGAGGATGAGCCATCAATCAGACGGCTGTGCAGTCGACCCGTATCGGGTCCAGCGCCCATGATGGCGTTGCTACGGTTACTCAGAAAAGCGTTTATGACGGCTCGGGTTCTTTGCTTGGTAGCGTCAGCCCATGGCCCGGTAACGGGTGGGGTCGTCGATACAGTGAAGCCCGGAAAAACGCCGGCGGTAGTGACGGCCGGAGCAGTGAAAAAGTATGAGACTCCCGAGACCGTAAGGGTATACAGAGTTCCCGCCGTCAGGTAGCCGCCGTACGCGACCGATGGGGACAGGGCGACGCCACTACCGCTCATGAACCAAATCTGGGTCTTGGAGTAGTCCACCCCGAAGAAGTAGGAAGACCGGTCACTCACTGTTTCCCACGTCGCCTGATTCGGAAAGTTAGTTAGGGCGAGTGCCCGATGAGCGTATGAACCGAACACCGGAGCGCACACCTGGCCGACGCCCCCATCGGAATACGTACCAGACGCGAGGCCGACAAGCGCCGGCACGTCCCCCGGCACCCCCCCCCCGCCTCACAGCTCTGCGCATTCGCCCTCTCAGGCGCAACGACCGCCAATGCTGCCACCGCGAACAGCGCTAGGAATTGAGCGCGCGCCCGTCGTGTAACCCTACACACCCACATGCGACAGTCCCCCTCGAACCCAACCGCAGAAGCGGTTGAGATATTCACGCAACCTTGCCTCGACCGCCTGCCGTCCATCTGCTGAGCGCAACAGCCGGCGGTTTTGCTCGTAAAGCCGAGACATCTTCAATTCGAAGTTCTGGATCGTTTTCGCCGCCAGCGTGAGGCGAGCGGGTTGTCCGGGCACACCCTGCAGGTGGTAGCCCAGGAAATCGAACCCGCGGGCGATCGGCCCGATGAATGTCTTGTCGGGATGCTTATCGAGCCCGAGTCCCGCTAGCGTGCGATTGACCGTGCTCACGGCTCGGCGCAGCGACCATCGCATCGGCGCCAGCACCAGAATGTCGTCCATGTAGCAGACGTACAGCAGGCCGTCACGTTTGGCCTGCGCCTCCATCACGACATCAAGCTCGGAGCAGAAGAACGCACCCATCACTGGGCTCAGCGAACAGCCCGGTGACAAACCCTTGTCGACATCGTGGAAGGTCCCGCCGAACTCGATCGTGCGCTTCAGGTACTGGTAGACAAGATTGAGCACACGATGGTCTTCGACGTACACCTCCAGCCGCTGCAGCAGCCGTTCGTGGTCGATGGAGGCGTAGTAGGACTTGACATCGGTGCGCAGGACAAACCGATGCGCGGGTAAGGCATCGGCGACTTGGCGTACCGCTCCCTTCAGTCCACCGTGCCCCTTCAGATGCGTGCAAGATGGTGATGACGGCAGCAGCTCAGCCAGATGATTGGCGAGCAGCTTCAGAACGACGGCATCGCGTGAGGACCACACATCCATCATCTCACCCGCTGCCGTCTCGACCCGCAGCATAGGTGAAAACTGATATGTGCCTGCGACAAGCGCAGCTAGCAGGTCAACCCGTTCCCGCGCCCAAGACTGGCGCAGGTTCCAGATATCGGATCGAGTGGGATGAAAGCATCGCGTCCGACAGACGGCGACGTAGGCATGATCGAGCTTGGCGTTGCTGAAGGCAGGTGGCAGCGAAAACGAGCTACGGTGCGCGATGGCATGCACCGCCGACTGTCTTTGAAAGACCGAGTATGCGCGACCCAGCAACACGCTACGAACCCACCCACCTCACAGGATACAACTTCACCGCTACCACCAAAGTCCTCCGGCGTCCCCCCCCCCCCACTGCACTGATGGCACGATGCTGTGGCACTTTCGCAACAAAGGCCTGTAGAGGTCGCCGAAATAGGTTCGCTACAAGCGCGCCCACCAACAATGGACAGTCCGGCCAGCTCATGACGCCGCTCCGACATCGCAAGCACCTTCTCGGCTCGATGCATGGTTGACGAGAAGTCCCATGTAATCGCGCGCCGACGTGGTCTTGACGGTCGCCCTCGGCAGATACGGATAGGTCGACAGATCGAGGCGAGGAGGGCGCCGCTCGATCCGGCACAGCAGAAGATGCTTGATGGCATCGAAGCCGACAGCCCCGCGATCGATGCCCTCGCGCACGGCGGCGGCGACATCGCCGATGCGGAACGTCTCCATCAGCCGCAGCACCTGCACGAACTCGCGCTTACCCTTGCTGCCCATCCGCGCTTCGAGCAGACGGCGCAGGGTCCCGAACTCTTCCGGCAGCTGCCAGCCGGCGAGCGGCGCGGCCTGGTCCAGCGCGTTGATCTTCTGCTCGATCAGCGCGAGGTAATGCAGCGGATCGAAGATGAAGTCCTCGCGCTCATAGGAGCGCGGATGGCGCGCGATCACCTCCGTGCCGCATGCGATAACCACCTCGTGCACGTAGCCGCGCACGATCACCTCGCGGTGGCCGAACTCGGTCGGCACCGAGTAATCGTTGCCGCGATAGCGGACGAGCGACAGCGACGAGACCGAGGTCGGCACCTTCTCGCAGGCGTCGTACGGTGGCGGCAGCGGTTTGCGCAGGGCGTCGAAATCGCGCTCCAATCGCGCTCCGATCGTCTCGGAATGCCCGCGCAGCCGCTCGGCGAGCCGCTTGCGGCAACGCTCGGCGAGATCGGCGTTGAGCGCCTCGAAGCAGTCGAACGTGGGCAACGGCACCATGAAGTTCCGACGCGCGAAGCCGACGAGCCCTTCGACTTTTCCCTTGTCGTTGCCCTTGCCCGGACGACCGAACCGATCCTGGAACAGATAATGCGATTGCAGCTCCGAGAGCGTCTTCGTCCGCTGTCGTGTGCCATCGCCGAGAATGCGTGCGACGGCGATCCTGGTGTTGTCGTAGAGGATCGATTGGGGCACGCCGCCGAAGAACTCGAACGCCTTCACATGACCGTCGCAGAACGCCTCCGTCGTC
>CAYMEB010000358.1:0-4188 GCA_964389095.1 uncultured Hyphomicrobiaceae bacterium
ACTGACCGCTCCGTGGCGCGATCGGATCCTCGTCGGGGACGCCGCTACGCGGATCCGACGGTCACCCGGGCGGGTCATCGTGGAGACCGCCGCCGGCGCCACCCATGCCTTCGACCGAGTCATCGTCGCCACGCACGCCGACGAGGCCCTCGCTCTCCTCGGCGATGCGACGGCCAGCGAACGCGATCTGCTGAGGGAGTTTCGCTATCAGCCCAACACCGCGACCCTGCACACGGACGCGAGCGTCATGCCCAAGACCCGGCTGGCGTGGTCCTCCTGGAATTACGAACTGACCTCGCGCCAAGGAGGTGCCGGCACGACGTCGACCCACTATTGGATGAACCTCCTGCAGGGAGTCAGCGACCGGGAGAACTATTTCGTCTCGATCGGCCGTCCCGAGGCCATCGATCCCGCGCGCGTGCTCCAGCGGATCGAGACGTCGCATCCCCTGTTCAGCCTTGGGGCCATGCAGGCGCAGACCGCGCTTCCCGGCCTGAATGCCGCAGCGCGAGGACGCACGGAGACCTATTTTTGCGGGAGCTACTTCCGCTACGGATTCCATGAAGACGCGTTCCTGAGCGCCTTCGGGCTGAGCGAACTGCTGCTCGGCGGTGATCCGTGGGCGGCGGCCGCAGCGGGACCACTTGCGCCCGCGAGCTGAGTCGGCAGAGTAAGTGGTTCCCACCGCTCCGCCGGAGCGTCCCCCACTCCTGCTGAAGACTCGCTGCTCCATGCGCGCCCTCTCCTCAGATTCCCCGCCGGCAGTCGTCGAGGCGGAGCGCGGCCCAGAGCTCAGCGTCGTGATTCCTTTCTACAACGAATCGCCCAACATCCCGCCGGTGCTCGCGGAATTACGCCAGACGCTGGAACGCCTGAACCTCGATGCCGAGGTGATCGCCGTCGATGACGGCAGCACCGACGACTCGCGCGCCGTGCTGGCCGCCACCGCCGCCTCGTGGCCGGCGCTGCGACTCGTGGCCCTTCCGAAGAATCGCGGTCAGGCGGTGGCGCTGTGGCGCGGACTGGAGCGCGTGCGCGCACCCTGGATCGCCACCCTCGACGGCGATGGCCAGAATCCACCGGCCGAGCTCGCCCGCCTGTGGGAGCGACGCGAGGAGGCCGATCTCCTCGTGGGACGGCGCATGGGCCGACAAGATTCGCTGGCGCGAAAGATCATGTCGCGGATCGCCAACCACGTCCGCCGCGCCCTCCTGCGCGACGGCGTCAGCGATAGCGGCTGTGCGCTGCGTCTCTTCCGCCGCGAGGTCCGCGCGTCCCTCCCCCCGTTTCGCACGCTCTACTCCTTCATCCCCGCCTGCGCGGCCTCCGGCGGCTGGCGCGTCATGGAGGTGCCGGTCGCCCACCGCCCCCGTGTGGCCGGCACCGCGAACTACACGTTCCGAAAGATGGCGATCTTCCCCTTCCTCGACACCCTCGCGTTCTGCTGGGTGCTGCGCCGGATGCTCGATCTGAGCCCGCGCGCGGATCAGCCAGGGGTAAAAGTCAGGAAGTAGTTTCGTTCATGACCGGACTGCAGATTCGCGTTGGTTTTACGGAAGCACCCCGACCGCTTCCGAGGTAGCAGAGGCCTCGCCGCCCCATTAGGTCCGCTTTTTGGCCTTCGGCTGCGGCCACCCAAACGACTCCCCGGGAGCACCCTCGGCTGGAAATTGACTGGCGAAGCGGGCCGGGGCGGGGCAACAGTCCGGACACTCCCTACCCCGTATGATTCTGAAACCTTGGCAAAGCTTGGCCGCAGCCGCTGCATTGGCTGTGTCCCTCACTCCGGCCGCCCGCGCGGGCGAAGCCGACATCAAGATCCCCGATCTCGGGCAGGTCTCCTTTCTTGGAGGCGCGCTGTCCGGATACCAAGTGCTGTACCTTGGACTCGCCGTGTGCGTGGTCGGCATCCTGTTCGGTTGGTGGCAATACCAGCAGACCAAGGCCCTGCCGGTACACCGCTCGATGGCGGCGGTCTCCAACATCATCTGGGAGACCTGCAAGACCTACCTCGCACAACAGGGCAAGTTCCTGATCGGGCTCTGGGGGCTGATCGCCGTGTGCATGGCGTATTACTTCGGCGGGCTCGTGCAGGAGTCCGTTGGCGCCGTGGCCATCATCCTCGCGTCCTCGGTCCTCGGCATCCTCGGCAGCTACGGCGTCGCCTGGTTCGGCATCCGCATCAACACCGTCGCCAACTCCCGCGCCGCGTTCTCCGCGCTGCGCGGCAACCCGCTCGCCACCCTGGCGATCCCGCTGCGCTCCGGCATGAGCGTGGGCCTGCTGCTCGTGTCCATCGAGCTGCTGTTCATGATCGCGATCCTCGCGTTCCTGCCCAGCAACCTCGCCGGCCCGTGCTTCGTCGGCTTCGCCATCGGTGAGTCCCTCGGCGCCTCCGCCCTGCGCATCTGCGGCGGTATCTTCACGAAGATCGCCGACATCGGCGCCGACCTGATGAAGATCGTCTTCAACCTGCCGGAAGACGACCCCCGCAACCCGGGTGTCATCGCCGACTGCACCGGCGACAACGCCGGCGACTCCGTCGGCCCAACGGCCGACGGCTTCGAGACCTACGGCGTCACCGGCGTCGCCCTGATCGCCTTCCTCGCCCTCGCCCTCGCCGCCAGCCCCGTCCTCTGCGGCACGCTCATCATCTGGCTCTTCGCCATGCGCATCCTGATGGTCGTGACGTCACTCGTGAGCTACCTGATGAACGAGTCGATGAGCAAGCTGCTCTACGGTGGCTCGCGCGACTTCAATCTCGAGCAGCCGCTGACCAACCTCGTCTGGCTCACGTCCGTCGTTTCCATCATCGTCACCTACGCTGCGAGCTGGTTCCTGCTCGGGCATCTCGACGGTCACCCGGGTCTCTGGTGGGTGCTCTCGACCATCATCTCGCTGGGCACGATCGCGGGAGCGATCATCCCGGAGTTCACGAAGGTCTTCACGTCCACCGAGAGCCGCCACGTGAAGGAGGTCGTCACGTCCTCACGCCAAGGCGGCGCTTCGCTGAACATCCTCAGCGGCTTCGTCGCGGGCAACTTCTCCGCCTTCTGGCAGGGTGTGACCATCCTCGCCCTGATGGCCGGCGCCGCCTACTTCGCCGGGCATCCCAGCGTCACGGGCATGATTCCCGAAAGCATTGGTTTCGCGGCCCCGATTTTCGCCTTCGGTCTCGTGGCCTTCGGCTTCCTCGGCATGGGTCCGGTGACGATCGCGGTGGACAGTTTCGGTCCGGTGACCGACAACGCGCAGTCCGTCTACGAGCTGTCGCAGATCGAATCCAAGAAGGAGACGGCGGCCGAGATCGAGCGCGACTTCAAGTTCAAGCCCGACTTCGAGAACGCCAAGTACCAGCTCGAGAAGGGCGACGGCGCCGGCAACACCTTCAAGGCCACCGCCAAGCCCGTGCTCATCGGCACCGCCGTCGTGGGCGCCACGACGATGGTGTTCGGCATCATCCTGATGCTCCAGCAGATCTACCCCGACACGATCGGCCGGCTCTCGTTGGTGCATCCCGAGGCTCTCCTCGGCCTGCTCATGGGCGGCAGCGTGATCTACTGGTTCACCGGCGCATCCACGCAGGCGGTCGTCACCGGCGCCTACCGCGCGGTCGTCTACATCAAGAAGAACATGCGGCTCGATGCCGCCACCGCGTCGACCGAGGCCTCCAAGGAGGTCGTGCGCATCTGCACGCAGTACGCTCAGCGCGGCATGGTGAACATCTTCGTGGTGATCTTCTGCTTCGCCCTCGCCCTGCCGTTCTTCGATCCGTTCTTCTTCATCGGCTACCTCATCGGCATGGCCTTCTTCGGCCTCTTCCAGGCCATCTTCATGGCCAACGCCGGCGGCGCATGGGACAATGCCAAGAAGATCGTCGAGGTCGAACTCCGGCAGAAGCACACGCCGCTCCACGCCGCGACCGTCGTGGGCGATACGGTGGGCGATCCGTTCAAGGACACGTCGTCCGTCTCCCTGAACCCAGTGATCAAGTTTACCACGCTCTTCGGCCTGCTCGCCGTCGAAATCGCGGTGAAGATGAAGGACGAGAGCACCAAGCACCTGTTCGGCTGGGCGATCTTGATCGTCGGCTTGGTCTTCGTCTACCGGAGCTTCTACAACATGCGCATTCCGGACGACCCCAGCGATGAGGCCGCCGCCGATGCACAGCTGAAGAGCAACTGAGCC
>CAYMEB010000359.1:0-4147 GCA_964389095.1 uncultured Hyphomicrobiaceae bacterium
GCGACACACTTGGTGGGCCGGGGGTCCGGCAGAAAGGTTTGGACAACATGAAGCACATCAGTACGGGTGCGGGTCTCCTTGGCCTCGGAGTCTGCATGGTTGCTACGGCGTTGATCGTTACGCAAAGCGGAAGCGAGGCGTATGCCCAAGTGTCAGTCGCCCCGAGGACGGTCATGAGTGCGGGCGTGCATTGCAATCAGATCAGTCACGACATCTGGGTCTACCGGGTGTGGTCGGATGGTGCGTGCGACTTTCGTTGGCTTGGAAAGAACTCCGACCTAAATCTTGTCCGTGACAGTTTCCAAAGGCTCCCATGAGACCCGATTTGAGTTGTCCAGGACCGTTTGGTCCCAGTGGCGATGTCGACGGAATTCTTCATGACACCAATGCTCCACGCGAACTCGCGGATCTAGTCAACCCTCTGCACTGTTTGCTTTGACTGGCGGAGAATTTATCTTGGAAGCGGTTCCTGAACGGTTTGGTTCATGCTGTGCACCGTAACCACGCCAGGTGCATGGTCATGATGCTGCTGCCCTTTTCCCTACAGGTCGTCAGTAACTTCGTCCGGCAAGGTGGTCCGAAATATGTCAGCCGCGTGCAGACGCTTTCCTAGGTGTGGTCCCGGGCGGGAAACGCCAATTTCAAGCTGCCCCGGGGGCTTATCTCCCCAGCCTGAAACTTTCCCTTGCTTCAACATCCCTCCTGGTGCATGCTGATGCAGCTGGGGGTTCCGGCACGCCACGTTCGAGGGGTCTTCATGGAGCAGCTGTCGATGTCGCGTTCTGTCAATCGCGTCCTGTCGCTACTCGCATCACTGGGCACAGTCAGTTGGGCTTGCGCCCAGACCATCACCGCGTTGGAGGGCATTTCGCCGGCAGGTGTCAGTAACAACGGCGTTGTGGTCGGCCGGACTGAAGTTGGCGCTGTGCGCAGGCTGAGGACCGGCAATCTTCAGCAGTTGGGAAGCGGCGTCGCGGGAAGCGTGAATGTCGATGGATCTGTCATCTGTGGCCTGACGGCAATAGATGATCCTGTTGCATACAACTTTGCTTGGATTTGGAGTGAGGCTTCGCCTCAAAGCGCTGTCTCGGGGGGTTGGACTTTTGCCGCTCCGCAGTCGATCAGCGGCGACGGGCGCGTCATTGTTGGATTTGGCCAGCGCGGAATTGATACGACGAGTAGCGGCTTCCGTTGGACCGAGGAAGCCGGGATGCAAACATTATTAGGCCAAGCAGGATTAGGCCAAGCAGGAAGGGCTCGTGCCTATGGCGTCAGCGAGGACGGAGTGATTGCCGTAGGTATGGCCGACGGCCAAGCGTGTCGATGGAACGCAGCCGGGGAGGTCGAGTTCCTGGGCGCGCTTTCCGTTTACGGCTCAGATGCCCACAGCGCGAATTCCGATGGTTCGGTCATTGTGGGAGGGAGTTACGAGGGTGAACACGACCGCGCATTTCGGTGGACGCAGCAGAGGGGTATGCGAAGTCTTGGCGTTCTCCCTGGGGGAACACAGTCATGGGCGACCTTCGTTTCCTCGGATGGTGCCCTCGTGATGGGGTACGCTGATCAATTTGGGGAGTGGGGCAGTTTTGTTTGGACTGAGTCAATGGGAATGATGTCTCTCGCTCAGTATCTGATCGGGCGAGGCATTGACCTGGCTGGGTGGTCGTTTCTTGAGGGCACCGCCCTCTCGCGCAACGGCCGATTTATCTCAGGTACTGGAATGCGAAATGGGGTGCGTCAAGCGTTCTTGGCGGACACTGGGCCCGAAGTAACGTTGTGCGCAGCTGATCTTGATCGAAGTGGCGTCGTTGACGTTGCGGATCTTGGGCTGCTACTGCTTGACTTCGGCAACTGTGCAGGCTGCCCAAGCGACGCAGATGAGAATGGCGTAGTCGATACGGCCGACATCGCGCTGCTGTTGCTTGACTTTGGTGCCTGCCCCACTTGGTACACCGTACTCGAGGAGCGCCCCAACCCGGCAGTCGTGTATGACGCCAATTTGCGTGAAGCGATCATGGCCACGGGCTTGCCGTGGCGCGTCCGTGATAACGGTACTGGTATCGAGATGGTCCTAATCCCCCCGGGCTCCTTCATGAGAGGGTGTAGTGCGTCGCTACAAGATCTGTGCGGATCACAAGAGAGCCCGGTTCACCCCGTGACGATCACCAAGGCGTTCTACATCGGGCGCACAGAGGTCACGCAGGCTCAGTGGACACGCGTAATTGGCTCAAATCCGAGTTACTTCAAATACTTCGTCGACAGCCCGAGTTGCCCAGTGGAACAAATCTCGGTTGAGGACATTGCCGAATTTGGGCGGCTTTCCGGTACGCGGCTTCCGACCGAAGCCGAATGGGAATTTGCCTATCGGGCGGGCACTCAGACAGCATTTCATGGGTGGGTTGATCGGCCCGAAGGTTCGAATGACGCAGCAGATCTGTTGGTAATTGGCTGGTTCAGCGAAAACTATGGCTATCGAACCCATGTTGTCGCCGGCAAAGTGGCTAACGGCTTTGGCCTGTTTGATATGTCGGGCAATCTGTGGGAATGGGTAAGCGACAGATTCGGGTCGTATTCGGAGAGCGCTCAAACTGACCCGGCAGGTCCGACGGTCGGTACCTACTTCGTTTGGCGCGGCGGTGGTCTCGGCAATGTTGCCTACTACTGCCGAGCTTCGTCTCGTACCGGCTATGAGTCGATTCGCAGGAGTGATGTCGGATTTCGGGTAGCTAGGAATCCCTGACTGGTAGTTTTAATCTCGCCTAATTTGTGAGCTGGGTACACCGGCAGAAAGGTTTGGATTCAACATGAAGCAGATCAGTACGGGTGCGGGCCTCTTGGGCCTTGGAGTGTGCATGGTCGCCACCGCGTTTATCACCGCGCATCGGAGCGGCGGCGAGGCCTTCGCACAGGGGGCGGCCGGAGACCGTCGCATTGTCGCGCAGGGTGTGTACACCAGTCCCTGGCAATATCACTGCATCTACCGTGTCTGGTCAGACAATGTGACAGAAGTGAAGTTTGCTGGTTCGGACGCCTATGTTCAGGATTCCGACGGTTACGCGATCGGTATGAGAGTTGACACAAGCGGCTTTGGATCTGGTGGTGCCTGGCAAGTCATTGACGCGGGGACGCCAACATTCATGCGCACGGACATCGATATTTCTGGAAACGTCGATGCTGGAGACATCGCGCAGGTGATTCTTGACTTCAATACCACCACCGATCCAACGACACCTCCACCCATCGACTGCAACATCAACGCGCCGCGCTGATTCGATCACCTAGCCAAACCTTCGCCCCGTCGGCTTCGCCTGGCGGGGCGTTTCATTTCCGCAGCTCACGCGCCACCGCGCACCAAGGCAGTCCGCGTCCACGCAGGCTAGTGATCAGGTCCATGGCGACGCGCACACGCGCTGCACGCTCCTCGGCGGTCGTGGTTGCCTTCCACATGCCCAGCGCCTTCACGACGCGCCAGGCGGCAGCCCCCGCGGTCGTCATGCCCCAGGTCTCCAGCACGGTCGGGTCTGATCGGGTCCACTGAATGTGTCGCCGCCCTCCGGGGGCAATTCCTGCTTTTGGCGCTTGGTGCCGTCGACTTCGACCGACGGTACGCTGCTCGCATGACCGAACCGAAGCCCCTCGGCCTGTTCGCCGATCTGCTGAAGTGGAAGCTCGCCTCGCGGCTTGTGGTGGGACTCGTGGTATTTGTGGCGGCCCTCTTTTCCATCCTCGGGTTTGCTGCGGGCGGCGAGGGACCATCCTCCCGCTCATCCGACGCGGCGGCGGCGAGGCCGGCCATTCTCTTGCTCACGGTGGTTTTCCCGCCGCTGCTGGCAAGCCTCTATGTGCAGTGGGCGATGTTCGCGCGCCGGGCGCGCGACGGGCGCTGACTTCGGCGGTTCGCACGCGAAGAGCTTCGCTCGGACATGCACTGAAGTCGAGCAGCGGTGCGATGCCGACCACCCGTTGGTGGCGAAGGACCCGGACAAGTTGTAGCTCTCCAACTTCGAGGAAGAACAATTGCCGCCCATGAAGCGGCAATTCCTGCTTTGGGCGCTCGGTGCCGTCGATTTCGACCGACTGTACGCTGCTCGCATGACCGAACCGAAGCCCCTCGGCCTGTTCGCCGATCTGCTGAAGTGGAAGCTCG
>CAYMEB010000360.1:0-4143 GCA_964389095.1 uncultured Hyphomicrobiaceae bacterium
GATGAGGTTCACCGGCTCCATCGATTCGTCGACCAAGAACTTCGGCGCCATGGGGGTTGCATCGATGCCTTCTATGTTTGTCCCCATCATCCTGAGCATGGGGATCGACTCGTATGCGGCTGCAGAAAGCCGGCGCCCGGCATGCTGCGTGCGGCGCTCGCGACCTATGGGGCGCCCACCAGGTCCTGCTGGATGGTCGGAGACGCCGATACCGACATGCTTTGCGCCGTCGCCGCCGGTGTTCGCGCGCTTCAGATCGTCTCGAGCGATCAGCGCAGGGCTCCGGGCGTCCACTCTTGGGCAACGGTCGAGAGTGTGGTGCAAGTGCCGCAGGTCATCTTGTCCTCACGATCCCGATCGGCATCGGAATGAAACTCGTCATCGTTGACGGATCGATCGGCGAGTCGGAAGGTCATCACCTTGGGTATGCGGCCACGCTCTCGCGAGCGGCTGTCGAACGCGGGCTCGAAGTCGCCGTCGGTATCAACCGGCGGGCACCGGAATCGGTCGATCCGGCCTTCCCCGGCGCTCAGACGCTTCGATGCATGACCCATGGGTTCTGGGACAACGCATTGCTGTCAGGCGGAACCCTCCTGCACGCCACTTCCTGCGGCAGGCCGCCATGGGCGGTTGATCGACGCTTGACGCGAACTTTTCAGGACGACCTGATCACGGTCATGCGATCATCCAAGGTCTCGGACGGAGATCTTGTTCTCGTCCCAACGGCCGGGCCATGCGAGATCGAGTCGCTTCTGGGACTGGCTTCCAAAGCCGAGTTGCCTCGAGTGGTTTACGCCCCGCTCATCCGTCGGCCAACGACCATGTCGGCGGGTCTTGCTGGTTGCAGGGGTCTCATCGACTCCCTTCGATACCGCGGTGTTCTGGCGCAATGGCGTGCTTCACGATGGCGGCGCTCGGTCGTCCTGCTGACCGATTCTGATTGGTTGTCGGCTTCAATGGAAGCCGCTCATGATGTCGCCGTTCGGGTCGTGCCCGTGCCTAGCGACTTCACGGTTTGCGAAACAACGCTATCTCGGGCGGCGTCGGATCTGACCGTGACCTTTCTCGGCGATGGGCGCTGTGAGCGCGGCCTCTTCATGATTCCGGAAGTCATGGTTCGCTGTGAAGCCGGGCTGCCCCAATCCTTGAGTGTCCGATTCAGGATTCAAGTGAATGATTCGCCGACGAAATGGCCGTTCTCTCGGGCTGGCGCCATCAGCGAGCCAAGGGCGCCGAGAATTGAGATCATTCGAGGTCCGATTTCGGATGAGGCGTACCGCCAGGAAATCATTGCAGCCGACGTGCTTCTGCTGCCATACGACCCCTTTCGCTATCGCGTACGCACATCACAAGTCCTGGTAGATGGACTTGCGGCGGGTGTGCCCGCCGTGGTTCCAGCTCGAACTTGGATGGCCGACCATTGTGCGGCCGTGTCCCCGTACGAGCGGTGGAATCCGGCTTCCGTCTCTGCCGCGGTCGTTGCGGTGCTCACTGAGTACGAGCGATATCGTGCCTCCGCCTTGCGCGTAGCAGAGGAGCGTCGCTCATTCGCGATACCTGATACCGTGCTCTCGGCGATCCTCGCAGCCATACGTACACCATCCGGAAATTTACAATGAAAGTTCTGCTCATCCTCAAGGATCTGTTCGCGAATGTCGGCGGCGGTCAAGTGGTCTATCGCCGTCTGATTGCCGCTCACCCGCAGCATGACTTTCACTACTTCGTGGAGCGTGAACCGCGCGATGCCCGTCGCCCAGACAACACGACAGGCATTCCGCTTGCGGCATTGCGCCGGGTGCAGCCATCCGATCCGCTTTTTCCAGGCTTTCGGGCTGATGCCCTGGAACTTGCCGATCAGTTCGCGCGTTCGGTGGCCGATCAACAGTTCGATGTCGTCGATTGTCCGGACTTCTACGCGCTCGGCAGCCTGTTGCGAAGTGCCTTCAAGCACCATCGGGTGAAGGTGGGTCGCTTCGTTCTCGCGATGCACGGCAACATCTCCAAGTCCATCGAGCTTGCATGGGGGTCTGCCGGCGACAATGTGCGACACATTCGCGAACTGGAGATCGAGCAGTTCAGCACAGCCGATGGCGTGTATGCGATCTCACCTCGTTACATCGCTGAGTGGCAGCAAGTGCATCGGCGTTCGATCCACTTCATCGATCCAGCGCACTTTGTCGACTGTTCGCCGCCTGCGCAGCCTCCAGCCGATCTGCCACTCGCCCCGTTGCTTGCCTGTGTCGGTCGCTCTGAGCGTCGAAAGGGCAACGACTTGTTCATCGATCTGTGCCGGAATCTCGACGCGCGAAGCATCAGTGGCGCGGTTCACATCGGTGATTGTGACTACTCGATGAATGGCGTGGCAAGTTCCTACATTCTGGAGCAGATGGCTTTGAAGCGCGGAATCCGGATTCCGTATCGAGAGTCGATGTCCCACTCGGAACTCCGCCGGCTCTACAGCAAGTCGACCGTCGTCGTGCTTCCTGTTCGATACGACACGCTGAATCTTGTCGCGCTCGAGTCGCTCTTTGCCGGGGCACCGCTCGTTCTCTCGGATGGCGCGGGGGCGGCTGATTATCTTCGGGATTATCATTCACACATCCCCTTTGTCCGATTGGCGCTCAACAATCTTTACGGAGGTCTTCGTGAGGTGCAGAGTCTTTGTGACGACTTCGCTTCTCACAAGATGGCATTGTTGCAAGCACTTCGGGAGCGCCCGCCTCGTCCGACGACCTCATGTAGTTTGAGCCCGGTGTACCACGACGCCGGGGAAGGCATCGCCGGCGTTTCGGCGCCGCTCGATACGTATCGATCGTTGAACACGCGAAGAGCAGCACGGGCGCGAACTTTTGTCGGCAAGTTTTTCTCCTCCGGCGCTTATCAATCGATACGCAAGACAGTCAATGTGGCTCGCCATCCCCTGCGGTGGATCTCTCAAGACCGCCTTGAACGGCTGGCTGTCCGTGTCAGTGATCTGCGGGTCGCAAATCTGATTCGAGAGTCGCTCAGTTACCCGGATCGATTTCGGCAAGTGGCCGGTCTTCCCGAGCAGAATGCGGATGCGCTTCGCGAAAAGCTGAACCTGGTGTATGCATTGGGATCAGGTCCACTGTTCCGATGCAACTTCTGGTCCCAGATCGCCCGAGTGGAGCGTCTTCGTGGCAACGATCTCCTTGCGGCAACCTACGAGATGCGCGTGTTGCGTCTCATGGGTTCGGATCGACTCGGATTGCTCGGGCCGGCCACGGCGACACTTGAAAAGCACGGCCTTCATGCCGAAGCTCAGGCGGTCCGCGCGATGGTCGCCGGTGACGCCGCGGTTGCTATCTTTCTGTCTGAGCGGGAGGCGCTGTGCCGCGCATTGCCCGAGGCATCGTTCGAGTTGAAGGATGATCAAAGATCGGCTCAAAGTCCGCGAGTGTCCGTCATCGTCTCGCTGTACAACGCAGCCGACAAACTGCGCTTGTTCCTCGAGCTGCTGGCGAACCAGACGCTCGTGCGAAAGGGCCTGGTCGAGATCATTCTTGTCGATAGCGGCTCGCCCGGCGCCGAACTTGAGGTGTTCAAGCAGTTCCAGCGACAACGCCCGATCTCGGTGGTCTACGCCCGCACGCGCAACAGGGAGACCATTCAAGCTGCGTGGAATCGCGGCATAGCGCTTGCTCGGGCAAAATATCTCTCCTTCCTCGGTGTGGACGAGGGCCTTTACCCGGAAGCGCTCGAAGTGCTCGCGGATCGTCTTGATCAGTCCGGGGCCGATTGGGCCATGGCAAACAGTTTGGTCACGGCTGTGGACGAGCATGGCCGCTTCAAGCACGACATCATGTCATACGACCGCCATGGCGCGACCAAGGAACACGCGCATCTCGAGACCTGTTACCTGTCATGGGTCGGCGGAATGTACCGCGCTGACATCCATGAGCGATTTGGCTACTACGACGAGTCTTTCCGCGGGGCCGGTGACACTGAGTTCAAGTCACGAGTGCTGCCCCGATTGAAGGTCGAATTCATCGATCAAATGCTCGGTGTATTTCTCAACTACCCGGATGGCCAGACCACTGCAAGTCCGCGGGCGGAGATCGAGGACTCCCGAGCCTGGTATGTACACCGCACCCCGGCCGGCGTCGCCCGCGCGTTCGAAGC
>CAYMEB010000361.1:0-4114 GCA_964389095.1 uncultured Hyphomicrobiaceae bacterium
TTGACATAGGTTCCGCCGCGTCTCGTTGACCGGCGCCCGGGCGCCGCGGACCGGGAGACCTTCCTGAAAAGCACAGTGGCGAAGCCCGCCCCCGCACCGTGGGGTGAGGCCATCGAGACCGCACGGCTGGTTCTGGCCGATGGAACCGTCATCGCGGGCTATGGCCTCGGCGCCACGGGCAAGGCCGTGGGTGAGGTCTGCCTCAATACGGCGATGACCGGGTACCAGGAGATCCTGACCGATCCCAGCTATGCCGGACAGATCATCACGTTCACATTTCCGCACATCGGAAACGTCGGGATCAATTCCGAGGATGTCGAGATTTCCAATGCCGCCATGCGCACGGGCGTGCGCGGCTGCGTGCTTCGCGCCGATATCACCGAGCCGTCGAACTACCGGGCATACCAGAGCCTCGACGCCTGGCTGAAGGCACGGGGGATCGTCGCGATCACGGGAATCGACACGCGCGCCCTCACGGCTCGCATCCGCGAGAAGGGCATGCCGAACGCCGTCATCGTCCATGCGCCGGACGGTCGCTTCGACATCGACGCGCTGAAGGCGGAGGCAAGGGCGTGGCCCGGTCTCGACGGCATGGACCTGGTGCCGGACGTGACGCGAAGCCAGAGCACGACGTGGAAGGAGCAGCGCTGGGCGTGGGGCAAAGGCTTCCAGACGGTCGAAAAGCCCGAGTTCAACGTCGTCGCCATCGACTACGGCCTGAAGACCAACATTCTGAGATGTCTTGCAAACGCCGGCTGCCACGTCACCGTCGTGCCGGCGACGACGAGCGCCGAGGAGATCCTGGCGCGATCCCCCGACGGCGTGTTCCTGTCGAACGGTCCCGGCGATCCGGCCGCGACAGGCGCCTATGCCGTGCCGGCGATCAAGGCGCTGATCGCGTCCGGCCTGCCGGTCTTCGGCATCTGCCTGGGACACCAGATGCTCGGCATCGCGCTCGGGGCCCGCACGCACAAGATGCACCAGGGGCATCACGGCGCGAACCATCCGGTGAAGGATCACACGACCGGCAAGGTCGAGATCGTGTCCATGAACCACGGCTTCGCGATCGATACGAAGACGCTGCCGGCGGGCGTGGAGGAAACCCACGTTTCGCTGTTCGACGGATCGAACTGCGGTATCCGCCTCGCCGGGCGGCCGGTCTTCTCGGTGCAGCACCACCCGGAGGCCTCGCCCGGCCCGGAGGACAGCCACTACCTCTTCACCCGCTTCACGAACTTCATGCGGGCACGCAAGGGCATGGCGCCGGTGTTCGAGCGCTGACCTCGTGCGCCCCGCCGGCTGATTCAGCGTGAGCCGGCTTCCACCGCAGGCGGGATCTGGAGTTGAGGCATGGCGCCGATCTGCGGCGCCGGCGGCAGCTGACGCAGCATGGCTTCGGTGTCGGCGGGCGCGGCGCCGGGCGCGGGACCCAACAGGTTCACGCCGGGCGGATCGAGCAGGTGGACGAGCGCCGGAAAGGCCGCAACCGCTGCCAGGACCGCAACCTGACCGGCCAGGTAGGGCCACATCGCGCGCAGGGCATCGCGGGCGGGCGGAGCCTGGGGCAGCGCGGCGCGCGACAGCACCCAGGCATATCCGATCGGGGGCAAGAGAAAGCTGGCTTGCAGCACCAGCAGGACGAGCACGCCGACCCAGGTCGCGTCCGCGACCTTGATCAGGAGCGCTGGCACCAGGATCGGGACTGCGACGAAGATGATCTCGAACGCTTCGAGCGCCACCGCCAGCACGGCGAGCGTCGTCAGGATCACGATCACGGCGATGAATTCGCCGCCGGGCAGGGCGCTCACCCAGGCCTCGGCCAGCTTGTCGCTTCCCAGAAGCCGGAGCACGAGCGTGAACGTCGTCGCGGCGAGCAGCGGAGCGAAGAGCGTCCCCGTATCGATCATCACCTCGTCGAGGAGGCGCGTCAGCCCGCCGCCCACAGCACCGCCGGCCAGCAGGAACCACGCCAGGAGCACGACGGCGCCCATCGCGGCGGCCTCGACCGCGTAGAACCGGCCGGTCGCCACCCCACCGAGCAGCGCCACCAGGAACAGGAGGCTCGCCGTGGCGATCCCGACATCGCGCCAAGTGGGTCGAGGCACCGCGATCGCCGCCTCGCGCCGACGGGCGGTCAACACCGCCACGGCCAGACATACGAGCACGAACAACAGCGCAGGAACCAGCGCGCCACGCATGAGGTCCTGGGTGTTGATCACCCGGTCGGGCCGGCGCGTGACGTTGATCGCCATGGTGTGCGCATAGAGCAGCGCATCCCCGAGCAGGATCAGAACGAGGGACGGCGGTACCACGACGCCGAGCGTGCCGGCGATCGCGACAACCGCATTACGGTCCGCACTCGGCACGCCCGCGGCAGCCAGTTTCGGCTCGACCGACCGCGTCAAGGCACCCACGCTCGCCCCGACCGATCCGCTCATGGGGCCGAGCAGTGCGCCGATGGCGAAGCCGGAGGCCACGGGCGCAGCCGACGAGAAGCGGAACACAGACGCGGCGCAATTGAAGAGAGCCGCGGCCGCCGGCAGGCGGTTCAGGAGCGCACCCATCAGGATGAAAAGCGGCAGGGCCTGCAGAAGATCGTTCTCGAGCAGGTTGACGAGGCGAGCCACGACGCTGCGCAGCACGTCGACCGACGTGGCGCCCGACACCAGCCCCGCGACGGCGCCGACAGCCGAGCCGATCAGCAGCGTAACATAGACGGGAAGCCCCGTTCCCAACGTGAGGACGGCGACGAGGGGAACGAGCAGGAGGCCGAACGCGCTCATGGCTTCGCGTCTCCGTTCCGGCGGGAGCCTCGAGAGAGGTCGATGAGAGCTTGGAGCAAGACCATCGCGAGCATGAGGCCCAGAGCGGAACGCAGAATGAAGTAGCCCGGATTGCCGGTGTCGGGGAAATGCTCGCGAAACGCAATCGACTGTCGCAGGATCGGGACCGCCGCCCAGCCCACGAACACGAGCCAGGGCAGGAGGCCGATCACGATGCCGAGACGCTCGAGCCAGAGCCGTATGGATGGGCCGAGCCGTTCGACGACGACGGTGGTGGCGATGTGGCGGTGTGCCCGCGTGGCTGCGACCACGGCACATGCGACGAAGACCGCGAAGCAGATCTGCCCCAGGTCGTTGGCCTCGCGGGAGTATCGTTGAAGGCCGTCACGCAGGGGCCATTGCAGGAAGAGCAGCACGGCGACGGGGAGCGACAGCCAGCGGGCCGCGGCGAGAACGGCGCTGACCATGTTTTCGCTCGCCGACAGAACGCCCTTCATTCCCGCCACCCCGCTGCAACCTCGATCCGCTGGTCGCAATGTAGCCATCTGCGGCTCAGGGGTCGATGCGGATCCGGGCACCGCCGCCGCAGGTCAGGGCGGCAGCCAGAAATGGCAAGGCCCGGGCAAACGGGCCCGGGCCTTGTTGTGTT
Organism: uncultured Hyphomicrobiaceae bacterium; assembly: GCA_964389095.1. Classification (GTDB taxonomy): domain Bacteria; phylum Pseudomonadota; class Alphaproteobacteria; order Rhizobiales; family Hyphomicrobiaceae; genus JABFRJ01. Next base: position 3,433 of record CAYMEB010000361.1, read on the forward strand.
CGAGGTCGCGGTCGCCGCGACCGCGCTCAGGCGCGCTTGTCGATCTGGATGTAGTCGCGCTGGGCCGGGCCGACGTAGAGCTGGCGCGGACGCCCGATCTTCTGCTCGGGATCCTCGATCATCTCTTTCCACTGGGCGATCCAGCCGACGGTGCGCGCAACGGCGAACAGGACGGTGAACATGGACACGGGGAAGCCGAGCGCGCGCAGCACGATGCCGGAGTAGAAGTCCACGTTCGGGTAGAGCTTCTTCTGCACGAAGAACTCGTCGTTGAGCGCGATCTTCTCGAGCTCCATCGCGATCTTCAGCAGCGGATCGTCCTTGTGGCCGAGTTCGGCGAGGACCTCGTCGCAGGTCTGCTTCATGACCTTCGCGCGCGGATCGTAGTTCTTGTAGACGCGGTGTCCGAAGCCATCGAGCAGGATCTCGCGGTTCTTGACGCGCTTGATGTAGTCCGGGATCGCGTCGACCGAGCCGATGCGGTGCAGCTGCTTCAGCGCGGCCTCGTTGGCGCCGCCATGCAGCGGGCCCCAAAGGCAGGCGATGCCGGCCGAGATGCAAGCGAACGGGTTGGCGCCCGACGAGCCGGCGATGCGGACGGTCGAGGTCGAGGCGTTCTGCTCGTGATCGGCGTGCAGGATGAAGATGCGGTCCAGCGCCCGGGCCAGGACCGGATTGACCT
>CAYMEB010000362.1:0-4111 GCA_964389095.1 uncultured Hyphomicrobiaceae bacterium
GGTCGAGGCCGTACACCGAGCTCGACGAGGCGAACACCAGGTGCTGGATGTCGCGTTGGCGGCACTCCTCGAGGATGTTGGCGAAGCCGACCAGGTTGGCCTGCACGGTGCGCGCGGGGTTGGTGATGCTTGCGCCGGCGCCGGCCTGGGCGGCGAGGTGGATGACGTGGGTGGGGCCTGTGTCGGCGAATGCCTGGGCCAGGGCAGCGGCGTCTGAAATGTCGCCGTGCAGGAAACGGAAACCGGAGTAGCGCCCAAGACGGGCGAGTCGCGCCCGCTTGAGCGACGGATCGTAGTAGTCGCTCAGGTTGTCGAAGCCGAGCGCATGATCACCCCGGTTCAACAGTCGCTCGACGACCCGGGCGCCGATGAAGCCCGCCTACGCAGCGACTGTGACAGGCAACTGGCAGCGGAAGCTGCATAGTGCCTCATCACAGCTTCATCGATGGTGTGATGCACCAGAAACGTGAGTGACGTCTCGCCGAGTGCTCGCGCATGAGGAAGGCGACCATCGCTATCCACCGGTCCGCGGCCTGCATGTCGCGGCGTAAAGCCATGCGTCTCAAAGAATCCTTCCCTGTAGATCTCGGAGCAACTGCCATGCATGGCTGGAATCCGAGCGGCATTCAGGTCTTCAAGCAATTGATCGCGCACCCGGCCGGCGTGGTCGCCAGTCGTAAAGGCCACACATCGATAGTGTGCGTGCCCCACCGGCGTTTCAGGTACCCGCAGGCCCGGTACCCCCCGTAGGGCTTCCTGCATGATCAGGCTGTTGCGTCGGCGCGCAGCGCTCCATGACCGGAGCTTCTCTAGTTGCCGAAGCCCGATGGCCGCCTGCATCTCGGTCATGCGTAGATTGGTGCCCGGATGATCAACAAGCCAACGGAACCCTGGGGCGCTGCTCGTCGGTGCAGGTGTCAGTGAGCGATCACAGTCCTTGCCGTGCTGGCAGTACGCCCAAGCCCGCTTCCACAGGCATTTGTCCGGCGTCGCCAGCATCCCACCTTCGCCGCCGGTGGTCATGATCTTGTCTTGGCAGAAGCTCCAGCTGGCGAATACGCCGAAGGTCCCCAGCGGCTTTCCGTCGATGTGGCCACCATGGGATTGGGCGCAGTCCTCAATGATCTGGATGCGGTGCCGACTGGCCCAGTCGCACAGGCGGTGCATGTCGCAAGGCCAGCCGCCGATGTGGACGGGAATGATGGCTTTTGTGCGAGCGCTCCGGACGGCTTCGGCCGTTTCGGGCGTGATGCAACCAGTTTCGGGATCAACATCCGCGAACACTGGTGTCGCGCCGCACAGGGCAACGCACATTGCGCTGGCGACATAGCTGCGAGGACTCGCGATCACTTCGTCGCCCGGGCCGACGCCCAGAACACGCAGTGCCGCGTCCATCGTCAGCGAGCCGTTGGCCATGCTCAGGCAGTGCACTCCCCGGTGTGCATCGGACCATGCCCGCTCGAAGTCGCGGCAGGCCGTTCCGGTCCAGTAGTTCACTCGGCCGGAGCGGAGCACAGCATTCACCGCGGCCAGCTCGTCGGTTTCGAACACCGGCCAAGCAGCGAGCGTGGTGGGGGTCACCATGGATCCAGTTCCCTGAGCGCATGGGCCGGGTTGCCAACCATCACGCGATTGCCAGCCGCAGGCTTCACAACCACGGCCCCCATGCCAATGGTTGTGCCACTCCCGATAGATACAAGCTGCTTGATCGAGCAGGCGCTTCCGAGTTCGCAGCCGTGACCGACCTGCACGCGGCCCGCGACACATGCAAGCGGATTCATCGAAACAAAATTGCCAACGGAGCAATCATGACCGATCTGCGAGGATCGGTTGATGATGCAGTGGTCGCCTAGGCGGATGTTCGTGGTGAGTTGGCACCCGCCCAAGAACATGCAGCCAACTCCATGTCGAACCGACTTATGAAACCGTACATCCGGATGAATCAGTGTGGTCCAACGCGGCTCGTCACCGGCGCTCATCCGCGCAACCACAGAACGGCGTGTACGCGGATCGTTGACCGCGACGATGAACCGAGCGTGCCGATGCCTTTGCCACATGTCGACGGGTCCAAGGATTGGCCATCCCTCAGGTGTGCTTCGGGCACTGCAATCATCAAGAAACCCGACGAAGTCCTGTTCAGCATGATCGAGAAGGAATGCGTGCGCCGCCTCGCGGCCGTGTCCGCCGGCGCCGATGATGATGACGGGCTCGCTGCTCAACATGCTCCTTCCGACGCCGGTGCGGTTTGGGTTCCGGTGAAGGGCGGCATCGTCGCATGGTTTGCCGCAGAGACATTCTTGCGAGCCAGTACCTGCCAGAGTGTCATCCACAGGATCTTAAGGTCCAGCCAGACGGAGCGATTGTCGACATACCAGACGTCCAAACGGAACTTCTCCTCCCAAGTGATGGCGTTACGGCCGTTCACCTGTGCCCAGCCGGTGATTCCAGGCTTCACCTCGTGACGTCGGGCCTGTTCCGGTGTGTAGAGAGGCAGATACTGCGGCAGCAGGGGGCGTGGGCCCACGAGACGCATGTCGCCCTTCAGTACATTCCAGAGGGCTGGAAGCTCGTCAAGGCTCGTTTTACGGAGGAACCGTCCTAGCTTGGTGAGGCGGATGGCGTCACTCGAAAGCGCATCCTCGCCCGGACGGGGATCACGCATGGTCTTGAACTTGAGGATCGTGAAGGGCCTGCCGTTAAGGCCTATACGGGTTTGTCGGAACAGCAGTTTCAATAGTTGACAGGCTAAACTCAAGCAATGACCCGTTCAACTCGCAGCCGTCTTCAGCTCGGCGGCGACCCAGTGGTATTGATGTTTGGGTCGGGTTTGCATCGGCACCTCTTGGGCGCGACGGCATGCGACCTGCCCCTTGCCTCGTGGTCATGTTTGATTCGGTGCACGGCAGATGTGGCCGAGGATCCTACGAACTTGATTGCAGGTGATTCGATGGCGATGGTTTGGGAGCGGTTAGTCCCTCATGGCACGTCGCACGGGTTTCGGAGCCGCAACGGCCGCAGAGTGAAGGCAAACTCGCTTCAGGGTCACGAGACCGACAAGGCGCTGCGAAAAGTTTTTGCCGACGTACTGAAGCGAGCAAGTCGGACACGCTTGACTCGGTACGAGGGTCACCCCTGGATTGCCAGTCTCCTGAAGCTGATGAAGCATTGCACTGTGCAAATTGCCGACTTCAATTTCGACCGCCTGCTCGGTGACGCGCTAGGTGTTTGCTGGAATGGTGCGAAGGGTGTTGCCTGGGTTGAAAGGTCGTTTCCGGGCAAGTCGCCGGAGTTCACCCCTCTCTTTCGGCATTCGGGGTTCGCGGCCTCGGATGAGGCGACGTACTGGAAGTTCCACGATCATCTTAGTGGGCCGGGGAGTTTGCGTCTCGGACTTCGCGACTTTGTGTTAAAGGCTTCGGCATATCGGCGGGCGGTCGATCAAGGGAAGGCGCTGCGGTCTGCAGCGGAGTCTCGAAGTGGTCGGTCGCGTGGAGGATTGAAGAGGGCAGGCGCTTGGGTCTTCAAAGCCATCCCGCATGAATGGAGAGTCATCGGCTTGGGTGTCGGCGCGGACGAGTGGGGTTTGCGCTGGCTTCTCATTCGGCGCGTTCGTAATGCTGTCGGGCACCCGAAGGCGCCACCTGCGGTTCGATTCTCAAAGAGTGGACGGCGCGTTTCCCGGAGTTCTTCACTCGCTTCACGATTCATCGGGAACCGCCCTCGCCGTGGGACTAGGGTCAGACCATGAATTCGGTTGATTTGACAGGGAGTATCGCGTCGTGGGGCAAGAGACCCTTTGTTCCAGTCTTCGTTCACGATGCCTCGCGATCCTTGGGCGACATCAAGTAGGCGTCGGGACGGGTTCTTATTGACTATGACACTTCAAAGTGCAAACGGAACTGACGCGACGAGGCATATCGTATTGAGCACGACGGTTGCCATGAGTTTCTCCCACTGGGGCGCTATCCCATCATGGCTGGTAGGCCGCGGCTGGCGAGTTTCAATGATCGCATCTGACTCCCCAAAGCCATCAGAAAGGCTTGATGGCGTTGAGTATCGAGTCATTCGCATGCAGAGACGTATCTCGCCGCTGGGCGACTCTTTGGCACTG
>CAYMEB010000363.1:0-4104 GCA_964389095.1 uncultured Hyphomicrobiaceae bacterium
TGCTGATGAACGTGATCAACGAATCCGGCGCGCTGCCGACGCGCAACGCCCGCGACGTGAAGTTCGAAGGCGCCAAGGACATCTCCGCGGAGGCCATGGCCACCCCGCGCAAGACCGACGGCAAGAAGAACCTCGTCACCAATCAGGCCTGCTTCGGGTGCACGATCGCCTGCGGCCGGATCTCGAAGATCGACGAGAGCCACTTCACCATCAAGAACAAGCCCGAATACTGGCATGCCTCGGGCGGCCTCGAGTACGAGGCGGCCTGGGCGCTCGGCGCCGCGACGGGTGTCAACGACCTCGACACGCTCACCTACGCCAACTTCATCTGCAACGAACAGGCGCTCGATCCGATCTCGTTCGGCTCGACCGTCGGCGCCGCGATGGAACTCTACGAGCTCGGGCTCATCAAGAAGGAGACCATCGGTTTCGAACTGAAGTTCGGCTCGGCCGAGGCGCTCGCGAAGTGCGTCGAGCTGGTCGGCAAGGCTGAAGGCTTCGGCAAGGAACTGGGCCTCGGTTCGGCGCGCCTCACCGCCAAGTACGGCCGGCCGGATCTGTCACAGACCGTGAAGGGCCAGGAATTCCCGGCCTACGATCCGCGCGGCATCCAGGGCATGGGCCTGACCTACGCCACGTCCAACCGCGGCGCCTGCCACCTGCGCTCCTACACGGTGTCGTCGGAAATCCTCGGCGTGCCGGAGAAGACCGACCCGCTGACGACCCAGGGCAAACCCGCGCTGGTCAAGGCGTTCCAGGACGCGACCGCGGCGGTCGACTCCACTGGTCTGTGCGTCTTCACGACCTTCGCTTGGACCCTCGTCGATATCGCCCCGCAGGTCGACGCCGCCATCGAGGGCGGCTGGACCCCGGAGACGATGCTGGAGGCCGGCGAGCGCATCTGGAACATGGAGCGCGTGTTCAACAACAAGGCCGGCTTCACCGCCAAGGACGATCGCCTGCCCGATCGCCTGGTGAAGGAAGCCGCGAAGGACGGCCCCGCGAAGGGCCTCGTCAACGGTCTCGATAAGATGCTGCCGGAGTACTACCAGCTCCGCGGCTGGACCGCCGACGGCGTCCCGACCAACGAGACCCTGAGCCGGCTCAAGGTCTGACATCGACGATCGACGAAGCCGCAGCGCGCAACCGCGCTGCGGCGTCGTGTTCCCTGCCCCGCTCCGTCGACCATGGAGCAGGAACCGGCCGAAGCTCAGCCATCGCGAGAGCGCACCCATGCATCACGTCATTCTCGGAGCCGGGCCGGCGGGCGTGACCGCGGCGGAGACGATCCGCGCGGCGGATCGGAGCGCGCAGATCACCCTAGTCTGCGGAGAGGACAGCAAGCCCTACTCGCGCATGGCCATCCCCTACCTCCTCCACGGCTCCATCAAGGAGGGCGGAACGCATCTGCGCCAGAACCCCGACCACTACAAGAGCCAGGGCATCACGTTGGCGAGTGCCCGGGCGGGCGGACTGGACACTGCGTCGAAGCTCCTGCATCTGAGCAATGGCAACAGCATCAAGTACGACCGTCTGCTGATCGCAACCGGCGCCTCGCCGATCTTGCCGCCGATGGACGGCGCCAATCTTCCCGGCGTGCACACCTGCTGGACCCTCGCCGATGCCCGCGAGATCATGAAGCTGGCTGACAAGGGCGCACCCGTGGTGCTCGTCGGCGCGGGCTTCATCGGCTCGATCATTCTGGAAGCACTGCACGCTCGCGGCGCCGATCTCACCGTGGTCGAACTGGCCCCGCGCATGGTTGCGCGCATGCTCGACGACACCGCTGGCGGCATGCTGAAGCGCTGGTGCGAGAAGAAGGGCGTCCGCGTGCTCACCGGCGCCCGCGTGGAACGCATCGACAAAATCGGCGACGGCACGGGCAAGGATCTGCGCGTGCACGTCTCGGGCGCCGGACAGATTCCGGCCCGTCTCGTGGTGCTGGCCGTCGGCGTCCGCTCGAACACGGGCTTCCTGGTCGGCAGCGGCGTCGCTTCCAACCGTGGCATTCGCGTCGGCGCGTTCCTGGAGACCTCGGCCGCGGACGTCTACGCCGCCGGCGACTGCTGCGAGGCGACCGACATCTCCACCGGCAATCACGACGTTCTCGCGATCCAGCCGGTGGCGGTCGAGCACGGGCGCATCGCCGCGCTCAACATGACCGGGCATCGACATGCCCACCGTGGCTCGCTCAACATGAACGTGCTCGATACGATGGGCCTGATCTCTTCGTCCTTCGGACTCTGGGACGGCAAGCCCGGAGGAGAGTCGGGCAAGGTCATCGACGAAGCCGGCTATCGCTATCTGAAACTGAATTTCGACGGCGACCGCCTGGTCGGCGCGCAATCGATCGGCCTGACCGAGCATGTCGGCATGTTGCGCGGACTCGTGCAGACCGGCCTTCGACTCGGCGCCTGGAAAGGCCGATTGATGAAGTCGCCCGAGCGTGTCGGTGAGGCCTACGTGGCCGTCGCGCAAGGCTCGCCGAGCCAGGGCTGGGCCGGACCGCACGTCAAGGTTCCCGTCGGCTGACGGTCCCGCGCGTCGGATCGATCCACCGGTTGCTCGCGCCGCCGCACTTTGTTCACCCGCGCCGTGTTTTCCTGCGCCATGAAAGCAGGTATGGAAGGCGCATGTTCGCGTCGCTCCAGGAGTGATTGCCGATGCGTATTCGTTTCTGCCGCACGATGCGTACGATGCTCGCCCTGTTGTTTCTCGTGGCCTCGGCGCCGACAGCCGAAGCGTCGGGACCGCCGGCACAGCCTCAGCAATCGACGGCCCCGCCCGCTGGAATCGGCAGGCGCATCGCGCTCGTCGTGGGCAATGCCGCCTATCAGCATACCGCCGCGCTCACCAATCCGGCCAATGACGCAGCCGATGTCGCAGCAGCCCTGCGCGATCTGGGATTTACGGTGATCGACGGGATCGACGTCACCAAGCGGGACCTCGAGTTGAAGGTCCGAGAATTCGCGGGTGCGCTGGTCGACGCGGATACCGCCCTGTTCTTCTATGCGGGTCACGGTCTGCGCGTGGGGGACGCGAACTACCTCGTGTCGGTCGATGCGCGGCTCGCATCAGAGCGCGATCTGGATTTCGACGCCGTGCGCGTCGATTTCGTGCTGCGCCAGATGGAGATCGACCGCGAGCAGAAGACCAACATCGTGTTCCTCGACGCCTGCCGCGACAATCCGTTGAGCAAGAACCTCGCACGGACCATGGGCACGCGGTCGGCGGCGGTGGGCCAAGGTCTCGCCCAGATCAAGAGCGGCGTCGGCACCTTCATTTCCTTCTCCACGCAGCCCGGCAACGTCGCCCTCGACGGCCAGGGCCGCAACTCGCCGTTCACGGCGGCTCTGGTGAAGAACATCCACACGCCGGGGCGGACACTGACCGGCCTCATGACCGAAGTGCGCCGCGACGTGCTGTCTGCGACCGGTGGCCGCCAGGTGCCGTGGGATCACTCGGCGCTGACCGGGGAATTCTACTTCGTTCCGCCCGCCACATCGGCGCCTGCCGTCCAGGGCCCGCCGCCGGCGGCCGGCGACGCCAAGGCCGTGGCAGCATTGCAGGAGCGGATGAAACAACTGGAGGACGAACTGAAAGCGCGCACGGCCGGAGGCCGCCCGGGCCCGCAGCGCGCTGACCAGCGCTACACCCTGCGCCGCAACAACGGCATCGAAGGTGTCGTGCTCGAGGAGACCACCATCCCGACATTCGTGGGCTGCACCGCGCGCTGCGACGGGACGAAAGACTGCGTCGGCTTCCAGCACAATGACGCCTCGCAGGCCTGCCGCCTGTTCTCCCGGGTCGACAGGCGCGACGAGGTTCAGGGCTGGAACTCGGGCGTGCGATTTTCGGCGAGCCAATAGTAACCTGCCCGCGGGCGGCCTGCTGCGACATGGATCGTATTTGCGGGCGAACGCGACATCCGGCAGAAGCAGACGAGCGATCCGAACCGAGGAATCTAACACATGGCACGCTACGTATATGTCAACGGCAGCTATCTGCCCTGGGCGGAAGCGCACGTTCATGCCGAGGATCGCGGCTTCCAGTTCGGCGACGCGGTCTACGAGGTGTGCGAAGTGGATCCTCGGGATTGATCGC
>CAYMEB010000364.1:0-4071 GCA_964389095.1 uncultured Hyphomicrobiaceae bacterium
CGAGCGGATGCACAAGCGGCGTCGGGCGAACGGTGCGGATCAAGATATCGAAACAGCAAAAGAGAAAAATCGTTGAAAGAGTTTCTTAAAAAGTCCTGCTGCTTTGGTGTGATTCGAAAATTTGGTAAGCGCTCCTCCGGTGCCGAGCCCGCGGTGCGATACCCAACAACGGATTGGATTGAGAAGAGCTCGATCCGCACCATCCTGGATGTCGGCGCCAATTCGGGGGACTTTGCCGTCACGATGGCGCATCGGTTTCCTGCAGCCAACATCATTTCTTTCGAACCGCTGTCGGATGCGGCCGCCGAGCTCCGGCGGCGAACGAAGGATATTTCCCGCTGCATTGCGATTGACTGTGCTTTGGGTGACATGGATGGCGAGATAGATATCCGGCGCTGTGTCTACTCGCCAAGCTCGTCAATCTTGCCGATGGCAGATCTGCACAGGCGAGCATTCCCATTTACGGATGGCGACTCGAAGAAGGAGCGAATTCGAATTCGACGCCTTGATGAAGTGGCGAAGGAAGTGCCGATGCCCGATGGGATATTTGCCAAGATCGACGTTCAGGGTTTCGAAGATAGAGTGATACAGGGAGGGATTGAGACGCTTCGCCGTGCAAGAATTATTATTGTCGAGACGAGCTTTCTGACGCTTTACGAGGGCCAGCCGCTGTTCCGCGAAATCTATCTTGCGCTCAGTTCGTTAGGCTTCGACTATGCGGGCAATTGGGACCAACTCACTGATCCAAATAATGGACGAATCCTTCAGGCGGATTCGATATTTGTTCGTCGATGATGATTCCGCGTTCGAAAGCCCTGCCGATGCTGTCGGTCATTGTCCCGACCTTCAACGCTGCACGCACAGTTGATGCACTGCTCCGGAGTCTTGCGCTGCAATCGTGGAGTGACTTCGAAGTTCTGATCCAGGACGGAAAGTCGTCCGATGATACGATCGCAATCGTCGACGGGTTTGTTCGACGACAATGCGGATTCCAATTGTCTGTGACGAGCGAGTGTGACGCGGGCATCTACGATGCCATGAATCGAGCCCTCAATCGTGCCAAGGGAGAGTGGGTGCTCTTCCTTGGCAGTGATGATCGGCTCCAAGATGCTGACACGCTCTTGGCTGTCTCGCGGCATCTATCCTCGGACGCAGACGTTGTCTACGGCGATGTTGTGGCGCCGCACTTAAGCAACCGCAACGATCATCGTTACGCGGGGGCCTTTTCGGTCAGCCAGATACTTGCGAAGAATATTTGCCATCAGTCGATTTTCGTCCGCCGGGAACTGTTTGACCGAATCGGAAAGTTTAGTCTTGGCTATCGTGTTCATGCCGATTGGGAGCACAACTTACGCTGGTTCTTGTCGCCAGATGTTCGTGTGAGATATGTCGACATGGTTATCGCTGTTTTTGCATCAGGCGGATTGAGCTCGCGCGGTTCGGATTTTCTCTTTGAGCAGGATAGGCAATTGCTGTGCATCAAATATGGACGCCACAGCCTTCCTTGCCGGACCAAGCTGCGATTTCTTCTTCGAGCGGGTTGGCGTGCAGCGAGGCGGTGCGATATCAAGCGGTTCTGTTGGGCCATATCGTTATGGCCAGCTGTACTTACTTGCCCTCGCGTGGTAAGAGGTTGATGCGCGGTCTCCCGGATCGTGATTGAAGCAGGGTTTCGGGGGGGCGATCTCGAAGGAAGGGGTTGGCGTAGGGGGCGTACACCGCCGCCCTATCGGCTGCCTGGAATCCAACAGCGCTCGTGTGCTGACGAGGATCTGGCAGTGTTGGAGGTCAGGAGGCGTCGCTGATTCAAATGTCGGTGGGGTCGATGTCTTGCGCGGATGGTGGTGAACAATCAAGCCGCGACGCCCAGAGATTTTTCATCAGAGTTGTCATTGGTCGCCGGTATATGCTTGTGAAGCCTTGCAGTGCCACTGTGATCATGGTGACCGGTGTTTAGATCCCTCTCCTTGGGTTGATCTTGAACTCTGCCGCCTTCAGGGGGCCGCCCACGCTGGCGACAGTCTCGTACATGTCATTGAAGGATGTCTCGTGTTCGGCGCGCAGTCGGTTGGTAAGACGACTTCACCCAGTCAAAGGGCGATCTGTGAAGGTCAGTCCGAGAGTGAGCTTGTATCCGGCGTCAGATCGGTTCTACAAGCCCTCGGCCAAGGGATGGGGGCGTCCGTTTTTTCCGAGGTTTGGCGGGATGCTTGGCAGTCAGATGTTGAGTGGCCGCGATGTCCGCCGATTCTCCATGAATACTTTCGGGCGGATCCCAGCCTCGAAAAGCGGCGCGGGCGCGAATCGATGCGGCCACGCATCATCACTGGCAGTTCGCGGATGGATCGGTACTTCGAGCACGGGGGGGCAGCCTGATGGCAGCTCGTTGCCAGTGTTCGGTTGTTCTTCTCACTTTCAATCAGGCTGCCTACGTCGTGGAAGCCTTCGGCAGCTTGCTCGCGCAGGACACCGACGCCCTTGAGATCGTGGTTTCGGACGACTGCTCCCGTGACGAAACCTGGGATCGTCTTCGCCAACTCGCCTTGGCCTATCGGGGTCCGAAGCGCGTGGTCTTGCGCCGCAATGAGACGAATCTTGGAATCGTTGGAAATCTGCGAATCGCCGCGCAGCATGCTGCCTCGGACCTTCTGTTCATCGCGCATGGCGATGATGTGTCGCTGCCGAATCGATGCAGCCGTTGCCTCGACTTTCGCAGGTCTCACGGCGATCGCCATGATCTGATCGCCGCCGATGCGTTCGACATGACATTCGACGGCGAGGTTCTGGGCGTGAAGCAAGTCGATGATCTGGGTGCTTGGAGCACGGAGCGTTGGGCGACACGTCGGCCCTACGTGCTTGGTGCGGCGCAATTGATCACGCGACGACTGCTCGAGATGGCCCCGCTCGATCCACGCCTTGCCTGCGAAGATCAGGTGCTCGGCTTCCGCGCCGTGATGCGCGGCTCCGGCATCCGTCTGCCGGAGCCTCTCATCCGACACCGCCGTGGGGGGCTCTCGCAGACGCGCGTCGGTGGTTCCATGGCCAAGCGTCGCGCACTGCTTCGCTCGGCACGAGCGGCCCTGATCGAGTTCGAGCAGCTCTGGCGCGAAGCCGAGGCGGGGGGGTGCCTCGACAGCGTTCGCGCAGGCTTCGAAGCACAGGAGCGGCTCGAGTCGTACATCGTCGACATGCTCGAAGGCAAGCTCGGCATCGCCGCTCGCGTGCGTCGATGTCTCGTCGCCGGAATTCCGTGGAGCAAGCGCCTGCGGTTCCTGACATGGTCCTTCCGCGGCAAGGCGGGGAGCGTTTCCGCTTGAGCGCCACGCTCGTCAGTGTGATCGTTCCCGTCTGGAACGGCGAGCGGTTTCTGCGGGAATGCCTCGACTCGATCCTCGCTCAGCAGGGTGTGCACCTCGAGGTGGTGGCTTCCGATGACGGCTCGACCGACGCGTCCCCGCAAATCCTCGCGGAGTACGCGGCTCTTGATCCGCGCATTCGCGTGATCCACCGCGACGGCGATCGTGGGCTGGTGGGCAACTTCAACCGATGCCTTCGGGTCGCTCGGGGCACCTGGATCAAGCCGGTGTTCCAGGACGACCTGCTGATCGAGGGGGATGCCGTGCAACGCATGTTGCAGCTCGGCGAGCGTGACCCTACGACGGTGATGGTGGGATGTGGTTCGGTCGTCATCGATGCCGCGGGGCGAGAGCTTGAGCATCGGCCGCACCTCGGCGCCTCATCCGGTGTCGACGGTCGTACGGTCATCCTGAAGTGTCTGGAGCGCGCCGAGAACCTGATCGGCGAACCGTCAATCGTGCTGTTCCGGGCCTCAGCGGCAGCGGGCGGGCTCGATCGATCGTTCCGCCAACTCGTGGATCTCGAGCATCATTTCCGCGTACTCGAGCAGGGGCGCTTCGCGAGCGTCGATGAACCGCTTGCGGCGTTCCGGCGGCACGAAGCGCAGCTCAGCGCGTTGCACCACCGATCCGATGTGAGCGTTCGCGAAAGTCACGCGATCTTCAAGGCGTGGTGGACGAAGGCGTGGGTCCGGGAGGGAGCGTCGCGTCAGAT
>CAYMEB010000365.1:0-4067 GCA_964389095.1 uncultured Hyphomicrobiaceae bacterium
TCCTGGTCGGCGGCGTCAAGGGCGGCCTGGTCGGATTGCTCATCGCCGGCCTGGTCGGCTCGGTGGTGGGCGGGATGCTGCTCAAGGCGCTCAACGTCCGTATCGGCGTCGGCAACGAGATCGCCAATACGATCATCCAGTCCGCAATCGGCGCGGTCGTCGTCATACTGGTCGCCCGATTCTTCCTGTAAGCTTTTTACCTCGAGCGCCGGGTCGGTGCCCCGCGCCGCCAGACAGGAGAACATCGTCATGACGATGGGTCAGCTGCAGCCCTACATGCCCTGGATCATCATGGCGGTGAACGGGTTGATCGCGGGATGGCTCGCCGGTTTGCTGCTCGGCGGCGGCGGCCTCATTCGCAACGTGATCGTGGGGATCATCGGCGCGTTCGTGGGAGGTGCCATGGTTCAGCTCGGGCTGCTGCGCCTCCCCTTCGACTTCGGCGCGTGGGGCAATCAGATCGCCGTATCGACGATCGGCGCGCTCCTGGTCATGATACTGGCGCGCATCCTCGCACGCTGAGCGGTCGTACCCCCCCTCGGCTCGTCGCACTACCGTCCCAGGCCCAGCCCGAGGACGACGGCGCCGTCTACCATTTCGACGCGGCGGACGCCGAGGATGGGAATCTGCGCAGTCGTGTCCAGATGCTCGCGCACGGCGGCGGCCACATCGCGCTTGACGGCTACATCGTTGAGCGCGGCCTTCACCTGTTCCGCGACCTTGGCCCGGATGCGTTGCGTCGCGCGATCGATGCCGGCACAAATGTTGGCGCCCACGACCGGATAGGAACAGGCCGACGCGACATCGAACGTGCCCCCGATCGTGACCGTCGTCGCAGTGAACGCGAGGCTCGAACCGAACCGGACCGGCAGCAGATCGATATCGACCCGCCCGCCATTCCAGGCGATGCCGGGCATCTGGGCCTCACCCAGCGCGCTGCATGCCGTCGCCGGCGCGCGGAGCCTGACGCACCGACCGACCAGGGCGGGTCCCCCGGGACGCTCGAGCGTGATCGTCAACGTGAAGCGATCGGGCTGCGGCAGCACGAAAACGCCGCTGGCGCGAACGTTGTCGACGTAATAGCCGTAGCGCCGGCCGAGGATCGTCCGGCTGGAGTCGGGCAGAGTGAAACGTGTCCGCTTTCCCGGACCTTCCGTCGCCCGGAACTTGATCGAGGACGCCAGCGCCTGATGATAGCTGCCCTCACGCAGCGGTCCCAGGTTGTGCAGGCGGATTTCTGTTCGCTCCAGAGCGCGCTGGATCGCCGCCGCCAACGACGGCGCCGGAAGCGTGATCGTGACCAGTTCGGTCTGGGCTTGCGCCCTGCCGACCGTCAGCACGGCAAACGCAAAGAACAGGAGGCTTCTCGGCACATTGGTGAGCATCGTCATCGACCGGTCCCGAACAGCCTGTCCCAGATCATCGCCAACAGGAGATCGGCAATGCCGGCGAGGATGAGCACCGAGGAGACGAGGCGCGCAGTCGCGGCGTCGATCCCCAGCCTTCCCCCGCCGAACCCGATCACGATGCCGATCACCACCATCGTCACGCCGAGACCGGCGATGATCCGCCGGACCCTGGCGAGCGATGCCTGGTTCGCGGCGGTGCCCTTCTGGCGGGTCATCCGCACCTCCATGCAATCCTCTCGAACGCAGCGCGCAAGCTAGCGGGCCACGGGCGGCCGGGGTAGTGCGCAAAAGGCACGCGGCGAACCGCCCCTATCGCCTGTGCAACAGCGCGAGGAGCGCATCGCGCCCGAGCCGGAACCCGCTGGCGAGCCATTCATTCTCCAGCCGGCGCAGCGCCTCCCCGACGGCGGGGCCGGCGGCGATCCCGCTGGCGATCACATCCCTTCCGTCGATGGGGAGACGTGGCGGCGTCCAGGTTGTCGCTTCGGCAAGACGTTCCATGAAACAGCCGTCCTCTGAGGCGCCGGCCAGCAGCGACCACTGCGCGAGCACCGTGTCCACGAATCGATCCCGCCCGAGCCGGTAGAGTTGGGCGTGAACAGCTTCCCGTGTCGCTCCGAGGGCGATCGTCTCCGCCTTCGCCATCGTGACCAGGCGCGCGTGCTCGACGTTCGACAGGCGCAAGCGGTCCGTGAGCCGGTCGGCGTCCTCGGGCGTACGGATCGCCAAGGCCGCGCAGCGCAAGATCGGATCGGCCGCGAGCCCGGCCGTCGCCTCGATCCCGGCCATACGCTCGAACCGGGCGAGCATCGGTGCCAGCCCCAGCAGCGATGCGAGGAAACCGTGCGCGTGCATCACCCGCACGACCGCGGGAGCACTCGCAGCAACCAGAACCTTCATGAACTCACTGCGTACTCTTTCGGCCGAGAGCGATCCGAGGCCGGTCCGTTCCTCGCCGCAGGCCCGTAGTCCCGCGTCATCGGTTCGGCCGCCGGCGTACTCCGCTGTGAACCGGAAGAATCGGAGGATGCGCAGGAAATCTTCCCGGATGCGCGCATGGGGATCTCCGATGAAACGGACCCGCCGGACCAGCAGATCCGGATAGCCGCCGAGCGGATCATGCACGACCCCGCGCGCGTCGCAGTAGAGCGCATTGATGGTGAAGTCGCGCCGGGCGGCGTCCTCGCGCCAATCGTCCGTGAACGCCACCGTGGCATGACGGCCGAACGTCTCGACGTCACGGCGAAGCGTGGTGACCTCGTGCGGAATGCCGCCGGAGACGATGGTGACGGTACCGTGTGCGAGGCCGGTAGGATGAACGCCGAGCCCCGCGGCCGAGCACGCCCGCATCGTCTCGGCGGGGGTGGCCGTGGTGGCGATGTCCACGTCCGCGACCGGCCGGCCGATCAGGGCATTGCGCACCGAGCCGCCGACCGCGCGCGCGCCATGCCCCGCTCTTTCCAGAGCGGCGAACACGGCGGCCGTCTCGGGACGGCTCAGCCAGTTCGCGTCGATCCTGGGAGGTGTGATCATGGCGCTCGTCGGCGGCGTTTCCGCCGTCGCGCATCACTTGTTACGGCCGGGTTCGATCTGGCCATTCTTGATCGACGGCGGTTCGTAGCCGAGGTTGGGAGCACTGTCGTGCTTCGATCCGAACCAGGCCATCGTGCCGACCGCCAGGACCGAGCCGATCACGAACAACGCAACGAGCGGCGCCTGCTCCAGTGCCTCGCTCACGCTGTCGGTATCCTTGCGGACCAGCATCACGTACGCGAGATAAACGAGTGTCGGCGCCAGCAGCAGCGCCAGGTTCTCGGCGACGACACGAATCATGGGCCGGCCCCTGTCTCGAACAGCCGCTCGTGGAGGTTCTTGAGCATCCCGGCCGTTGCTCCCCAGATGTAACGTTCGCCATACGGCATCGCCCAGTAGGAGCGCGTGCGCCCTCGCCATTCGCGAGCATGCTTCATGTGGTTCGCTTCATCCATGAGAAATGCCAGAGGCACCTCGAACGCGTCGGCGACTTCGTCCGCCGCGAGGCGCAGAGCAAGGTCCGGCGGCACAATGCCGACGACCGGGGTGATGTGATAGCCGGTCCCGGTCCGGTAGCCGTCCAGGTAGCCGATGACGTCCACGTGCGCAGGAGCGAGCCCGATTTCCTCTTCCGCCTCACGCAATGCAGCCGCGACTGGGTCCGGGTCCTCGGGATCGAGACGCCCTCCGGGAAACGAAATCTGTCCCGCATGTTTGGACAGGGTCTCGGTGCGCTGCGTGAGCAGCACGGTCAACCGTTCGCGAGCGACGATCGGCACCAGCACCGCCGCGGGCCGCGGCGTCTCCATGACGGCCAGATCCCCGGCGAGTTCAGGATCGAGGTCCCAGTCCGAGCGCAGCCGTGCACGGCCGGAACGCGGATCGAACAGAGTATCGCCAGGCGCCGGCAGCAAGCGGGCTGCCGCCCGCCGGCGGAAGCCGGCGACTGTGAAAGGGCTGGGATCGGCCGAATCCGTATGACTCATGATTTCATTTTACACCGCTGCTCCCCACGGGACTATATGGGGAGCGTCCGCGTCCGGAACAAAGCTTGCTTCGGAACGGCCGGTCCGGGCCCAGGCTGTGTGAAAACGCTCCGACTTTGCCTCAGCCGGCCAGAACCGC
>CAYMEB010000366.1:0-4061 GCA_964389095.1 uncultured Hyphomicrobiaceae bacterium
GGGACCTGCGTTGACTTCGGCCTCGCTCGGAAAGAGGATCGCTCCGACGGCCAGCCCACGGTCACGAAGTAAATCGATGCCGCTTGCAAGATCTTGCAGTGGGTCCGCAAGTTCCCCAGCAGGCGAAGTCCGCGAGCCCTCGTCAAACAGACTGGCTGGCAAGTAACGGGGCAGATATCGCATGAACACTTCGATCGTGGCGAGCTGGGGTCGCTGGGTGGGATGATCGCGCCCAAGCGGCGCGTAGGTCGGCGCATCGATGGCATCCGCGTCGTTGAGAACGATGATCGCGAATTTGGCGCCGAATGTTCCATTCTCTCGTAGGTACGCGAGCCAATTGCCCGGACCCCAAGAGCCCGCCGAGATGTTGCAGACCGAGAGCTGCTGCACACCACGCTCTTCGGATTCAAGAAGCGTCGTCGCGAGATCGCGATCGTCGGTAAGCGCACCGCCATTGAGGATGCTGTCACCAAGCACCAGAAGCCGCCGCTGATTCGGGGACGGATCCTGGGTTGCGGCCTCCGGCGAGCGCATGCCAGCTGAGTTGATGAAGACATGCCTGCCGAAAGGCTTGTAAATCCCGGGCCTCATCATGTACTCAATCCGTGGATGGGCCATGTACAGGGGTGGATCGCCAAAGCCAACCCCGAAGCGCAAGCCCAACTCGACCACGATGGCAAGTGGCAACAGAAGCAGACCGAACCCGAAGATCTTGGGTTGCAACCAACGTGCGAGTTCACGCGATCTCATTTGGAGCTTCCCCAGACCGAACCCCATATCGAATGCATTTGTCGATGCACGAACCATTGTAACGGGACGGGAGTCGCGGAGACCCGGTCTCAGTATCGCTGGGCCCCCATCCGCTTCGTCACGGAAAATCAGGTCAATCGAGACCGAGCAAACAGCCGCTCTCGGCACGATCAGAGTACTTCGCAGAACACGCCATCGACGGACTCCCCTGCGAGCATCGTCCTGTGCGCACTCCGATGCTCGACATTCCCGAACCGCTCACCAATCTTCCGCGCTGGAACACCTGCCCAAACTTCAAAGGGCGGGACGTCCTTGGTCACCACCGCCATCGCGCCAATGATGGCGCCGTCACCAATGGTCACGCCCTGCATGATCACGGCACCGAAGCCGACCCAGACATCGTCGCCAATGATCGTCTGCGGAATCTCGGGTCTTCCCGCAAAAATCATCGGGACACCCGCCACATCCATGCGATGGTCCGCCCCGACGACAGAAGCTCGTTGTGCGAACATCGTGTACCTGCCGATGCGAACCTTGGACTGAATGACGCAATCCTGCCCGAGAAATGCGTACGCGCCCAGTACGATGTCGGGGCGTAAGTTCCGCCCGGTTCCGGCGCTGATGTACGCCAGCGGATGCACGCCCACGAGTCCATAACGAACGATCCGCAGCCGCATGAGGGTGCGCCTCGCGAAACCGTACAAGCCGAGCCGCTTGACCAGAGCCTTGACACTCATGGAGAGTCTCCGTGTAGTAAGGTGGATCGCTGACGACCGCGAAGCCAAAAGAGATCATCGGCGCGCTCACCATCGACCGCCCTGGTGATCGCTTCAAACTGGAATTCAGGACTCCAAAATCGGCGGATCATTGATCGGCATGAATCCTGGACCTTCTGGTCCGTCCAAGGCGTTCGGATCCATGGTTGGATCGCGGCCACCAATGCCCCGATGTCTCCCTCCTTGAACAGGGAACCTGTCACGCCGGGAATGATCGCTTCAAACTCAGGCATCTGGGTCTCCGGGTTGTCCTGAGACACCACCGGCACGCCATAGGCAAGCGCGTGCATGGCTGACAATCCGCCCATGCCCGGCGCCACGACGACATTCGACGCCGCCAAAATCTCGCTGATGCGTGCCTCGTCATAGCAGGCGCCGGTGAAGGCCACTCGGACGCCAAGTTTGGCCGCGAGTCGTTCAAGACGCGCGCGCTCAGGGCCATCGCCAACCAGCACAACATGGACCGTCGAACCGGATCGAAGCAGGCGCGCGCAGGCGTGCAGCAACAGATCCAGTCTGCGATGAGCAACCAAGCGCGTGGTGCAGCAGATGACTGGAACTTCCTCATCTTGGAAGAGCTCGCGACGAACTTCCGCGGCACGGCGCAGCGGCATCGCGTTCAAAGCACGCTGCTGCTCTTGAAAGTCAAGCGAGTTCCCGATGACATGGATTCGCTCGTCAGGCAGCCCCTGCTCGATCGCCACGACCTTCGCCCAGCGACCATAGGTCATGAGTCCATGCGCCAAACGGTAGAACGTCTTGCGGTAGACCGCGGCCAGGCCGGTCGGCCGACGCGTGTAACCATGCGACCAGAAGAGCACCCGAGAGCCGAAAATTCTCGAGACGATCGCGGCCAACCAGGTCGCAAGAAATCGGTCCGCTCCGAGGAAAATCACCGAGTCGTACCTCGTACGTAGCAGGTGAGAGATCAGGCCGCTCTGCCACATGAAGCCCCCGGGGAGCCGGATGCAACGCAACCTGAGAAACCTCACCCGCTCGGAGAATCTGGCAGGCTCGATGTCGGAGGCATAGTCCCGAAGATCGCCGATGAAGGTCCAGTCACGATCCGGGTCGGCCGCAAGCTGCTCGATGATGGCTCGGCGATAGTGCGCAAAGAAGTGGTACACCACGGCCACTCGGGGCTTGCGCTCCGACCTGATCGAAGTCTTCAAGATGTTTTCCCGCGAGCGCATGGGCCGACTTCAAAGTGTAGTCCTTGGTGCCTGGCAGCCAACCCACACCTCTGGGTGAACATCGCACCTGTCGAACTTCTTCCAGGCAGCGTGCCGCGAACGAGGGCCTCAACGCTTGATCTCACCCGCAGAATCCGAGGATTTCGGACCCAGCCACTCGACAATCTGGATCCATCGTTCGCAGGCCTCTCGACGTGAGAGAGGTCCCTTTGCGGCTCGCTCGCCCGCGGCGCCAAGTGCGCCGATCAGCCCGGGATCGTTGCGCAAATCGTGAAGAACCCGCATGAGGGCTCGCCAATCTCCGGGCTCGATGCACATTCCACATCCTGCATCCATGATCATTCGGGCGCATTCGCTCTCGCCAGGTCCGATCCAAAGCAGCGGCCTGCTGGCGGCCATCACGCCGATGCACTTCGACGGCACGATCAGACCCTCCCAGCCCGGCAACATCGACGCGATGTGGACATCAGCCGCCTGCAACAGCTCCTGAAGCTCATCGATTCGCTGGTACGGATGAAACTCGACGTGCCGCATGGCATCAGGGCGGGCCGACAGTCGGCGCTGAAGCGCTTCCCGACCCTTGCCTCCACCCACGATGACCCATCGCACGGCTTCATCCGAGGCAAGTTCCTCAATCGTACGCTCCATCGTCGCGACGTCGTGACCGAGACCCAGATTTCCGGAGTACATGACGACGAATCGATCCTGCAGGCCCCACAGCTTTCGGAACCGATTGTCCGAACGCGGCACCGATGTTCCAACGAGATCCTGACCCCAGACATGCACCACCGAGATTCTTTCATGCTCGACACCGCGGGCCAGGAGGCGATCTCGCATGCAACGACCAAGGCAGACGACTCGGTCGCTCGCCCGCAGCCCGACGGTGTCGATGAAGCGAAGCAGGCGGTACCCTATGGAACCGAAGCGGATCAAACCGCCTGCAGCTAGAACCTCTGGATAGAGATCCATGGTCCAGCAGATCAGTCTCGTCCTGCGCAACAACTTCAGGACCACCCCCAGCATCGAGATCATCGGCGGCGTGGTGAAACAGATCACGATGTCCTGCCGTGGCAACGTCACGATGCGGATCAGCGCAAGCAGGTAGAAGAAGCCGAAGTCGATCGCCCGGGCAATGATCGAAGACTTTCCAAAGAGGCTGATCCCGACGCGCTCGATCCGGATGCCCCGCACCCACTCACGACGAGGAAGAGAACACCCCTTCGTGCCGTAGATCGAGCGTGAAGCGACGGCCGTCACCTCATGTCCACGATCGCGCAACACCTGCGCGAGATCCCAACCCATCTGGGCCGTCGCGACGACATCTGGGTGAAAGCACTGATTC
>CAYMEB010000367.1:0-4047 GCA_964389095.1 uncultured Hyphomicrobiaceae bacterium
GCAAGCGCAGCGATGGCGTCGCGGAGGTGCCAATCCTGACGAGTCGGCTTTCGATTTTGATCAAGCGGCGCGTCGTAGAGATGCGGGAACCCGAGGCCCACAGCGGCGAGCACCGATCCAACGTCGCATCCGGCGTGACAGTGCACTAGCGTCGAACCGTCTCGGTCCGCAACCGACAGGGTCAAGCCTCGCGAACCGTGAGCAGGACAACGAGCTCGCCACTTCCCGCTGCCGCCCTGTACGCCGTCGAGGCGAGCCAGGAGTTTTTCAGCGGCGCGCACGAGAAACCTCCGGCATCGAGCGGTTAAGTACTCGCTCGGCGACCCACTGATCGAGGTCTGATCGGCGATATCGGACTGCCCGTCCGATTTTCACATATGGCGGCGGTGGCGTTGCGTTCCCAAGGGTGCCAACGCATCGAGCCTTTCGCAGAAACGATGCGCTAACTCCGAGCAGCGCCGCTGCCTCGTCGTCGTTGAGAAGTCGGTTTTCCATGTGTCACTCCGCTGGAAGATCAGTGTTCCGGTGTGACGCTAGTATTGCCCCGCCGTTCTCGGATTTTCGGGACAGATATCGCAGAGCGAACCGCTATTTTGTCGACGCGGATCTTTCGATAGCTTTGCTTGCGGCCTCGTTCGATTGCTTTAGGCCTACCCCGAGTGCTGTAACTGCAAGACTCGATTTCGTTGCTTTAAACGGAATGTCATATTTGTGGAAAATTCCTCGCAGAAGATTCAGCATTTCTGCCCCCCGGGCGCTACGCGTTCTTCCACGGTTAATCGTCTTGTTTTTCTTCGCATTGGTTTCAATCCCGTCGATCAGAGTCGAAAGTTCGCGAAGTAACTCCGTTCTATCTGGGAGGGGAGTAGAGGTCGGCACGCGTGAGATCAGGGCTGCCCATTTTTGGGTGTCCTTCAAAAATCTGATCAAGTTCGTAGCCGAAGACTTCACTTTGCCGCGGTAAGTGATGACCGCTTTGATAGTAGGTTCCCGATAGTTGCGCTCAAGGTGATACCAAACACGGCATTCATCCAGCCAATCCCTGATTTCTTTGTGGGCGTCAGAGCCGTATTTTCCCTTGATCTTGTCCAGCAGATGATCTTCATCCAATGACTTCGGCACCCGGGGCGCCAAGATCTGCACAGCAAGTTTGTTTTTCATTGCATATCCAGCGTGCGTACCGCTGCACGGCGGTTATCGGGCGAAAGGTGGGCGTAGCGTAAAGTCATGGTTAGGGTTGAGTGCCCGAGTAACTCGCGGACGGTGTTGATCGGTACGCCCCGCTGCGCGAGCTTTGACGCGAAGGTGTGTCGTAGATCGTGCCATCGAAAATTCTCAATCTGAGCGTTTAACAATATCGCCGCGAAGGATTTCTTGAAGCTGGTGGCAATCCCGATGACCAAATCGTCACCTGCTTGAGTACGCCACCGCTGAAGCACAGTCAGGGCGTCGGCGTTCAGAGGCACGTGGCGAGTCTTGCCACTCTTCGCGGTACCTCCATGAACGGTTAGGGTTTCATTTTCAAAGTCGATTGAAGACCAGCTTAGTTTCAATAGCTCGCCGAGGCGGACACCAGTATTGAGGGAGATCAGCACGGCTGGGGTTAGCGCATCACCGAAGTGGGGAAGCACTGGAAGAAGACTCTTGCCGCGATCTGTTCGCCATTTGTTTCCGCGCTGCCGCTGGGCGATCAGGTGTTGGTCGCGTTTAGCAAGCGTTTTCCGCAAGCGGGCCTCTTCACCCGGTGTTAGGTAGCGCAACTTTCCGATGGCATCGAGACGTAACTTGTCGACATCAGCGACCGGGTTATCAACGATTAGACGAAGCTTTTTGGCGAGTTTAAAGACGCCGGATAGCGGCATCAGGTCGCGTTGAACCGTAGCCGGGGTCGCGCCATCTGCGAGTCTAGTGGCCTTCCAGCGCTCGAGATCGCCGGAGGTGATGCTGACAAGGTCGCGGTTACCAAGACTCTTAAAGCGTGCTGTTAGTCGTTTGACGGTGGCGGTAGCGCCGTTTGGACGTGTGGCGCCGAGGTGCGGCGAATAGGTGTTCTCAATAAATGCAGCCAAGGTTGATCCGGCTCGCCGGCCGCCAAGGCCGTCAAATGGATCGCGCCCGTGAGCGTGATTCCCAAGAATCTTTGAGGCACGCTCCCGAGCCTCGTCTGGTGTCATCACCCCGACCGCGCCAATCTTTACTCTATGGTTTCGGGCGATCTGTACGTAGTACGTGCGGGCGCCGGACGGTTGGACCCGAAGGAGGAACCCCTTGAGCAGGTCGTCGCGAATCTCAAACGGCTTAGTCGCTGGGGTCGCGGACTTGGTGTTTAGCAATCTGGCGCTGATCCTGGCTCGCATACCGCGTCCTCACCCCGCAAGGCCTGTGGCAATCGCTCGCGCTTACTGACGAGCACTTATAAGTGCAAGTAGAGTAAACTGCTGTCTATGGCAATACAACTCGGTCTACCGAGGTAGCTAGTGTGAAACAGCTCGATATATGCTTGAAAACGATTTTTTTAGCGCAGGTCTCGGAATTCACTGCGGCAAATGAGTCAGGCGCTGAATCGCATTCGTAATGCGTAGGTCGTAGGTTCGAATCCTATTCCCGGCACCATTCCCCCGCCGACGCTCCGGACCCCACCGCGCAATCAAACCGCAACCCAGCCGCGGTAATCAGGGGGCAGGCGTTTCATTGCGAGGCCGTCCGCGGGTGGATATCGAGTTGAACGACAGACGTGTCCTGATTGTCGAGGACGAGCCCCATATCGCCGAGATCATCGACGCCTTCCTGGCTCGCGAGGGCGCCCACAGACTGCTGGCGCGGGATGGCGACGATGCCCTGACGGCCGCCGGGTACTGGCGGCCGGACGTCGTCGTGCTCGATCTGAAACTGCCCAAGCGCGACGGATATTCCGTGCTATCGGAGTTGCGGGCGCGGCAGGGACCCCCGGTGGTGATCCTGAGCGCGCTCGGCGAGGACGTCGACAAGCTCACGGGTTTTCGCCTCGGCTGCGACGACTACATGGTGAAGCCGTTCAACCCTCTCGAACTGGTGGCGCGGCTGAAGGCCGTGCTGCGCCGCGCGCAGGACAGCGCCGCAAACAAGTCGCTGGTCGTGGGTGATCTGCGGGTCGACATCGATGCCCACGAGGCACAGTGCGCAGGGACGCCACTCACGCTGACGCCCACGGAGTTTCGGATCTTGAGGTTGCTCGCGATGCGCGCAGGGCGTCTTGTGACACGGGGGCAGATCATCGAGGCGGCGATGGGCGACGAGGCCTTCGACAAGTCCGTCAACCCGCATATCAGCCGATTGCGTCAGAAGTTGCAGGAGCACAGTCGACGCGGCGTGCGTCTTGTCAGCATCCGCACGGAAGGCTATCGACTGGAGTCCAGCCCATGAAGATGTCATCACCGCCACCCCTCAAGGTGCAGGTTTCCCTGCTGGCCATCTTCATCGCCGTCTTCTCGGCAATCATCGCTTCCTTCGGCCCCGGTCTCGTGTTCGGGCTACGCGATGCGCTGTTCGAGGCGAGTCTCAGCGCGGCCAATCGCGAGGCGCTGGCGGCGATTGCAGCGGCTCAAGGGTCTTGCGGTCCTGGATATCAGGCTTTTCGGGACCAGTTGGGCTTCAAGTCGTGGCAACTGAACTACGACTTCGTCCTTGGCGGAGCCGTCGCGCTCTCGGCCATGGCGATGGCCGGCCTCTCGTGGCTGCTCGCGACGCGTCTGTCCGCACCGATCGAGGATCTGGCGCGCGCCGCTCGATCCGTCGCCCTCGGTCTGCGGACCACAGGGCCAGCCATTGCGCCGCGTTCGGCGGAGGTCGCGACGCTTGCAGCCGACTTTACGGCGATGACTGCGGCGCTGAAGTCGGCCGACGAGGACTTGCGCTTGCGCTCGGCGGCCATCGCCCACGATATCCGCACGCCGCTGACCATTCTGCGCGGCCGGCTGACCGGGATGCGCGAGGGCGTGTTCCCGGCCAGTGCGGAGTTCGTCGATGGCTTGATCGAGCAGATTGGCTGGATCGATCATCTGGTGGCGG
>CAYMEB010000368.1:0-4026 GCA_964389095.1 uncultured Hyphomicrobiaceae bacterium
AGTTGAAGATCACGAAGTTCACGCTGGATAAGCACGACGCCGAGGGCGCCATGTCCGCCGATGTCACTGTTTCCATCTCGAATCCGACAAAGCAGGACATCCGTTGGCTTCAATACAACACCGTGTTCGCTGACCGGGACGGATTTCCGCTTCAATGCAGCAACGACTCCACGGAGGATTGCACCATCGAGCCCGGAGAGGAGTTCGTCGTCAAGCCATGGGGCAGCGTTCCGTCTCAGGTCACGGGCCCGAACCGCAGCAATGTGACGCTCGCGGTTAGCGCCGTGCTGCATGCACGCGAGTTCTACAAGTTGGGAGACATCCCGGTCCCTGCAGCCGATTTCGACCACGCCACGCTCGAGAAGACGGTTGTCAGTGACACGATCGAAAGCCCCGTGAGAGCGATGCTCTTCCGCCAGAAGATCGACGAGGAGGGGCAGGTGCGTGTGGACTGCCGTGTCTTCGTGAAGAACAAGTCCGACCTCCACCTGGGACGCGTCGAGGTCAAGTGCGAACTGCTGGACTCCGACGACGCCGTGGTCGACACGAGCAACGATCAGTTGACCCTGCCGGCGAAATCGATTGCGTGCATCGAAAGTGGCATTGGCTGGCTGAAGAAGTCGCAGTTCAAGGATGCGAAGATGCGGATCTCACTCTACGTATTCAAGCCGGTCCACGCGGCACAGTGCGTCGGAACGAGTTCGCCATCCGAAGGCTGAAGCTTGCAGCCGTCCGCGTCAGTCGTTGACCCGGATGGTGGACGATCGCTAGCCTCTCGCCGGGGGTCGTCCATGGACTCGTGATGGGTCCGCGGTCCTCGCGACACGAGAGGTCGACCGATGAAGATCATGCAATTTCAGGTGGGCGCCCCTGATCCAACAGGGGAAATGAACGCGGATGTGACATTCGCCATCAAGAATGTCCCGAGTCACGACCTGCGATGGGTGCAGTACCGGGTGGTCTTCGAGAATCGCCAAGGGTTCCCCATTCAGTGCAGCGAAGGTTCCGAAGATTGCCGCCTCGAACCCGACGAGGCATTCCAGATATCGACGAGCTGCATCCTGCAGAACCACACTGCAGGAACATCGCGCGATGACATCGTGGCGCGGGTTGCGGCGTCGCTGCACGCGAGGGAATTCCTCCGCCTCGGCGAGGTCGAGGCCCCGATACAGGAATTCGGCTGGGCGACTCTTTCCAGGACGGTCCAGAGCGCGGTGCTTGATCCGACGCTGAAGATCGGACTGCTGCGATCAAGAAATGACGACGAAGGGCATGGCCGCGTGGAATGTCGCGTCATCCTTCAAAATCGCAGCCAGTCGCACCTCGATCGCGTCGTGCTGAAGTGCGAGCTGCTGGATGCGGACGAGGTCTCTATCGACGAAAACGAAGACTCTATCTCGATTCCGTCGGGTTCGACGGCGTGCCTCGAGGGCGGGACATCCTGGGTGAAGGCATCCCGGTTCAAGAACGCGAAGATCAGGCTTTCGCTCAGCGTGTATCGACCAATCGAATCTGTCGAGTGCGTAGGCACCAGCTCGCCTGAAACGGTGGCACTTGAGCATGAAGATCCGGATTCGAACCAGGAATTCGCAGGCCAGGAGGATCTGGACGGAGAAGAGGAGAATTGCGAGGCCGAGGCCCGCGAGCGGGATTCGGATGACGAGGAGATGAGCGACATTCCGGAGGTGTCGAACGCCTCAATCAGAAACGAGGCGGACAACGAGGCCGAGTGCGACGGACTGGAGCCACGAGTCGTGGAGATTCTCGAGGCCGCCGGCGCCATGGAGCACTCCCCTGCATTCCTGGAGAACCAGATCACTGAAGACGTGCTCCCTTCGCTCACCGACTCCGATCTGGCAGCAATGGGAATCACGGCCATCGGACTTCGAAAGCGGATTCTCGCGGCCATTGCTGCGCCCCGGCAGACAGCACCCATTCCGCTTCCCAAGTCCACGGACTGGACCCGCGTCCTCGAACCGCTCGTGATGAATCTGGCACGGTTCTCGAGAGCGATCGTCGACCCGCCTTGGGGATCCAAGAAGCTCGAAGGTGCCCGGTCCTTCGCCCCCCAAGTGACCGCAAGCACCCGCATTCTGCTGGCCTACGACGACACCATGTTCGGCTCGGGCAAGGACGGCATACTGGTGTCCGAGCTCGGCGTGCACTGGCGCAACGCCTTTGAGAAGCCCGAATTCATCGCCTGGCGCGACTTCCGCCTTGCCGACGCACAAGCCAAGAAGATTGAGATGCGACCCGGCGCCTTCGCGAGTTGCGCGTTCGCGGGCACCGAGGCGGCGGCAGTCATCGCCCGGCTCATTAACCGTGCCGCTGGTGCCGCGATGGTGTCAGCCTCGTTCCCCACACCGTCAGTGGCCAAAGAATTGAAGAACGCGATCATCGAGATGATGAAGGTGGACTCGGAAGACGACTTCGTCGTGCTCTCGGAATTGGAAGGCGATGCCTTTGTGCAGTTCTGCTCCGGCGAGGAGGGCCCGCAGATCAATGTCCCGGTCCCCGACGAGCGCAATCCACGAATCGAGAGGCTTCTTGGATTCATGCAGCAGACCGGGATCGAGTCCGAGCGAGCTGAAGCCGTACTGAATTACTGGGGCGCGTTCAAGGAGGACCAGATCGACGACCTGATCTCATTCGCGTTCCAGGTGCTGCATGGCGGCCAGGCGGTCCCGCTGACCGGAACGCTCTCCATTCAACGGGGATGGCAATCCTAGGATTTCTCTCTTTCGCCATGGGCGCTTGTCTACGACCAGAACGTCCGGCACAGCACCCCATGGGATGGCAGGCGACAGGTGCGTTTGAAAGTAAGAAGACCCATGAACAAGACCAGCAAATCTGAAATCGAAACCATCGTCAAGGACTGTGACGCAGTGTGCATCGCTCTCAGTCTCTCGCCAGCCGATGCCAAGTTGGTCAAGACGGCCTACGCCACCGCGCGAAAGTTCAAGGATCCCATCGCGACCCTTTCCACGCTGTGCACCTACCTGCGTCGCGCCCAGATGAACGAGCTGGAGGCCCATTGGGACGAAGTTGAGCGCATCCTAAAGCTGCTCGAGACGCTGTCGGAGAAGGCCCCGAAGGGCGCGGCCGCCTCGACCGACACCGCAGACGTCGTGGCATTCACCCCCAAGAAGCATGCCGAATTCACTTTCACGCCAACCGCAAACTTCCGCAAGAAGTCCGGCTCCCCGCACCCGGATGTCGGACTCTTCCTTGACAAGGGAGAGCATCTGGTGATCGAGGGAGCCACACGATCGGCCAAGTCGGATCGCACTCTCCTGAAGATCAAGGAAGGCACGGTTTCTCTCGTCACCGACGAGTGGAAGGAACTTTCACCATCCCAGGTCGCGAAGCTCGCTTCCGCGAAGGCGTCCAAGTCCAGCGTCTTCGATCGCGATCGAATCATCGACGAGTATCTGAACTAGGCGAGATGCACTCATGAACATCGAATCCGGCAACAACGTGCAATCCACCATCGCTTCCGGTGCGGCAGATGCTCCCGACATCCTGAAGTCCGCCGACCGGATGAAGTACGCCCTGGAGCACTTCAAGTATCTCGCCGATCAGCGCATGAAGACGTTCAACTACTACGCGATCGTGGTGGCCGCATCGATCACCGGTTCGATCACCGCGTTCGACAAGTGCCCGTGGCAGCTGGTGACGGCGCTCGGCGTGGTCCATCTGGCGATGGCGTGGATCTTCTTCGTGATCGACATCAGAAATTCCCGCCTGGTGTACTTCGCAAGGCAGGCGATCATGCACTTCGAGCGGACCGCCGATCTTGACCCGCGATTGCGCGTGATTTCGCTTGACCAACTGGCCGAGAATGGAAGTTCTGGGGCTCTGGGGGACAACTCGGCGCGACCCGACTGGCAAGGCGCCTGGGAACTGGCCCATCCATTTCGTCGGCTCGCGGACAAGATCTGCAGACGGGTGGGTGGCAAAGCGGGCGCCACCTTCACCGCAGCCTTCAACATGGCATTCCTGCTGCAAGTGACCTGCGGCCTGGCC
>CAYMEB010000369.1:0-4009 GCA_964389095.1 uncultured Hyphomicrobiaceae bacterium
CCGCGGCCGAGATAGAGCACGTCGCGCGCCTTCGACAGCTCGTGCGCGAGCTTCTCGTAGAGGCTCTCGTCACGCACCAGTGCCGCCATGTGTCGCGGCACTTCCATCAGGGCACGCACCAGTTCCGCCTCCAAGGCGGCCGACACGGTGCCGCGGGCCCGGCCCACGGCGATGACCAGGCAGGCGAGGGTCGAAAGCTGGCAGGTGAATGCCTTGGTCGATGCCACACCGATTTCGGGGCCGGCCAGGGTCGGCAGGATGACGTTGCTCTCACGCGCGATGGTCGAGGTACGAACATTGACCACCGAGGCGATCGTCTGGCCCTGCTCCTTGCAGTAGCGTAGCGTCGCCAGCGTGTCGGCCGTCTCACCCGATTGCGAAACGAACACGGCGAGGCCGCCCGGCTCCATCGGCGCCTCGCGGTAGCGGAACTCGGAAGCGACATCGATTTCGACCGGAACCCGGGCTATGCGCTCAAACCAGTATTTGGCGACCAGCCCGGCGTAGTAAGCGGTGCCACAGGCCGAGATCGTGACGCGGCGAACCCCGGCGAGATCGATCCCCATGTCGGGCAGGGCGACGATCCCCTCGCTCATGTCGATATAATGAGCGAGCGTGTGCGAGACGACCTCGGGCTGCTCGTGGATTTCCTTGGCCATGAAGTGGCGGTAGTTGCCCTTGTCCACCAGCATCGAACTCGCCATCGACCTGATGCGCTGGCGTTTCACGGGCTTGCCGGAGATGTCGAAGACTTCTGTGCCCTTACGGGTCAGCACGCACCAGTCGCCATCCTCCAGGTAGGTGACCTGGTCGGTGAAGGGCGCCAGCGCGATGGCGTCGGAGCCCAGATACATCTCCCCGTCGCCGTGACCGATGGCGAGCGGAGGACCCTGGCGGGCGCCGACCATCAGATCCTCGTCGCCGGCGAAGATCAGGCCGAGCGCGAACGCGCCGTGCAGGCGCTGCAGCGCGTTGTGCGCGGCATCGCGCGGCGACAGGCCCTGCGACAGGTAATCGGTGACGAGATGCAGGACTGTCTCGGTGTCCGTCTCGGTTTGGAATTTGTAACCCTTGGCGGTGAGCTCTTTCTTGAGCTCCTGAAAGTTCTCGATAATGCCGTTGTGCACCACCGCCACCTTGTCGTTCATGTGGGGGTGTGCGTTGCGTTCGATCGGTTTGCCGTGCGTCGCCCAGCGGGTGTGGCCGATGCCGGTGTGGCCTTGCAGCGGCTGGTTCGACAGACGCTGCTCGAGATTGCGCAACTTGCCCTCGGCGCGACGGCGGTCGAGCTTGCCTTGCTCGATAGTCGCTACGCCCGCGCTGTCGTAGCCGCGGTACTCCAGACGCCGCAGGGCGTCCACGAGATCGCTCGCGACCGGCTTGGAGCCGAGGATGCCGACAATTCCACACATCGAGGCGCGTCCGGACGAGCCGGTCCCTGGTCTGGCGGCGGGCGCCGCAGGTCGATCGTCCCGAAGCGGGACAAGTCACGCCGTTCGCTTGTCAGCATTCGGCGTCACGTGCAATTCACAGGTTGTAACAGAGGCTTACGCCTTGCGGGCTTTGCGGCGCTCCATCATCTGGCGGAAGCGGGCGGCCCAGCCCTCGTGCACCTCCTGTCTGGACCTCTCCACGGCGAGGGCATCTGCCGCCACGTCCTTGGTGATCACGCTGCCCGAGCCGACATAGGCTCCGGCGCCGATCTTGACTGGCGCAACCAGTGCAGAATTCGAGCCAACGAAAGCGCCGGGGCCGACGTCGGTGAAATTCTTGTTGTAGCCGTCATAGTTGCAGAAGATTGTGCCGGCACCGATATTGGCCTTCTCGCCGACGCGTCCATCGCCGATGTAAGCGAGGTGGTTGGCTTTCGCTCCGGCTTCCATCGTCGCGTTCTTGACCTCGACGAAATTGCCCACATGCACGTCTCGGCCGATCCGCGCGCCGGGGCGCAATCTGGCGTAAGGACCGATTCGTGCGCCATCGTCGATCGTAGCGCCTTCCAGATGGCTGTTGGCCCTGATCTCGACCCGGTTGCCGATCCTTACGCCTGGGCCGATGAACACGTTCGGCTCGATGACGACATCCTGGCCGACCTCGGTGTCGTGGGAGAACCAGACGCTGGCAGGGTCGATGAGGGTGGCGCCGCCGGCCATCACGCGTTCCCGGCTCCGGCGCTGGAAGATCGCCTCGGCGCCGGCGAGCTGCATACGTGAATTGACCCCGAGCATCTCTTCCTCGCTGCCGCGTGCCGCGACACAGCGAACTGCGTCGGCGCGCGCGATCGCGACCGCGTCGGTGAGATACAACTCTTTCTTGGCATTGTTGTCGGTGATGCGTGCCAGGATTCCCAGCAGATCCGGCACGTTGAATGCCATTACACCGGAATTGCACAGCGTGATGCGACGCTCCGCCTCGCTCGCGTCGTTGTGCTCGCGAATGGCGGCCAGCGACCCGTCCGGCGCCGTGACGAGGCGGCCGTATCCGGCTGGGTCGGCGGCATCGAAGCCGAGCACGGCGACGCCCGCGCCATCGGCCAGGGCCGCAATCAGCCGCTTCACCGTATCGGGTGTGATCAGGGGCGTATCGCCGAACATCACCAGGACCGGTCCCCGGTGAGCTGCAATGGCCGCGCGAGCCGCGAGAACGGCATCGCCGGTGCCGCGCTGATTCTCCTGAACGAAGATCGCCGCGTCTGGGCGGTGGCGACGGGCCTCTGCCGCGACATCGTCCATCCCGGGGCCAACGACGACGGCAACGGGGCCCCTGCCGACGGCGCTTGCAGTCGAGAGGACGTGTCCCAGAAGACTGCGTCCCCCGATCGCGTGCAGCACTTTGGGCATGGCCGAGCGCATGCGGGTGCCCTTGCCGGCGGCGAGCACGATGGTCAGAAGCGGAAGCGACACGGTCATCGCGAATACATCTCTCGATTTCAGGCGCGTCCAACACCAGGGCCGTCGGCCTAGTGCCGATCGCGCAGATCGGGCCGCCTTTTACCAGGGGCGCTCGGCCTGCGAAACCTCGGCCGCATCCCTGTCCGCGCGGCGGCCGCGCCACAATCCACAGCCCCGTTCCCTGGCCGGGGCCGTTGGGTTTGCCCCGCTGTACTCTGTCTGACAGCGTTTTTTACGGGACCCGCGCGATTCGCCTGGGTCTGAAGCACTAATTTCTGAAAGATGGGTCGTCCCGATGAGGCAATTGGATCATCGCGCTCTTTCCGTTCCGGCGGCGGCAGCCCGCCCTCACAAGCCGTCGTCCGCGGCTTCCTTCACGTCGAGCAATGCCTACGCGGCCGGCTGGGTGCTGATCGGCGCCGGCGCCTGTGCCTATCTCGTGGCGCTGGGCTTCATGCCGGAACTGGTCGGCGCAGGTGATTCGGCGGGGCAACAGCGCCCCGGAGAAGCACTCTCGCGCGAGGTCGCGGCCCTGAAGGAGAAGGTGACCACGCTGTCGAGTGAACTGGGCGACGTGAAGAGTACGTTGGCCCAGATCGACGAACGCGAGCGCGGACTCGTACAGCGGATCGCGGCCGCGGAAGCCAAGTCGGACGGCGCCGCGACGGCCGCAGCCGGAACCCCGGTGCGGCCGGCTGCGCGGCCAAAGGTCGTCTCCAGCACGGCCAAGTCCGAGGCCGCGGGCTCGGCCAAGTCCGCTGCCCGCATCGAGACCGGCAGCATCGACCCTGCGACCGCCCCCGGCGACGCCGCACGGACTGCGACGCCCCCGGCGTTGCCTCCGGAATGGCGCAATTCGACACGTCTGTTGAATGCGGATCCTGCGGGAAGCATGTGAATGCGGATCCTGCGGGAAGCATGCCCGCGCCCGCGCCGGCGTCCAAATCCACGGGTGACAAGTCTGCCGCCGAAACGCCGAAGGGTCAGGTCGGAATCCAGTTGGCGACCGGTCCATCGGTCGACTCGTTGCGTCTGAGCTGGAGCCTGCTGAATGATCGCCATCGAGCTATGCGCGAAAGTTGGTGACGGCGTGAATCGGTGAAGGCGGCATATCGTGG
>CAYMEB010000370.1:0-3987 GCA_964389095.1 uncultured Hyphomicrobiaceae bacterium
AGGGTGGTCGCAGGGTACGGCGAGGTTGGCGTTTTCAAGAACCAATTGAATGTCTGGATCGGTCAAGCTAACCCCCACAAACAGCACGGTATGAACAAGGAAGAGCCCATCAAGCAATGAGTAGAAGAACGGATACTCATGCCGCACGCGGTGGTAACTCGTCCTTGTCAGCACCGCCTTGTCTGCATGATTGACGCACCCGTGGGCCTTTAGAATTACATTTACTGGCGAACGGATCGCGTTCAGCACATTATCATCGTGGTAATGGCGGACAACAAACCCATTGGCCCCGCACGCGTCTTCGTAGAGCGTGTCGTAATTGGTCGTAATTACACATTTGGCATCTAAATCCCTAACGATCTCGTGAATGCGCGACGGGCTATATCCGGGCTCAACAAACATATTGCGCAGGAAACGATTGAACTCAGCGGCGTTCCACCGCCTGAAAATGACTTCTGCAGCGTCAAGGTACTGCCCAAGATCAACCAGTCTCGTCGCTTCAGCCTTGTCGTCATTTGATACTGCAGGATTGTCTCGAGCTTGCTCAAGTAAAGCCTTCCAACGGGGGGGGCTTTTGCCCTTTGTGTTCGTCGCAGCAGTTGAGGCACCTGCGCCGATGAATGGGACAACTCTGTGAGACGCAATTTCCTCGACGAGCGCTTGGGGCCACGGGCTCATTTTGTGGACTCCGTGCGATGATTGACGTTGTTTATCAGGGCGTTTGCGACATCGTCGAGAATTGCAGAGTACCGCTCAACTTGCCGATAGTGCGAGCCACGGACGCCATCCGGTGCCCCAAGGTCAAAGATGGGCGCGTTTGCACTTTGCGCGATCGGAACCAGGCTAAACATATTGGGTATCTCGCCCAGGCGAAGCTCATTTGCGCTAATGGTGGATGCCAAATACTGGCTTAGGTTCTTCTCGACTTCGGGCTGAAAGTCCGCCAGAATAGTTTCGAACGCGGTCGTGGGGCGCCGCGTGCCTCCACTGTATTTCGCTATGTAGGCGAGAGCCGTGTATCCCACGTAGCCATTGGCGATTCGTGGCTCACGACGAACAGCAAACCGGTCGATAGAGGTAGGGTGCCGGCCATCGCAGAGGCCAACTGCGCTCCTATACAAAGAAAGCCAATTTCCAAGCCAGTCGCCAATATTGCGAAGGCCCACGATACTGAAAACATCTGCGGATAATGGAGTTACGAAGCAGTCGCTGCCCAGCAGTACCGTACGACTTAATGCTCCAAGGCTCGGGCCCAGGTCTACAAAGCAGTAGTCGTATCTTTGAGTCATTGCGTCGCATAGCGTACCGAACCATCCAGTGCGTCGTAAGCCCTCGATGTCGCCTGCAAGTGACTTCTGCCACGCGTCGCTAAGCTTGTCCTCAAGAAGTCCGAGCCGAGGGTGACCAGGGAGGACATCTACTCTGAAGCGATTGTCGGCAGCCGGGGCAGGTGTTATAGCGGTGTTGATGGTCGAATCGCCGTGCTCGAACGGTTCCAATACGTTTAGCAGTGTGTGCCAGACGTGACTGGATTCCTGGATGCCATATAGCGTTGCGACTCGTTCTTCTCCAAGCGTCAACAGAGTGGCATTGCATTGGGGGTCGGCGTCAATAAGAAGCACGCGGTGTCCACTGCGTGCAAACTTGGCGGCAAGATTTGTCGATAGGGTAGTTTTGCCTACACCGCCCTTGTTGTTGAAGAAGCTTACGACGTGCATGTAGTTTCTCCGTGAGCGAGTGCATGTGTTGCGACTCGCGGTTGTCCTGAAGTGTGGATGCGTCCAGCCCAGGCGTTGCGTGCTCTACGGTCGCCGCTCCGGATTCCGTGCATAGCCTTGCGAGTGTGTCTTCGTGTGACAGGGCATCGATTCGCTGCTCGGCGGGGGTGACGCAGTCTAGCATTTGGCGGGCGAAAAACGACGGATACAAGGCCCTCTTGCTCAATGCGGCGGCCGCGAGCCCTCCTGCAGGCCCGAGCTTTTCTGGGAATGGTGTGGCGGAGTGAGGCGGGGGATCATTTCCTGGAGCCAACAATGTGCGCTGTCTGAACGGGCTTTAGCAGCCCGTGGCCCAAGTGCTTTTCTGTGTCGTTGACCGTCTGATCGTCAGCCGCCGAAGGCCCACGAGCGTTCCGCGCCATATCCGATCAGCGACGCCACCAGCCGACGCAGCGCCCATATGAGCCGTTCGAAGTCAATCCAGGTGGTTTGCAGAAGCGCGCGGAGCCCCTGTAGAGCCCTCGGACTTCCGATTCCGCACAGCACCCGCATGATCGTCGAAAGGTTCCGCGCCGCGACGATCGCCAGATGCCGCTTTGTCACGCTCGCGAGTCCTCGGAGCCACGTCCGTCTTGCGCCGCCGGTGTCGCAGACATGAGCGAAGGATCGTTCCGTCAGTTCACTGCGAAGCCGGGAGAGCTCCTTGCCTCGACTGCTCTGCGTGCGCCTGCGCGTCGCGTAAACGACGCGCTTCGCTTCGGGATCCTTGTCGGTCCAGCGCCGCTGCTTCGGCGAAGCCCGCTCCGGGATGTAGGCCCGCATGCCGAAATCGGCGGCGAGCGTGACGACCTTCATCGAGTGGTAGCCCTTGTCGGCGACGATCGCTTGCACGTCCTGCTCTGCCCCTGCCTGCTCTGCGTTGACGGCAGCGTCTATCGCGGTGTCGATGACCGTCGCTGTGTCGGGGGCATTGCCGGGATGGACCGTCGCGGAGACGACGATGTCGCTGTCGAGGTCGACCGCGTGCTCGACCTTGTAGGCCATCCGCGTCGTCCCGTCTTTCATCCGCGTGATCGCCGCATCGGGGTCGTGGGGATTTTCCCAGTCGTCGTTCGAGACCGTTTTTCCAGGGCGAGTGCGATCGAATTGCCGCAGATCGTCGTCGGTCGGATCCTCGAGGCCCGCCTTCTTCGCGAGTTTCTTCGTGTAGTCCTTCCAGCCCTTCCCGGAGTCCTTGCGGACGATCGATCGCATCGAGGCGTTGGCCTGGATCGTCGTCGAATCGATGCCGATCGCCTCCGGCGACAAGAGCCCCTTTCGGGCCGCCACACTGAGGATGAAACGGAAGACCTCGTCGAAGACCTCCTTCGGCAGACGCTTGTGCGTCTTGCTGACGCAGGAGTGGTTCGGCACCGGATCGGTCGGCGCCAGGCCGAGGAACTCGCCGAGCGATCGGCTGTCGGCGCAGCGCCAGGAGATCGCCCGGTGGGATTTCAGTCCCTCGAAGTAGCCGACGAACAGCATCCGGAAGAAGACTCCCGGCGGCACACCGGGCCGACCCATCGTCTCGGCGTAGTGCGGTGCACACAGCTTCTCGACCAGCGGGTCGAAGCCGTTTTCGGCCAAGAGCCGATTGAGTGCCGCGTAAAACGGATGGCCGGGAGAACGCGGCAGATCGGAGGCCGCGACGAAGGCCTCAAGCTGCCGCTCCCGGCGTCGCTTCCCGAGCGCCATGCCCCCTCCTGGGTCAAAGCCTCAACACGTCAATCCCCGAGGCCGCAGTGTAGCGCCCCACTCGAAAGCGCGAAGGGGACTTTTTCCACAGTCTATTAGGGGGGTGTGGCCACGACCTACTAGCGCCATGGACCTCGTGGATCGATCGCTCAGCACACCGATCCCCGCGATATCGATGTATCAGCGCTATCATGGCTTGCTTCCCTCACTCGATCCAGACCTTGTTCTCAAGATAGTCCCGCCAGGCTGATGTGATGCAGGCGCAGCCGGCCACCGAAGTCGTGCCGGGTCACTACGGCCGGTAGACCATTACGTAGCGATCGGGTGGCTTGAGGATCTCCTCGAGCTCGGTTCGCAACTTGTCGATAATCTCCGGAATCTCGCCATGTTCCGCTTTCACTAGAACGTGGTATTGAAGTAGATGCGGACGGGGCCTGCCCGCCCGGGCTTCGGCGCGTCCGAGCCCCGCGCTACCGGATGGATCACGAACGGCGTGCAGGCATCCGCCACGAAGAATCCGCCGGTAACCCTGGTG
>CAYMEB010000371.1:0-3975 GCA_964389095.1 uncultured Hyphomicrobiaceae bacterium
CACCGAGTCCGCGAACTCCGCCACGTTCCAAGTAAAGAACCCGCCACACTCCTCTCGGACGGCGCATTCCGAACAGGCGCTGGGGAGGTCGTTCTTCCAGTCTGAAATACTGCGTTGAGCGAAGGGCCAGGCAGTTTCAGGTAGGAAACATAGCGGCAAATTGAAGACGTGCGTTCGAATGCCCGCGGACTGCAAGCTGCGAATCACTGCCGCGAGTTCCTCAGAATACGAACGGGGGTGGAGCTTCAGGACGCCAGAGTTGGGCTTTACGTACCCGATGTGCTCAAGCCCCATCAATGCGACTTGGTCAACAAACGGCAGGTTTCTGACAATAAACCTACCGAGGTCCCCAAGCGTCGGAACGGTTTGCTCGTGAAGCACAATACGCAGTTCGATTCGGATGCCACAACGCTTCGCATTCAGGATGCCGCGAATCGTCTGATCGAAAGCGCCCTTCGCCTGAACAACAAAGTCATGCCTCGCCGGGCTCGCTGAATAAAGCGGGATACCGATCATCAGATCGTGATGCTTCAGCGCCTCGATAGCCTGTGCGTACCGCAGATATGCGAGCAGCCGCCCATTGGACAAAACGTGGACCGCAGTACGCGGCAACATCGTCTTCAGGCGATAAAGCAGCGCCAAAAACTTCGATGCGTTGAGCAGGGGCTCGCCCCCAGTAATCCCAATTTCCGTTGCGTCTTCAGGAATGTGCTCAATCGCGCTGATCGCCAAGTCGTAGAGCCACGAGTCATCTCGCGCCTTTGGCGGCTGCGAGCACATGATGCAGTTGCTACTGCAGCGCTCGGTTACCAGTAGCGAGTTTGCCGAAGCGGAGCGCCGGTAAAGGGTGCACAGCGATGAGTCGGGCGTAAGCGCGACAACATCACCATCGGCGAGGTACGACGCCCATTCGGGCTGCTTGATCACGAGACCGTGGGCAGCACTTCTTGACGCCGATGCGGTAATCACAGCCGCGAATCCGTCAGGAAGAGCGCCGCCATCACGCACACGATCCAAGAGAATTCTGCGACCCCGCACCGACGGCGGTGCGTCAGCATCGCTTGTCAAACGACCCACCAAAAAGCCCCTAGGCGGGGTTCCCGTCGAATCAACGGGTCCACTGAGACGTATCACGCCACACCCCCCCATCCGCGGAGTACTGCTGCATCTTCGCCGCCCGAATCAAGCTTCTGGACAAGCCAGTCGAACACAGACATATTGCGCTTGCAGAATGCGCTATTCGCACGAATGCCCGTAATCTCACCCTGCGTTGCCCGGTGGTACACGGGATCAGTGCCGCACCAGGAACGGTATGCGCACCAGTCGCATCCCGGTATTCCCTCGCTCATGCTGTCGCGCAGCCAGCTGGCAAACTCTGCGTTGCCCAACAAACTCTGCCGCGTTGAACCGCGGATGGTCCCAAGCCGGAACATCTTGTCGCCCGTTTCAGAAAGCATGCGAGCTTCATCGGATGCATAGACATCTCCGTCGTAGTTGAACACGATCGCGGAGAATCCAATGCCAGCCGGAGACATCAGATCTACGTAGCCGGTGTCGAACGGCGTAAGCATGCGGCGCAGTAGTAGCGAGGCGTAAAATTCACGAAACTCGTATCCACGCTTGCAGAGGTCGATGCAGTGCTGGACACCTTCCAGATAGTGATCAATGAAGTCCTGGGTGTCGTAGCCAATCGCACGCTGAGTCTTTACAGCAAAGCCAAACGGGCTTAGGGGTCGGAGGAAGATACCCGACATCCCAAGACTCATGTACGTGTCTATTACTTCGCGAACACGCCCCAGCGATCGCCGGGTGGTGGTTGGCAGGGCGGAAACGGCATCCACGCCACAAATGTTCCGGACAAGTTCAATGCCGACGGTGGCTCGCTGGAATGCATCATTCCCAGGGCGAGGCCGATTCGCGTTGTGCAAGTCAGCAGGCCCATCAATCGAGGTGCTCACGAGCACGCGATTGTCGCGAAAGAAGACACACATTTCCGGAGTGATGTTCGCTAGATTCGTCGTGACAACACATTCGAGCTCTCGACGCTCAATCCGCGCTCGTTCTCTGGCCTTCGAAATGAGTAATTCGATGATGGGGAAGTTTAGAAGTGGTTCCCCGCCCTGCACCTCGAGCTTTATCGCAGGCGAGGGACTCGCGAACATGAGGTCAAGTCCGGCAAGGGCATCCTGCTCCGTCATATCGAAAGCGACCCGGTCATCAGAAACTCGGGACACTTGGCAGTAGGGGCATGAGTGATCGCATCGCAGGGTCGCTACAAACAGATGCAAAGCGGTCCCAGACATAAAAGTCGAGAGCTTTGAGCGAACACCCTGAGCCAGAAGATCAATAGCAGCTGAGGGACCCGGCCTTGAAATAAAGTTTGAAGCGTAGAGCCGCTCAAGCAGCCGACTATCCAAAGGCGCGGTCCTGGTGATCAGGTCCTGAAGCGACTTGAATGAGAGGACATGATGCTCTCCGGCCTGGTTGACAATCACTGCACGCGGTTCGTCCCTCAACACGCACGACGGGAGCCGGCGAAAACTAAATGGCAATAGTGCGTAATCGGAACCTCGATAGTGCGTCGGCTGGACAAACTTATGGTGCAGCTGCGGTAACTCGATCTGCGGGCCGCTAACTTTCTGAGACATGCTCGCGCCCGGTTTCCGGATCTGGCCTCGACAGTCCTAGCGGATCAAGACTTGGCGGTGCAACGTCGAGTTCGGGTAACTGGAGGTTATTTCGGTCGAACGCCTGCCGAACGATAAGCGCACGGCTGGCCAAGGTTTCCTCCTCGAGTCGCTCTCGGAGCACGAAATCTCCTAAGGCAATTAAGAGCCGATTCCGAAGCTCGCATTCGTCTAACAATTCCCCAGATTTGCACCACAACTCCACGGCAATAGTTCCCGGGGTGGGTGCCGAAGAAACTTGTCCAACAACCCGTGGTGCCAAGGAGTGTACGGAACGCAGGACCACCGGAAGGGAATACACACTAGAGTCGATGGAGACCGTGACAGCGCTCTTGGCGGATTTCGCGTCGGAGCGGGACAACGGCACCGGCACCGAGCTCACAGGATCGGCCCCTTCGCAGCGATCACCAAGGCCTTGGTTGTGGCTTGGGGCTGCTGGAGAAGTGGGACCTGTGACTGACGTGGCTAGCGTGAGAACCGTGCGCGGGCCCGCCAGGCGGTGCCGCCGCAGAAGTCTTCATCACCGCAACCATTTTGTTTAAGTCAATCTGCGGTGGAGAGACATCTTGGACCGACTGGGCGTTCATTGCCACTGCGCCGACAACGAGACTTCCTACAACGATTGCAAGCCCGGGAATATGCATTTGATAAGTCCTCAGGAGCAAAGATAACCAAAGAACCCCGCTTGTCAAGACGTAGTCGACGAAGTTTGCACATCACTCTGCACCGAGGCTTTGGCCTTATCCCGCTGTTAAGTCCACAGTTTACGCAGTAGTCGTCCGATCCGCAAGCCGCCGCTGGACGGCCCGGAGCGAAGCGGAGGGCGGTCCAGCGGCGATCGCCTCCGGTGCCGGCGGGCGGTACCCGAGCGCGCTGTGCGGGCGCACCCGGTTGTAGTGCTCGCGCCAGCGCTCGATCAGCACCCGCGCCTCCGCCACCGGTTGGAAGATCGTCCCTGACAGGGTCGCCATGTGGCTCGACCACAGCCCACTGATCGCAGCGAAGCACTCCTGCGTGCCTCGGAGGCGGCGTTCCACACAATCACGCGGGGTGCATTAGGGGTGCTAAATCCGTCGGAAGCGCCCCAAAGTGGGGTGCGACAGCGGGTGCTGCCTGCTGCTGCCTCGCATTGCCACGATGTGTCAAATCACACGCAACCCCCGGCGGAGTGGCAGGATGTGGCAGGTGGCGGCAATGTGGTGCAGGCTGGGGCAGGCACCGCTGAAGTGAGGGAGTGGACCATACTGGACTCGAACCAGTGACCTTCTCCGTGTCATGGAGACGCGCT
>CAYMEB010000372.1:0-3951 GCA_964389095.1 uncultured Hyphomicrobiaceae bacterium
CAGACGATCCACTTATCCAAGCGGAGATTCTGTCCGAACGAGCGGGGCCAGCTCAGCCGTCGAGCATGTAGATCAGCAACTCTTTCGTGTCGGTGTGATCTGTCTTTGCCACTAGGCGGGCCAGCGCCAGCAGTGGATCCTCCACCGGATCGTCGGACCCGGCCCTGGGGAGGTCGTCTCGGCGGTCAATCCAAACGCGGATCAACGCTTTGGCCAAATCGCGCGACTTGAGCGGCCCGACTCTGTGCTGCATCAAGGCGCAACGACAGACATCGGCCGTTGCCAACGCTATAGACTCGTCTGCCATGAGCGAGGCGAGCGAAAGGCGACCTCGCGCACCCTGCGGCTTGACCAGCGGCACGTTGGCGAGCATCGACAGGAATAGCGCAAGCGGTACCCAGTTCTGCCGGACGTCTCCGGTGCCGTCGGTCCCACCTTCCGCCGCGCCGTGCGCCCAACCCGCCAGATGCGTGATCAGCCGCGGCAGGTCGAGCAGGCTCGAGTCCGTGTTGTCAGATTGAGACTTGATCAACTTCTGAAGCGCAGATCTCATTTCTTCCAACACATCGAGATGCCGATCGGGATCCGGCGACGTGTTCACCCGCTCGGCCACGGCCTTCAGCGAGGCGAGCGCCAATTCTGGGCGCCGCGTGCCTGCGAAACCGCATGCTAGCCGGATAGCCAAGACCATCTGATCCGAATTGCCCGCTGAGATCCACGTCTCGACAGTTCTCCTGAGCGCTTCGCTCGTGGGTCTGTCGAAAGCAGCCACCGACACCGCGATGTCCGCTGTCAATCGCGCTCCATCCGACGGTGAAACCAGCCATGGTAGCAACGCGCCGTTGAACACATCGATGAAGTGTCGCTGAGCTAGCAAGCCGAGCGAGAACCCCAGACGCATGCGTTGCTCCTCTGGCGCCTGATCAGCGATCACTTTCAGCCAGTCAATGATATCCGCTCGATGGCGGCCAAACTCATCCCAGGCGAATTGCAGGATCGCAGGTGCCCGCTCTTCGTCCTCAAAGCGCACCACAACCTGGTTTGTGCCCAGGATCGGGTGAACCTCGTCGGCACGCGCGCACTGCAACTCGCGCAACTGCGTCGAGGTCCGTGTTGGCACCGGCTCTCCTTTGGGCGGGTCAGAAGGGGGAATCTGAGCCAAGAGCCGCTGCGACAGTGCGCGTCCGCTCTTCTCGATCTCGGTGAGGGGCGCTCCCTCGAACATGGCCGCTGCCAGCGCTAGGGAGAGGAGTTCCATCCGGCCCTGGGGATCGAAGCGGCTCTCGATGCCAGCGAACCACGCTTCGACGCGAGCGGCCGGCGATTTGAAGACATCTCCTGCCTCCAAGGGAGCAACCGTCTCGCCCTTGAGAAGACGGACCAGCCGATCAAACCTGGAGTCACCTACGATGGCCCGAAAGGACGTGAAGGCGTGCGACTGCACTGTGTGAATGGCGGCGCGGAACAGAAACCCCTTGGGACCGGGACCAACTATGACAGGGATCAGCTTGTTCTGCGATCGCGCGATGTCCAGTTCGATAGCGATGTAGTCGCGCGGACTGTTTTCCGCCTTCTGCGTGACGAACGCCAGAACCCGCCGAGCCCGCGAGAGGGCTTGCTCCACCTGCGCGGGCCAGTAGCCTTCAACGAGATCGACGCTCCACCAGACCCTGACGCCGCGTCGGCGCAGTTCCGCCACGATCGGTTCGATATCCGCGCGATCTCCGCTCGAGAAGCTGACGAAGACGTCGACATCTTCGCCGGAATGGCCGTTCATTTGTCCCGGCGACGCCGCTCCAGGCCCGTTCACGCTTACACCTCGGCACAGATCGGTGGCTCTCTGCAACCACCAGTCGTATCACCGCGCCCGTTGCCCGAACAAGATCTTCTGTGCCTCCTTGTCGGTGGCGAGATTATAGCTGGCGTTGCGCAGCTCTTCTCCCGCCTTGATCCCGCGTGCCACTGCCGGCCGGTCGTGCATGCGCTTGAACCAGATTTCCAGGTGCGAGAATTCGGCGATGTCCTGGCCCTGGTTCTTGTAGGGGCGCACCCACGGGTAGCAGGCCATGTCGGCGATCGAGTAGTCGCCGGCGAGATAGGGCCGGTCGGCGAGCCGATTGTTCATGACGCCGTACAGCCGGTTCACCTCGTTGGTATAGCGGTCGATCCCGTAGGGGATCTTCTCCGGCGCATAGTTGCGGAAGTGGTGGCACTGACCGGCCATCGGCCCGAGCCCGGCCATCTGCCAGAACAGCCACTGCTCGACCTCCACGCGCCCGCGCTCGTCGGCTGGGTAGAACTTGCCGGTCTTGCGGCCGAGGTACTGGAGGATGGCGCCGCTCTCGAACACCGAGATCGGCTGGCCGCCCGGCCCGTCGTGGTCGACGATCGCCGGCATGCGGTTGTTCGGCGAGATCGCCAGGAACTCTGGCTTGAACTGATCGCCGCGGCCGATGTGCACCGGCACGATCGTATACGGCAGCCCGCACTCCTCCAGCATGATCGTGATCTTGTGCCCGTTGGGCGTCGGCCAGTAGTGGACGTCGATGGGCTTTGACATGGCTGGACCTTTCGTGGGCATTGGACCTGATCTGGGTGATCCTATACCGGCGAGCGCGGATCGTGCCATCATTCGTGTCGGGATGGATGCCTTGGGGCGACGCCGAGGCGTGGAGGGACGAGGCTGTGGGCGCGAACGCTGCGGCGGCAAGGCTGGTCATGGCTCTGGCACTGCTGGCCTGGAGTGCGGCCGGTGCATTCTCCAGTTCGGGTGGCCGCCACGTCTGCT
Source organism: uncultured Hyphomicrobiaceae bacterium (assembly GCA_964389095.1). Taxonomy (GTDB): domain Bacteria; phylum Pseudomonadota; class Alphaproteobacteria; order Rhizobiales; family Hyphomicrobiaceae; genus JABFRJ01. Next base: position 2,789 of record CAYMEB010000372.1, read on the forward strand.
CTGATGCGTCCGGTACCTATCGGATGGATTTCGAGAGCGGATCGGGTGAGCTGGTCGAGGTCGGCTCCAGCGGCAAAGGGGACACCGTCGTCGCCCACCGCGTCATGGCGCGCCTGCTCGTCAAGGACGCGCGTTCCTATTGCGTGTCTGCTCAATGTGGCCAGCGCTTCCCCCTGCAATCGCGAGAGTATCTGCTCAGGGTGGAGGTGCGGACCGTCGGCACGATCACTCTCGTCTGCCACGATTTCTGGGACGGCTCCCCCGCTTCGTGCGACTGCACACGCGAGGAGACGATCCGCAACCACGCGATCGCGGGTTGGCAGGCCGAGGAGCGGCCGGGAACGCTGTGGAACCACAACGGCTCGACAATGCGCCTGGTCGCCGATGGCGCATCGCGGGTCATGAGCTACGAGCGGCCGCGCGCCGGGATGATGCGGGTCGGCGTCGTCGAAGGCACCGTGCTGTTCAACGGCGTCCGGGAAGGCAGTACAATCCGCGGCAAAGCGCATATCTTCACGCCGACCTGCGGCGTGCGGGATTACGAGGTCTCTGGTTCGGTCCAGGCGGGGGAGCGGCGCATCGAGTTGATCGGCGAAGTGCCGCTACTGGACCGGACATGCCGTGAGACCGGCCGCCGGCGCGATGTCTTGATTTTCGACCTGATCGGTTCCGGGCGCTGACGGGCCGGTTGGTCGAGCCGATCCCGCCGGTGCGGCTGGTTGCAAGTGGAGCTTGGGAAATTGATGCTGCGGATCGTCGGTCTCGAAAAGCGCTACAAGACGGGCGATCACGCGCTCAAGGCGGTGAGTTTCGAAGTCGCCCAGGGCGACGTGGTCGGACTCATCGGACCCTCTGGCGCCGGCAAGTCGACGCTCATCCGATGCGTGAACCGGCTCGTGGAGCCGACCTCGGGCAAGGTCTCCTTGGGTGACGTCGAAATCACCGCCCTGCCCCGACGTCGCCTGCGTGAGGCCCGCCGCCGCATCGGCATGATCTTCCAGGAATACGCGCTGGTCGAGCGGCTGACCGTCATGGAGAACGTGCTCTCCGGCCGCCTCGGATACGTGCCGTTCTGGCGTTCGTTCTCCCGCCGCTTCCCTCCGAACGACATCGCCAAGGCCTTCAGCCTCCTCGAACGCGTCGGCCTCACCGAGCATGTCGAC
>CAYMEB010000373.1:0-3906 GCA_964389095.1 uncultured Hyphomicrobiaceae bacterium
TCCTGGGTTGAGCGTGTTCGCCGCGGATTCCTGGCCGCGCCCGTGTAACATCGCGAACGCAATGCCTCACGCCGCCGTAGCTCAGTTGGCAGAGCAGCTGATTTGTAATCTTGTAGTCAACAGTTGACGGCAGGCGAAAGGTGGCAAGTGATTACTGAAATCCTGTAATCAAGAGGATGTGACATAGGTTTTGTCACATGCCGGAATAGACGGGGGAAGACGAGGATTTTAGAAGTTCAAGAATCTTGAAACTTTCTGCTTCCGATGTCTTGTGCATTGTTGTGACACGCTTACAATAGACATATAAAGACTAATATGAGACATAGATAGGGGATGTATAGGAAGTAGGTAGCAGCTTCCTATGTCTATCTCTGAGTCACATAGTGTCACACTTAGTATCTAGGAGACAAGGATGTCCCTGACGCAGAAGCAACTCGACAAAGAGATGGTCGAGTCGGGTAAGGCGAGGTACTGGAGAACCCAGAGCAATGCCGTCAACGGCGAGAGAGAGTCCGACACGGACTATGGAACTCGTCTCCTGAATGCTGCCGTCTTCCCTGTTGCTGCTGCGCTGAGGCCCTGCCTTCGATGACATCGGCCTCAGGCCGCGCCATCTTCACCAAGCACCCAAAGCCGGACTTTCTTGGCCATTGAGGCAGCCCTGACCTTCGCTTGGCGCCCCAAACCTGCGGTGTAGGACGAGGCTTGCGGTGAGGAAGCGACGCCCCGGACAAAGGCATCCACGGCGACCGTGAAACTCTTTATGGCTGACTTGAGTGGGCGATCCGACCCAGCAGCAGCCAAGAGTTCTCCTGGCTTCGCACAGGCTTTGACAATCCATTCCGCCGCCAACAGCTCTGGCTGATCACCCATCCGCCAAGAGGTCCGCTCGAAGGTTGTGGGCTGTACATGCTTCACCCACTTCCGGAACAGCAACGCTCTTACGGAAGGATCTCTTGGTGGAGGCCCTTCCGCGAGGGCGAGGAATGTGGACGCGTCACGCACGGATCGAGCCTCCGCCAATGTCGGGCCTTGGCCAGGAGCGGCCTCGCAGGCAGACCGCACACGGTCGAGCCAGCCTGACGGAGCCTTGGCATCCGATATCGTCGCACGCATCACGTGGCTTTCGATCACGGATACTGCTCCAGTCTCATCATGCACGGCGATCAGCCCCTGCACGACTTCGAGACTTGAATTTGCGATGAGTCTTCCCCAGCGTTGGGAAATCCTTTCAATCGCTGCATCGGTCAACTGAAGCAGTAGCTCAACTTCCTGGGAGGCGGCGTCATCAATCCGGCAAATGGCGAGTCGCAGCATGTCTGCCTGCCACTCTTCGACGCCATTCACTTCAATGTCGGGCCGCAGGTTGCCCCAGACCCATGTGTCCTTCAGCTCGAGAATATCGGCGACAGCTGTTCGCCATGTGAGCTTCCTGCGCGACCGACGTATCGTTCGCATGCGACCGGTGTAGGGATCGCGTGCCACGACTCGGTGGCCTTTGGCCATACGCACGATGCGGACTTCATGCTCCCATTCGATGCCCGGGCCAGGTGAATGACTTAGGCTGAGCGTGACATTGAGCGCCATGGTTCCCAATGTAAGCATTTAAGGCGAGCGCTGACGTGGTTGATGATCACGCGGTGGACATGCAGGAACAAGCGAGTCGGGCGTCTCGCGGGACTTTGGGGGGGAATGGACACATTTGGGACACAAATTGGCTTGCACGCTCGCTGCCCGGCCAACAGCGCGACCCTGATACCTTTCTCCAAATCCTGCTCATGCGGGGCAGGTTTCGGTGGAGCGGTCACCTTCGCGTGACCCGCATTTGGATGAACAAGCCCTACTCAATCAAGATCTTCCTGCCCGGCGGTGATCCAGAAGGCTTACGAACCATCGAGAAGTCGAACTGGAGCGGGGCAGGCCTCCTGTTTCCGCGTGCCCTCATGTCGATCGCGCGGAAGCGAAACGATCTTGGTCGTACCGGCATCTATGTCCTGGTCGGCCCCCCGGAGGAGTCCACGCTACCCCGCGTCTACATCGGTGAAGGCGACCCGGTCGTCGATCGCCTCGACCAGCATGCGTTCCGCAAGGACTTCTGGACATTCTGCGTCGCCTTCACGAGCAAGGACAGCAACCTGAACAAGGCACACGTGCAGTACCTCGAAGCTCGGTTGGTCGAGCTCGCCAAGCAGGCCAAGCGCTGCGTACTCGACAACTTGCAGACGCCTAGCCAGCCATCGCTTTCTGAATCAGACTCAGCTGACGCGGAGGGATTCTTGCAGGAGATGCTGCTGTGCTTCCCTGTACTTGGAATCACTGTCTTCACCGCACCAGCCAGTGGCGCAATGTCCAGCGCCGACCTGCATCTCAGCGCCCGAGGGGTCGAGGCCAACGGCGCCGAAACGGCTGAGGGATTCGTGGTTCGGGCAGGCAGCACCGTGACCAAGGACGAAACGCCTTCCTGCCATGCCTACCTGCGAAACCTTCGCGACGCTCTTGTTGCAAACGGTGTTCTGGTGGGCGACGGGGCGGGATACAAGTTCGCGCAGGACTACTCGTTCGACTCCCCATCCACGGCTGCTGGGGTTGTGCTGGGCCGCAGTCAGAACGGTCGCATCGCCTGGGTCGATCGGGCAGGGCGAACTCTGAAGGACATCCAGGAAGCCAGGACCAACGCTACATGATCACCGGCGAACTCAAGAGCAAAGTCGATTCCATTTGGGACACGATGTGGTCGGGTGGAGTCTCGAACCCGCTGTCGGTCATCGAACAGCTCACCTATTTGCTGTTCATCAAGCGACTCGATGAACTGCACACGCTCAAGGAGCGCAAGGCAACTCGCACCGAGAAGCCGATCGAGGATCCCATCTTCTCCAAGAAGTTGGATCATCTGCGCTGGTCCAGGTTCAAGGAGTTCGCGCCGGAGAAGATGTTCATCACTGTCAAGGACGAGGTGTTCCCATTCATCAAGGCGCTTGGCGGTGACGGGGAAGGCTCCACCTACAGCCACCACATGATGGATGCGCTGTTCATCATTCCGACTCCCAGGGTGCTGGCTGCGGTGGTCGACAAGCTCGACGGCATCGACATGGCCGATCGAGACACCAAGGGCGACCTCTACGAATACATGCTCGGAAAGATTGCATCAGCCGGGCAGAATGGGCAGTTCCGTACCCCTCGGCACATCATCAGCATGATGGTCGAGATGATGGCCCCCACTCCCAAGGATGTCATCTGCGATCCAGCCTGTGGCACGGCAGGCTTTCTGATCGCGGCATCGGAGTATCTGGTCGAGCACCACAGCGACTCGATCTACAAGGACGCCAAGGCCCGGAACAAGTTCAACGAGGGCACCTTCCACGGGTACGACTTCGACCCCACCATGCTCCGTATCGGCAGCATGAACATGCTCTTGCATGGCGTGGAGAACCCGGACATCCGCTACCGGGACTCACTGGCCCAGTCCGACGAGGACGATGCAGAGAAGTATTCACTGATTCTCGCCAATCCTCCATTTGCCGGGAGCCTCGACTACGAGTCCACGGCCAAGGACCTCCAGCAGATCGTCAAAACCAAGAAGACCGAACTGCTCTTCGTGGCCCTCTTCCTGAGGCTCCTCCAGACCGGTGGCAGGGCGGCGGTGATCGTGCCCGACGGTGTTCTCTTCGGCTCGTCCAATGCCCACAAGGCGCTCCGCAGGACCTTGGTCGAGGATCAGAAGCTCGACGCGATCATCAGCCTGCCGTCCGGGGTGTTCAAGCCGTACGCCGGTGTCTCCACCGCCATCATGATCTTCTCGAAGACCAACTCCGGCGGCACGGACCAGGTCTGGTTCTACGACATGAAGGCCGATGGGTACTCGCTCGATGACAAGCGAACGCCACAGCCGGACAAGACCGACATTCC
>CAYMEB010000374.1:0-3897 GCA_964389095.1 uncultured Hyphomicrobiaceae bacterium
TTCTTTTACGGGCCCGGAGGCCCATTCCGCCCCTCCGACCATTCCACCGCGCACCGGCCCTTCGGAATGGCGACTTGTCAACGACTTGTCGGGGAGCGGCCAAGTCGGCGCGGTGTCGCCCGTCTTCCGGGAGGGAGTCCCCGGGGGTGCCTGGCGGTGAGCGGCCCAAGGTGAACGGGTCGCCCCGGGCGTGTCCCCTGCGTGTCCCGGCCGTGTCCAGGCTCTGTCCCGGGAAGCCCTCGTCGCTTCGTCTTGAAGCGATGGAGGTTGCGGCGCTGTCCCGGCTGTCCAAGGTCTTTTCGAGAAGACCTTTGAGTTCTTCGGGGCAGGGGATTGTGTGGCGGGGTGACGGTGGGAAGACACCTCCAGAGTCGCCGCCGCAGTGGACCCGTCACGGTTCCTTGCGGTCGTGGCAGGCAATCGAAACTGGCGAATCCAATCGGGCTGAAACGACCGCCACGTTGGTCCGATGGTCGGGGGTGAGATAGAAGCCGTAAAAACAAGACGAGGGGAGCGGACCCAGAATGGCGACCTGCTCCCCTCGCCTGTGCACGTTCACGCCGACACGTCAGGCCGTCCGCCTGCGGCGCCGCTCGAGCACCCCGAGCGCCCCGCCGACGAGCGCGAGGACGGAGCCGATGCCAGCGGGGTCGATCTCAGGAACGCCGGCAGGACCTGCGAGACGAAAACCAGTGCCGAAGTTCTGCTGCGACGGGGAATAGTTTTCCCTTGTCGAGGCCAACAAGGTGGCGACACCGTTGTTCCAATTGCCGCCGCGGCGGTTACGAGACGAGTCAGCAACACTTGTGAGGTCGTTCCATTCATACACGTTGCCGTTCATGTCAAAAGCCCCGTAGGCACTTGGACGGCCGTTGGTGCCCACGGTCGTCACGTTGCCGGTTTGTCCATTCCAGCTGGCACCTTGGCTGAAATTGGCGAAATTTCCCGTGCTGCCAGCGGAGCCGATGCCGGTCAAGCCGGCTGTCACCGCCGTGGGGTCCGTGTCGCTCTGCGTGGCGTAATCCCAGTAGCCCGCGTTCGTGCTGCCACCTTTGTAGTACGCTGCCTTGTACCACTCGTTCTCCGTCGGGACGTAGTATGTCGCGCCCGCGTTCCTCGCCGGGGCTGTCCCGCTTGTCTGGCCACCGACGAGCGTGTAAGCGCCCATCTCGGTGCTCGATGAACTCGTCGCGCCGTTCATCAGCCAGTTCGAAACCCGCGCTGCATCAAACCAACTGACGTGGTTCACTGGCTTGTCGCCCATGTTGGACTTCACGGCGTAGGTGTACGACCCCGGCGAACCGCTTCGCGTGATGCCAGCGCGGACATCGGTATTCATCGACACGCTGTACAGAGAGTAGGTGTCGGTCTTCGCCACCGAGTTCAGGAAGTCCTTGTACTGCTCGTTCGTGAACTCGAACTTCATGATCTGGTACGTGTAGCCGACCGCGCCGTAGGTCGTCGTGTCGGCTGCGTTGCCGATATCTCCCACCGTCACCCAGTCGATCGTGATCGCCGAGGCGCGCACGGCAACGAGCGTGACAACCAGCGCGAGCGTTAGGCTCTTGCGTCGAGAAGCATTCATGAAACGTGTCTCCATCGGGATGAGGTGTGCCCAAGCACCCACCCGCCACGACGAAGCACCGGCAGCAGAAACAATCCCTGCGCAGTTTGCCCCCCGACCGACACTCGCGGGGAGACCCAAGCACCACCGGCAGACAGCGCGGAACGAACTGCTCCGCGCAGAAAGGCCAGTTCAGATTGCCGTCAGCAGCCGTTGCCGGTCGCGACGAGGCAGTGCTTGCAGGAGCGACTCTTGGGAAACTGCGGAACAAACAGCGTATCTATGGGGTCAGTCCGCAGATCATTCACCCCAACTACGTTTTACTGTCCGCATGCGGCGTCTGCAAGACCCTGGCTCCCCGAACAGGGGATGACGGCGCCCGGAGCGTTCCAGGCCGACCTTGAGCTCCTCTCGGCGACGAAGCTGATCCCCGACACCACGCACCCGAACTTCAGGAGTGTCGGCCGGGTGCGCAGCGAGGCCTCGGGCGACTGGCGAATCAAGACCGGCGAATCCAACCAGGCCGAGCCCGTCCCTCCGTCGGTCCGCTCACCGCTGCCGTCGGTCTGACGATGCCTCCGACACGTCCGACTTTTCTTAGCGACCGGCCTTTGAAGGCAAGAGTGCTCCTGCGCCGAGTCACCGCAAGGCTCGGTGCCCGATGACGGGTGAGCCGAACCATGCCAGGACTTCGCGCTGACGGGATTCTCGGTCAGCGTCCGCGTAGCGAGCAGGGCTGGCAAGGGTGGTTGTGGTGGGCGCTCACGGTGGTGGATGGTGGCGTGTCTGGCACGGATCGATGTGAACGACCGGCTGACTGATTGAATGGAGCGTCCGGTATCATGAGTTGGAGTAGGCGAACAAGGAGGCCCGCACGATGACCAGGTTCGTTACGATCCTCTGGCTTCTGCTCACCTCGATGTCAGCGCCGCTCTCAGGTTTTGGGGCAGACCCTTTCTGGGGCGCCGATCCGACGTGGAGCCTGCTGCATGAACCCGCGATCGAGCAGGAGTTGAAGCTCTCGCCAGCCCAGAGCCAACAGTTCCGAACCCTGCTGGATGGGTTTGATGCGAAGTTCTTCCCGCTTCGCAATCAGCCGCGCGACAAAGGGAGCAAGCAGGCGACGGAGATACTGGCGCACGCTGCAAAGAGTCTCGAATCGCTTCTGACCAAGGCCCAGCTTCGTCGACTCGCGGAAATCCAAGTCAGGCTGCAGGGAACGAGGGCTCTGCTTCAGGACGGGCTTGCGAACCAGATGAGCTGCACGCCCGAGCAGCGGCAGCGGCTCACCAAGGTCATTTCTGAGACGCTCGCCGCGACTCGAGAATTGGAGGCACGAGTTGGCAAGGGAGAGCCACGGGAGCCTTTGGAAAAGCAGTATGCCGAACACAAGCGCGAGGAACTGAAGGCCGTTGCGGGAATCCTGACACCTGCTCAGCAATCCGTCTGGCGAAAAGCGCTCGGCCGCGACTTCGACATGACCACACTCGGACGGCCGATCTACAGGGCTCCGGAACTCGTCGACTCGGGTGAATGGCTGAACTCGGAGGCGCTCACGCTCGAGTCACTGGCCGGCAACGTGGTCGTCGTGCACTTCTATGCGTTCGGCTGCATCAACTGCATCCGCAACTACCCGACGTATCTGGATTGGCATGAGAAGTTCCGGGATAAGAAAGTGATGCTTCTCGGCATCCATACGCCGGAGACGGGCGCGGAAGAAGACTCCGCAGCTGTGAAGGCCAAAGCGGAAGGCGCCGCATTCACGTTCCCCGTGTTGATTGACAACGAGAAGGCCAACTGGAACGCGTGGGGCAACTCCATGTGGCCCTCTGTCTATCTGGTCGACAAGCGCGGCTACCTTCGGTACTTCTGGCCGGGTGAACTCAAATGGGAAGGAGCGACTGGGGATGAATGGATGGGAGCACGGATAGAAGAGTTGCTCGCCGAACCCGATCCTCCGTCACCCACAGACTGATCTCCCTGCCGAATCTCTTCACCGATGCGACGGTCTACTGGAAGCGGGCACCGAAGGAGAAGGTGCCCAAGCCGCGTGCCACCAATCCGACGGCACTCGATGCCATGGAACGGCAGCAGGACAGGCCATCCGCCGCACGATCCAACTCCAGCGCGACACTGATTTCGGGACGCAGGTGTCTCGAAGTCCGTGACACGATCCGTGCCGAGAGTTGGGGCCATATTTCGCACCGGGACGCTTGCCCGACGCGCCGTGTATAGTGGAGCCCTCGAACGCTTCCAGGACGCCAGCGGACGGAGGTTTGCCGTGCCGAGTCGCTGGTCCGTTGCGCAGTCGCGATCGCCCGAATTGATGGACG
>CAYMEB010000375.1:0-3895 GCA_964389095.1 uncultured Hyphomicrobiaceae bacterium
CAACCGACCGACTCGGCTGCTTCACTGAGGGATTTTCACTCCGGCGCTTCCACCGGTGGGATTTGCAACCACCTTGGCGATGCTGACGGCGCGCTCCTCGGTCGTCTCGCGGGTTATGAGGCGATCGTTCGTTATGAAGATGTGCGTCAGCAACGCCGTCATGACAGCGATCACGACCGCGCTGCAAAGGGAGAAGTACCGCAGCAGCCGGAACATGCCGAAGGGAGTGGACGACGCTGGCGCCAAGAGGGCTCGAGCCTGCCGTCCAAGCGTTCGCGCCAGACGTCTCGCGGCGACAATCGTACCCGAAGCTGAAATGCGACTCCTCACGCCAACCGCCGCGTATCGACCCAGTTCCGCTATCCTGCGCCTAGCCTAGGCGGTCGTACTTAAGATTTTGCGCCTGCCCGGCGGTGACTTGGCCGTGGCGGTCATGTGGAGGACCCGCGGAACTGGGCGCCATGGGGGGAAGCCAAGGAGCGACGCGGTGTCGAGCGCAGATGTGGCCCCATGCGGGCATGGCTCGCGCCGCGGCGTCGGCGCGAGCATCCTGCAGGTATGGTTGCCGGGACCTTGACGGTCGGGCCCCGGTGCGATCCCCGCCGGGAGCGTGCCGCCGGCTATGGGATTGGCGGGGAGTTCAAAGAGGGCCCGCGGCAGTGTGGATGCGCGCTGCGTCCTGCGCTCGGCGGCAGGGGCGGCAAGCGACGGATTTCCCGCTTGCCGACCGGGCGGCGTGCTGTGACGATAGCCGCGAACGATCGCGCCGCTCCCGCGGGCTCGTCTCTCGCAATTCGGGAACGGGGGATGGTGCTTCATTCCACACGACCACCGGAGACAGACCATGCGTGCCGCCGTCCTGACCGAAGTCAACAAGCCGCTGCAGTTGCTCGATCTCAAGCAGGACGGCCCCAAGGCCGGAGAGGTGCGTGTACGAACCCGCGCCGCGGGCGTCTGCATGAGCGACTGGCACATCATGATCGGTGATTGGCCCATGCCGCTGCCGATGGTGCTCGGCCACGAGGCGGCGGGCGAAGTCGTCGAGGTAGGGCCCGGCGTGACGAACACCAAGGTCGGTGACCACGTGATCTTCTCGTTCCGCGAGAACTGCGGCCATTGCCGCTACTGCTCGCAGGGGCGCACCGTTCTGTGCATCGGACACGTGGCGTCGGCCCGTGGCCGGATGTACGACGGCACGGCGCGCATCACACTCAACGGTGAGCCGGTGAACCAGATGGCACGCATCGGGACATTCGCCGAATCCGTTGTCTGCCCGGCTGAACAGGTCGTGCCGATCCGGAAGGATCTGCCGTGGACGCATGCGGCTATCATCGGTTGCTCCGTGGCGACCGGCGTGGGCGCGGTCACGCGGCATGCGCAGGTTCCCGCGGGTTCGAGTGTTGCCGTCATCGGCTGCGGCGGCGTCGGTCTCAACATCGTCCAGGGCGCACGCCTCGCCGGCGCCAAGGAGATCATCGCCATCGATCTGCTCGACAACAAGCTGGAGATGGCAAAGACTTTCGGCGGGACCCATACGATCAATGCGAAGTCGCAGGACGTCGGCAAGACCGTGAAGGCGGCGACCGGCGGGCTCGGCGTCGATTTCGCCTTCGATGCGATCGGCAGTGAGCCCACCGCAATGCAGGTGATCGATATCGTCGCGCCTGGCGGTCACGCGGTTCTGGTAGGAATTCCGCACGTCCAGACCAAAGCGGCGTTCTCACCTTTCATGATGGTCTTCACCGAGAAGAAGCTGACCGGCAGCTACTACGGGTCGGTCCGGCCGACGATCGACTTTCCGATACTGGCGGACCTGTCGATGTCCAAGCGCCTCGATCTCGATAGCCTGATCAGCCGGACCTATCGCTTCGACGAGATCAACGACGGGTTCAAGAACCTCACGAGCGGCTCGGTCGCGCGCGGCGTCATCGTCTTCAACTGAGGACGAGGTCGCAGGAAATTTCCGCGGGCGCGCCGAACGCTACGTCCGCGCCTTGCCTTCACGAAGTGCCGAGGAACGGCTCCTATCACCGAGCAGGCGGTAGAACTCGCGCTCGCCACCAGGGTGTGGCCATCTGGATGCGCTGGACTGAAACGCAACGAAGGGCGCGGCCTGCGCCGCGCCCTTCGAAACTCCTCGGCGCTGTGCGTGCGCCGACGCGCGCTCAGTTCAGGACGTCCTTGAGCTTCTTGGCGGGGGTGAACTTCGGCACATTCGAGGCCGGAATCTTGATGGTTGCGCCGGTGGCCGGATTGCGGCCCTCGCGCGCCTTGCGCTTCGCGACCTTGAAGGTCCCGAAGTCCGGGATGCGCACGTCGCCACCGTTCTTCATGGCGGCGGTGATCTGATCGATCATCGCATCGACGGCCAGTTTGGCCTTGTCCTTTGTCAGCTCGCACTTCTCGGCGACGGCGTCGATCAAATCCTGCTTGCTCATCTGACGATCCTCGTACGGTCTGTCGGTTTCTTTTCTGGAACGACCTGGATGGCCGATCGCCTTTCGGGGAACCCGGGTGCCTCGCGTGTGTGCCTAGGCTGAGACAGCTTCCGGTTCGATCGGCTTGGCGGACACGCCACCAGCCGAGGCGAAAAACGCCCAAATGCCGAGACCGTCAAGTGCAAAAAAGGCCGCGAAACGGGGCGCGCACAGCTCGGATTCGCGCAGGGTCCTGATGCGCAAAAACAAAATCCCCGGAGTGATACCCGGGGATTTCGCGTTTGAACGGCAGTCACGCCTTCGGGATCAATGTGCGACCGGCCGGCTGGCCTGATCAGACTTGTCGTGGGGCGTCACCGCAGGGGCTTCTTCGACCCACTCGACCCGCTCGGGCATCCGTGTCAGGGCGACCTTGAGCACGTCGTCCATCTTGGCGGCGGCGATGATTTCGAGCTTGGTTTTCACCTCATCGGGGATTTCGGCGAGATCCTTCACGTTCTCTTCCGGGATCAGCACCGTCTTGATGCCCGCGCGCAGAGCCGCCAACAGTTTCTCCTTGAGGCCGCCGATGGGGAGAACACGTCCTCGCAGCGTGATCTCGCCGGTCATCGCAACGTCCTTGCGAACGGGGATGCCTGTCAGCAGCGAGACGATCGCCGTGACCATCGCCACGCCGGCGGAGGGGCCATCCTTCGGCGTCGCGCCCTCGGGCACGTGCACGTGGATGTCGCGCCGGTCGAAGAACGGCGGGATGATGCCGAACTCAAGCGAGCGGGAGCGAACGTAGGCGTTGGCGGCCTGGATGCTCTCCTTCATCACGTCGCGCAGGTTGCCGGTGACCGACATCTTGCCCTTGCCGGGCATCATGACGCCTTCGATCGTGAGGATCTCGCCGCCGACCTCGGTCCAGGCCAGGCCGGTGACGACGCCGACCTGATCCTCCAGCTCGGCCTCGCCGAAGCGATACTTCGGCACGCCGAGAAACTCCTCGACGTTGGCGCCGGTGACCTTCACCGACTTCTTCGAGGAGGTCATCAATTCCTTGACCGCCTTGCGCGCGAGCTTCGCGATCTCGCGCTCCAGAGAGCGCACGCCGGCCTCGCGCGTGTAGCGGCGGATGATCGCCTCCAGCGCGCTCTGGTCGACGCTCCACTCTCCCGCCTCCAGGCCGTGCGCCGTCAGCTGCTCGGGGATCAGGTGCCGCTTGGCGATTTCGACCTTCTCGTTCTCCGTGTAGCCCGCCAGGCGGATGATCTCCATGCGGTCCATGAGGGCCGGCGGGATGTTCAGCGTATTCGCGGTCGTCACGAACATCACGCCCGAGAGGTCGTAGTCGACCTCGAGGTAATGGTCGTTGAACGTCGCGTTCTGCTCCGGATCGAGCACTTCGAGCAATGCAGCGGCAGGATCGCCCCGGAAATCCTGTCCCATCTTGTCGATCTCGTCGAGCAGGAAGA
>CAYMEB010000376.1:0-3869 GCA_964389095.1 uncultured Hyphomicrobiaceae bacterium
CCATCACCGATGCGATCTGGGGAATGCCGTCGGCGCTCATGCGCGCCTGATTGTAGAAGATGCGGCCGAAGTGGTTCTGATCGGGAAAGACCTCGGTATGCTGGGGCAGGTTCGCGCCGCCGGAATCGACCAGGTAGATGCACGGCAGGCGATTGGTCCAAGCGATCTCCTGCGCCCGCAGGTGCTTCTTGACGGTCATCGGATAATAGGTGCCGCCTTTGATGGTCGCGTCGTTGGCGACGATCATGCACTCGCGCCCGCAAACCCGGCCGATGCCGGTGATGATGCCGGCCCCGTGAATGTCGCCGCCGTACATGTCGAAGGCAGCGAGCGCGGACAGCTCGAGAAATGGCGAGCCCGGATCGATCAGCGTCATGACGCGATCACGGGGCAGGAGCTTGCCTCGGGCGAGGTGACGTTCCCGCAAACGCTCGGGACCGCCGGCCGCGGCTTCCGCGCGCTTCTTCGCCAGATCGTCGACCAAGGCCCTCATGGCAGCGGCGTTCGACTTGAAGGCATCGGACGAGGTGGAGACGGCGGATCTGATCTGCGGCATCGAGCAGGCTCGCGTGAGTTGGTCCCGCAAGCGTAAGCCGCCGCAGAACATGCGCCGGACGCCGACTTGGCGGTGGCTGTTCGGACCCACCTAAGCAGCGCGACGTTCCGATCTCAAGCGGAAGAGAAACGTGCGACACCCGCACGCGCGCTTCAGTGGAACCAGCGGTGGGCGACAGCCGCGAGGACCGCCAGCAGCACGAGCCACATGATCACGACGATCGCTATACCTGCTGAGCGCAGATCGACCTCGGCCTCTTCGGCGGCCGCGTGGCGGTGCTCCGCCAGAACTTCCCGGGGAATTATGGTCAGAACCAACGCGATCCCGAGCGGCAGAATGATCAGGTCATCGAGCAGTCCGATGACGGGGATGTAATCAGGAATGAGGTCGATCGGGCACACCGCATACGCCGCCACGGCCAATGAGAGCCATCGGGCGATACGCGGTGTGCGCGGGTCTCTCGAAGCCCGCACGATCGCCTTCATCTCCGCCCGCAGGCTCGCTGCCCATACCCGAAGCCGCGACTTGCGACCGACCGGTTCGACCATGGCGCCCACCCGCTGATCCAATCCTCGCTCGACGAACGCCGGGACACTACTGCGGCGTTGACAGACGAGCAACAGGCGCCCCCCGCCATGCGGTACCGGTCGGGCGCCGGGAACCCGCGCGTGCCTCGCTGCTCAGCGGGTCTGCATGCTTCCCGACGCGCCGGGGCGGGCCATGCCGCTCGGCACGATACCGAGCATCGTCGCCGGCGGGGCCGCTCCCGTTACGGCCCCCGTGGCCTCGGTGCCGCGCTTGAGGGCGAAATCGATCTGCTCGCCGTCTGCGCAGACCCGTGCCGGCGCCAGTTCGACGCGCCTTCCGAGGGCCATCGGCTGCTCAATGGGACTGCGCGGCGCGGAGAACGACTTTCGCCAGGTATTCGAGACGGCCGCGGAGCGCTGCCGCACCTGCGGATTGGCCGCACAATAGACCCGCTGGAAGATGTCTTCGATCCACAGTCGCTCGGACGGCGCCGCGTTCTCGACGGCCATGGTGACCAGCGCCAGCGCCTCGCCCAGATTGGGCGGCACGAAACGCCCCTTGGCGAGAAGATCGGCCAGGACGGCCTGCGCTCCGGGGTGCCCCTCGCGCGAAAGCTTCTGCAGGAAGTGGAGGCCGGTCTTGCGCTCCTGCTCGCTGCGAATATAGTCGCGCGCCAGCTCGAACTGAGCATCCGGATCGTTGAAGAACGTGGCGGCGTGGCGAAGCCACTCCGTGGCGCGCTCCAGATCGGGCTTCAGGGCCACCTCGGGCAGGCCGTCACGCACGTAGATCGCGACCGTCGTGAGTGCCTTGGCCACGAACGGCGCCCGGCGCACGTCGTCGGGATCGACATCCGCGTGATCGTCCGCGATGCGCTGCAGGAACTCGTAGGCGCGGGCATGATTGGTCTTGTTGCCTGCGTTGTCGGAGTAGATGCGGCCGAGATAGAATTCGGCCAGGAACCGCTCGTAGGAGTCGGCCCTGTCTGGAATGGCGCGGAACGCCGCCTCCGCCGTTTCGTAGTCGCCCTTGCGGTAGGCCGCGAGCCCGCGCTCGAGCGTCGAGCGGCTGGCGGCGGGCTGCTGAGCGGTGACGGGCGACGGCAATGCAGTCACCGCGCCGGCGATCGTGACGGCGGACAAGATGGCCGCCGGGACCCAACCGGTGATCGCTGCAGCC
This sequence comes from uncultured Hyphomicrobiaceae bacterium, assembly GCA_964389095.1. GTDB lineage: Bacteria > Pseudomonadota > Alphaproteobacteria > Rhizobiales > Hyphomicrobiaceae > JABFRJ01. The sequence goes on from CAYMEB010000376.1 coordinate 2,264, forward strand.
AGCAGCAGCGCCGGGCTACATGTTCGCGAAGCAAACACTTTCAGCCTTTCCTCCAGCACGGGTCGCCCTGGCCTCGACGGCCGGCCCCGACTTGTCCGCGTACTTGTACGTTTCGTTCGTCGTGTAGACTTCCGCCATGCGCCTCGTGGCGGTCATGGCGCTGATGCGTGAAACTGGAGCGGGCGCTACCATTGCGGCGATCACGTGCGGCTGCCGAAAGACGAGCCCGCATATCCCCAGGCCGGCCGGCCTCGCTGTCTCCAATGATGTCCGTATCGAGGGCATCGATCGTTCTTTCTGGCAACCGTCAGAGCTCGAAGAGGTGAACATGCGGGGCCCGCGACGGCACGGCTCTATGACCGCACACGATGCGAACCAGAGACTGCGCCGCGCGCCCATGCCCCTTTCAGCTACTCCGGTCGTTTCCATTTCTTGGAGTTCCGCGCCCGGATCGGACTGCGATCGACTCCGAGTTGCATCGAACAGTGTCTCTGTTTTGTGGCCCAAAGGTGGCGCATCCGCCCAGTTTTGTTGCACCCGCGCAACAGGTTGCGCCACTTCTGGCGGCTGATGGAAGACCGTCATGATCCGATCAGCCGCGGCCACAGATCAGGCCGTTGATCGAGGACGGCGCCAGCGAATGCGGCCATGATCGCAAGGGTCGCGATCGCGAGCGCACCCTTCAATCCAACCGCGCCGCCCAGCCGTCTCAGACCGACCCAAGCCCCTGCCAGGATTGCCGGAAGCGTGAATGCGAGGGCCACGGTGACAGCCTCCCCGATCAGCGTCGTGGGAAGACCGTTCGGTCCGATCGGCACTTTCAGCGGGGGCTCGGCGAGCGCGGTGCCCGCAGTCGCCAGAGCGGCCGCGAGCACCGCGGCCCGAGCCCCGCGTTTCAGTTCCGGCCTACGCACGATACACCTCACAGCGGCCGACTATCCTGATGATCCAGACGCTTAGTCGGCCAAAGGGGCGCCCTCAGGGCGCAGTTGCGGCAGCTCGGCGGCACGTGCGCCGGGCGGGGGAATTGCCGCGTCCCCGGTTTCCGGCCGCGCACCTGACCGGTTGAGCTTCCACCCGTCATTCGGCTAAAGAAAACGCCGTCTCCGCTGTCGGGCGACTATGCCGCGTTCCCAACTTCGACCGCATCGGCCAAGCAGGCGGGCAGTCCCGGAACGGGCGCGCGCTCGCACGTCGCCGTTACGCCGTTTCTCGAGAGGGCCTTAGATCGATGGCTGTCCGCCGCCTGCATCCCGACCAGCCCGCCAGCTTCGCGTTCAGCGCGGAGAACCTCGCCTGGGCCCAGACCACCGTCGCCAAGTACCCGCCCGGCAAACAGGCGTCCGCGGTCATTCCATTGCTGATGCGCGCCCAGGAGCAGCACGCGGGCTGGCTGCCGGAGCCCGCCATCCGGGTCGTCGCCGACATGCTCGGCATGGCCTACATCCGGGTCTACGAGGTCGCGACCTTCTATACCCAGTTCCAGCTCGCCCCCGTCGGCAGGAAGGCCCACGTGCAGGTCTGCGGCACGACGCCGTGCATGCTCCGCGGCGCCGAAGCTCTCAAGGACGTCTGCCGCCGTCGCATCCACCACGATCAGTTCCAT
>CAYMEB010000377.1:0-3848 GCA_964389095.1 uncultured Hyphomicrobiaceae bacterium
CGGGGTACCGAGTTGCGAAGGTCGTCGCGTTCCTGCGAGGTCCAGTCCTTGACCAGCTCCCAGGCGGCGTCGAGCGCGGTCCGGTCGTAGAGCAGGCCGACCCAGAAGGCGGGAAGTGCGCAGATCCTGCGCCATCTGCCGCCGTCCGCGCCGCGCATCTCGATGAACTTCTTGAGCCGCGCATCGGGGAACAGCGTGGTGAGGTGGTCGGACCAGTCATCGATCGTCGCGACCTCGCCTTTCAGGCGGGGGTCGGGATGCGTCCGCTGGAGCTTGCCCGACAGGAAATCGCGAAACGAGGCGCCGGCCACGTCGATGTACTCGCCGTTGCGGAAAACGAAATACATCGGCACGTCGAGCGCATAGTCGACATAGCGCTCGAAACTCATGCCGGGCTCGAACACGAACGGCAGGTTGCCCGTGCGTCGCGTGTCGGTGTCGCGCCAGACCTCGCCGCGGAACGACTTGAAGCCGTTCGGCTTGCCCTCGGTGAACGGGGAGGCGGCGAACAGTGCCTGCGCGATCGGCTGCAGCGCCAGCGACACGCGCAGCTTCTGCACCATGTCGGCCTCGCTGGCGAAGTCGAGGTTCACCTGGATCGTGCAGGTGCGATACATCATGTCGAGGCCGTGCCGGCCGACGGTGGGCATATAGCGCGTCATGACCGCGTAGCGACGCTTGGGCATCTTCGGCATCTCGTCGATGCGATGGCGCGGGGTGAAGCCCATGCCGAGCATGCCGATGCGGAGATCCCGCCCGATCGCCTGGACCTGATCGAGGTGCTGCTGCGTCTCGGCGCCGACCTCGTGGATCGTGGCCAGCGGTGCCCCCGACAGTTCGAACTGTCCGCCCGGCTCGAGGCTGACTGTACCGCCGGGCTCGCCATCGGGCCGCTTGAGCGCGATGATCGTATCGCCTTCCTTGATCGGTTCCCATCCGTAGCGTGCCATCAGCGCTTCCATGAGCGCACGAATGCCGCGCGGGCCGTCGTAGGGGACGGGAGCCAGCGTATCGGTGTGGAAGAGGAACTTCTCGTGCTCGGTGCCGATGCGCCAGCGCTCTTCCGGCTTCGAGCCGGACGAAATCCACGCGACGAGATCGGCTTTCGAGCCGATCGGAGGACTGGCTTCACTCGATGTGCGTGTGGACATGGTATCCTGGCAAGGGCCTCGACGACGGCGCGCCGCCGTCTGGCGGCCCGGCGCGTGCGGGATGTTATGGCGAGGGGCCGACGGGCTTACAAGGCCCGAAGTCGCAGCGCTCGATTTTGCCATGCGACCGCCGGCCAGGGTTCCCCCGTGGTCGCGACCTCATCGCCAGTCGCCGATGCAGGCGTTGAGCAGGGCCAGCGCTGCGACCGCAGCCGTGTCTGCCCGCATGATTCTGGGGCCGAGCGAGATAGCCACGACGAAGGGCTTGCCGAGGAGCAGCGCGCGCTCCTCCGGCGCGAAACCGCCTTCGGGCCCGACCAAAAGCGCGCTCGGTGCGCCGGCCGCGAGACCGGCGAGCGCCGCGAGCGGCGATGCGACCGGAGCGCATTCGTCACACAACACGAGGGTGCGCCGCGGGTCCCAGGTCTGCAGCAGCGCGTCGAGCTTGGCCGGCTGTTCGACGGCAGGAACGCGCAGCACGCCACACTGCTCGGCGGCTTCGATCACATTTGCGTGCATGCGCTCGGTATTGACCCGCTCGGCGATGGTGCGGCGGGTGACGACGGGACGGAGCCGGGCAACCCCGAGCTCGGTGGCCTTCTGCACGAGATAGTCGAGCCGGGTGCGCTTCAGCGGCGCGAAGATGTACTCGATGTCGGGTCCGTCCTGCTGTGCGCGGACCTCCTCGCCGACATGCAACTCTGCGCCCTTGCGGCCTTGACGAGCGAGGCGGGCACGCCATTCGCCGTGCGCGCCGTCGAAGACGAGAACCTCGTCGCCGGCCTGCAGGCGCAGGACGTTCAAGAGGTAGTTCGATTGTGTTTGCGTACAGGATATCAAGTTGCCGGCGGCCGGCCGTGCCGTGACGTAGAGGCGCTGGCGCGGGGTGGAGGTCATGGGCGGCTGCCTCGGTGACGGCTGGTCTGGCTGCGGGTGTGGCCCGAAACGCCGGAAGGCGGCTTCGGCCCGGTCGAGACCCCGCAACGTGTGGGGCGGGTGCACATGACGGCGTCTTTTCCGCCATCGGTCGCCCTTGATCATTCTCCCCCCGGTTCTTGTACAATCGCCGCATTGGCATGAGAACCGGTCCCCGGGGGTGGCAATGGTTTACGTGGCGGATGCGCGGCCGGGCAACTGGTTCGATCAGGTCGCGCCGGAATGGGCCCGGCCCTACGGCCAGTTGGCGCGCTTCGATCGACCGATCGGGGCGTGGCTTCTGCTGTTTCCGTGCTGGTGGGGGCAGTTGCTCGCCGAGCATGCCGCCGGGCATGGGCTGCCGAGCTTCTGGTATCTGGCACTCTTCCTGGTCGGTGCATTCGTCATGCGGGGTGCGGGCTGCACCTATAACGACATCGTCGACCGGGAGTTTGACGCGCGCGTGGCGCGAACGGCGGGAAGGCCTATTCCTTCGGGAAGAGTGAGTGTCGGGGGCGCGATCCTGTTCGCGATCGCGCTCTGTCTAGTCGGCCTCTTGGTCCTGCTCCAGTTCAACTCCTACACGATCTGGCTCGGCATCTCGTCGCTCCTGCTCGTGGCCGTCTATCCGTTCGCGAAGCGCCATACGGATTGGGCGCAACTGGTCCTCGGCCTCACGTTCAAGTGGGGGGCGCTGGTGGGGTGGAGCGCGATCGCGGGGTCGCTGTCTTGGCCGGCCCTCCTCCTCTATGCAGGTTCCGTCGTCTGGACGATCGGCTACGACACCATCTACGCGCATCAGGATGTCGAGGACGATGAGGTCCTGGGGCTGCGCTCGACGGCGCGGCTGTTCGGCGCGCAGACACCGGTCTGGCTCGCGGGCTTCTACGGCGGGGCGCTGCTGCTGTGGTCGGCGGCGGCGTGGATGATCGGTTCCGGCCTGATCGTGACGACGGCCCTCGTTCTGGTCGCGATCCATTTCGTCTGGCAGATCGCCACGCTCGAGATTGCGGACCCCGCGAACTGCCTCGTCCGGTTCAGGTCGAACCGTGTCGTCGGCTGGCTGCTCACGCTGGGCCTGGCGGCGGAAATGCTGGTCGTGAACGTCGCTCGAATTCCTTGAGACGCACCGTCATTGGCGCGTCGTGCCGCTCGTGCCCCACGTGTCGGCAACGACATAGCCGCTCGGCCAGGGGTCTTCGGCATCGACGATGTAATGATGGTAGCCCGTGATCCACGCGCGGCCGGTGATCGTCGGGACGATCGCTTTGCGGCCTGCGACGGTGACCTCCTCGACGATGCGGCCATGGAAGCGTGAGCCGATGATGCTCTCGTGAGTGAGCCCGCCGCCTGGGCCGAGCAATCCGCGCGCGTGCAGCACCGCCATGCGTGCGCAGGTTCCCGTTCCGGTCGGCGAGCGGTCCGAGCGCCCGGGCGAAACGATGCAGGTGTTGCGCGCTTGGAAGCCGTTTGGGGCGGGCGCGAGCGGGCCGGCGAACTGGACGATCGAGACGCCCGAGATCTGAGGCTGCTCGGGATGGGTGACGGGATATTGCTCGCGTGCGGCGATGCGGATCTTCTCGCCGAGAATTGCCAGGTCGCGGGCTTCGTCGGACGTGATGGCGAAGCCCAAGGCGGCCGCATCGGCGATGGCGAAGATCATGCCGCCGTAGGAAATGTCGATCTGGATGGTGCCTGTGCCCGGCACTTCGAGCTGCGCGTCGAGCTCGAGTGCCATGGCAGGGACGTTGCGGATCGTGACCGAGCGGCAGTTGCCGCCGG
>CAYMEB010000378.1:0-3843 GCA_964389095.1 uncultured Hyphomicrobiaceae bacterium
GACGCTCGGCCAGATCGGCCTGGCGTGCGTCCGCGGCTCGGGCGACCTCGTGCGTTGCCGCGCGGCGCAGATCGGACGTCGCGAAGCGCAGGGTCCGGGCCTGACGCTGCATCATGCCCATGATCGCCTCGAAGGTGGTGGACTTGCCGGCGCCGTTCCTGCCCAGCAGTGCGACGACCTCGCCCGCGCCGAGTGAGACATCGACGTCGAACAGGATCTGGGCCTTGCCGTACCAGGCACACAGCCCCTCGACCTCGAGCAGTCGCGTCGACGTGTTCATCGGCGCGCACCTTCCGCGATGGCAGAACCGATCTCGCCGAGGTAGACGCGGCGCACCAGGGGATCGGCACGGACGGCCGCCGGGGGACCGCTGGCCACGATTTCGCCGCGCACCATGACCACGATTCTGTCGGCATGGCCGAAGACGGCGTCCATGTCGTGTTCCGTGAACAGGACGCCGATGCCGCGATCGCCGGCGGTTCGGCGCACGAGCGTCATCAAGTCCGAACGCTCTCGCGGCGCCATGCCGGCGGTGGGCTCGTCCATCAGCAGCAGCCGCGGCTGCGACGCGAGCGCGACGGCGAGTTCGACCCGCTTGACGTCTCCATAGGCCAGCGTCGCGACCGGCCGGTCGATCGCGTCCGCCATGCCCACCGAGGCCACAATGTCCGCGGCGGCTTGCCGGTGGCGGCGGTTGGCGAGGCTGCCGGGCATCCAGGACTCGCCATGATGGCTCTGAATTGCGACCTGGACATTATCGACCGCCGTCATCGAGTGGAACGTCTGCGCGATCTGGAACGTGCGGCCGACGCCGCGGCGCCAGATCCGACGCGCGGAGAGCCCGGTGATGGGTTCCCCAGCCAGGACGACAGAGCCGCGATCGGGCGTTATCTGCCCACCGACCATGTTGAAGGTGGTCGACTTGCCGGCACCATTGGGCCCGATCAACGCCACCATCTCGGCCCGGTCGACATCGAACGAGACGTTGCGCGCGGCGACGACGCCGCCGAAAGACTTGTCGAGCCCGGAGACGGAAAGCAGCATCAGCCCGTCTCCCTGCCGCGAGAGGCGAGCCGCCCGACAGCGGCCGAAGTTCCCCCGGCGAGGCCGGATGGGAACAGCAGCACGATCGCGATGATCGCCATGCCCATCAGCGCCCGCCAGTACTGAGTGAGCGGCATGACGAGGTCCTTGATCCAGTGGAATGCCGCCGCGCCGACGAGCGCACCGGCGATGTGCTGGATCCCCCCGAGCAGGATCATCGAGAGGAAGTCGACCGACATCGGGATCGACAACAGTGTCGGGTCGATCGAACCCTTGGAGAAGGCATAAAGTGCGCCTGCCAGCCCGGCCGCGGCACCGGCGATCGTGAAGGCCGCCCAGCGCAACTTGAACAGATCGAGGCCGATGGCTTCGGCTCTGAGGGCGCTGTCGCGACCGCCGCGCAGGGCATAGCCGAATGGAGAGTGCACCAGCCGCAACAGCAGAACGAGCGCCGTCGCGACGGTTCCCAGCGTGAGGTAGTAGTAGGTGACGCGGCTCTTGGCCCATTCGGAGGGCCAAACACCGACCACGCCGTTGTCACCTCCGGTGACCTCCACCCACTGGAACGCGACGGCGAATGTGATCTGGGCGAAGGCGAGCGTGAGCATCGCGAGGTAGATGCCGGACAGGCGTACGATGAAGTAGCCATAGATGGCGGCCAGAAGGCCGGCGGCCAGGGGACCGAGAGCGAGAGCGGGCACCATCGACCATCCGAGCTTGGTGACGGCCAAGCCGGCAGCGTAAGCACCGAAGCCGAAGTACGCGGCGTGCCCGAAACTCGATATGCCGGCGTTGCTGACGAGAAAGGCCAGGGAGAATGCCGCGAGGGCGAAAACGAGGACCTCGATGGCGACCTTGACCGAGTACGCATCCACGAGAAACGGTAGCGCGAGCAGGACGACGCCAACGGCGCCCAGCCCTCGCAAGACGCGCGGCGACGGCGGCACCAGGAGCGCGAAGCCTTCGGTGGGCGGAGGCCGCAACTGTGGAGCCTCCGGCCGTCCCAGCAAACCCTGCGGCCGCAAGACCAGAACGATCGCCATGAGCAGGAACACCAGGACCAGAGTGATCTTGGGCAGGATCAGGATGCCGAAGGCCTGAAGCAGCCCGATCGCCATGGCGGCGAGGAACGCGCCGGGTATCGATCCCATGCCGCCGATCACCGTGACCACGAACACTTCCGTGATGATCGAGATGTCCATCAGGGGGCTGGCGGCTTCCTTCGGCGTCTTTAGCGCGCCGCCCAGACCAGCCAGGAACGCGCCGAGGAAGAGCACGCCAGTGAACAGCCAGGCCTGGTTGACGCCGAGGGCGGCGACCATCTCCCGGTCCTGCGTCGCCGCGCGCACGAGGATGCCGAACCGGGTTCGGTGCATGAGGGTGTGCAGCGCGAGCAGGACGAGTGGCCCGCAGGCGATCAGGAACAGCTCATAGGCGGGAAACGGCCTGCCGAGGATCATCACGGCGTGGCGCAGGTCGGGCGCTCGGGGCCCCAGCATCTCGAGCGGACCCCAGACGCGCACGACAAGATCCTGAACGACCAGAACCACGCCGAAAGTAGCGAGGAGCTGCAGCAACTCGGGTGCGTGGTAGATGCGTCGCAGCAGCGTCATCTCCATCAGGACACCGAGCAGCCCGACGATGAGCCCGGCCAGCAGGACCCCGAGAATGAACATGGGCAGCGTTCGCGAGACGTCCAGCAGCGTCGGCATCACCGTCACGGCGGCGTATGCGCCGAGCATGTAGAGCGAGCCGTGCGCGAAATTGACGATACGCGTCACGCCGAACACGATGGTCAGACCCGAGGAGATGATGAAAAGGGCAGACGCGCTCGCCAGCCCGGTCAGCGCCTGCACCAGCAGGAAAGAAACATCCATCTGCCAGCGATCATCCCCCTTCGTGGGCAGGGACGATGCAGGCCGCCTCCTCTCACCCGATGGTCTAGCTTCGACGAGACCGATCGAAAGTGTCAACAGCCGAGCGATACGCGGATCCGCCCCCGCGTCGCTTCCTCAACGGTGGCCGCCCCATCCGCTCATCCAAGTGCCTGCCAGGAACGCCGCGGTGACCAGCATCAGGCCGGGCACGACCCTGACCATGAAGGCCCGATTGCCGTTGATCGACGCGGCGATGGCCAGCAGCGTCGGGTGGCCGTAGAGGCGCAGGCCCGACGCCATGGCCTGGCACATCCCGAACATCAGGTACGGCACGGCTTCGGGGGCCCCCTCCTCGGGGCGGGCCTCGGCCATCTTGGTGGGGTGACGGCCGGCGAGCAGGTCGGTCCCGCCCCAGGGGTCGGACAGGGGCTCGATCATCAGGTAGGGACGGACCGCCCAGTCGAGCCCCAGGATGGGCCGTCCCCGGGCGTCGACCTCGGCCCCGATGCGCACCGGGGCCCGCTCGATCATCTCGCCCGTGTCGGCGCGCAGCTCGTCGATCTCGGTGGCGTCGACCACGCCCTCGAACACGTAGAACCCGTGCTCGCCGTAGGCGGCCAGGATGTCGGGATGGAGGCGGCCGTCGGGGCCGAGCCGCACCGGGCCCCGGTTGGTCATCGCCCGGGCGCGGACCTCGCCCTGCGCCACGTGGTCGGCCAACCGGGCGGCGTGCTCGGCGCGGGTCAGCGTGGCGCCCCGATCGACTGCTCCATCAACCGTGGCCATGCCGCGCCCCCCTGGTCGCGGCCACCCACTCCGGTGGCCGGCGCGATGCGAGCCTACGGCGGGACTGCGGAGGTCGACGAGTCGGCTCAGAAGGGAGCCTGGTCCACCCAGCCGGGCCACGCGTTCGGCTGCGGCC
>CAYMEB010000379.1:0-3829 GCA_964389095.1 uncultured Hyphomicrobiaceae bacterium
AAGGCTTCGGTCAAGAACGCCGACGCCCACGACGCGCTGGTCGCGGCACTCGATTCACGCGTGGCGCACGCCGCTACGCCCCGCATCGTGCCCAAGGGGGCGATGCTCCTGCAGCCCTCCGACGAACGCCGCCGCTCCGGCTCGCACTACACGCCGCGATCGCTCACGCAGCCGATCGTCGCGAAGACACTCGAGCCGGTCCTAGCGCGGCTTGGTCCTGATGCGCGCCCCGACCAGATTCTCGACCTCAAGATTTGCGACCCCGCAATGGGTTCCGGCGCGTTTCTCGTCGAAGTATGCCGCCAGCTCGGCAAGAGACTCGAAGACGCGTGGACCCGCCACGGCACAGCACCGCGCGTAACCGCGCAGGATGACTTGACCACGCTCGCACGCCGAATGGTCGCTCAGCGTTGCGTCTACGGCGTTGATCGCAACGACATGGCGGTCGACCTTGCAAAGCTGTCGCTCTGGCTTGCGACGCTCGCAAAGGACCACCCGTTTACGTTCCTCGATCACGCGTTGCGGCATGGAGATAGCCTCGTCGGGCTCGATTTGGCGCAGCTCGAGGCGTTCCACTGGGATGCATCGAAGCCCAAGACTTTCGTCTCGATCGAAATCGCGGGCAAGCTGCAAGACGCGATCCGCATCCGCGAGGAGATCCGCCGCGCCGATGACTCGCTCTTCCGCGAGGAGCAGTTGAAGGCGCTCCTAGCCCAGTCAGAGCAGGCGACAGCGGCGCTGAAAGTAGCGGGCGATCTTGTGATTGCGGCGTTCTCCGGCGAAGAGAAGGACAACCCACGCGAGGCGCTGCGTTTGGCGCATGCCGCAATTGCGCAGGCGGCGCTCAAAAGTGGCGATCCGGTGTCGACCGAACGCGCAGCGCAAACGGCGCGCGCTGTGATCGCGCACAACGACCTAATTCCATTTCACTGGGGCATCGCGTTCCCCGAGGTTTGCCTGCGGGCGAACGGCGGGTTTGATGCCTTCGTGGGCAATCCGCCCTTTCTCGGCGTCACTGAGTTAGGCGTAGCCGCGGGCTCGCGATACACGGAGTTCCTTCGCGCTACGACGAGCGGTGCTGCCGGGAAAACTGATCTGGTTGCGTTCTTTCTGCGAAAGGCCGCCACGCTTGTGCGGCAAGGCGGTGCAATAGGCTTCATTACAACGAAGACCATCTACCAAGGCGACACCCGCCGAACGGGCCTTGGATGTCTTCTGGGATCAGGGCGGTTTTCTGTCCATGCCGCGCAGAGACGGTTCGCCTGGCCAGGAGCAGCGTCTGTCATCTGCTGCTGGCTCGTGATCTCGAATGAAGGACAACGCGAGCCCACGCTTGATGGGAAAAAAGTCGCCCGCGTGTCGAGTTTCCTACTGCCAAGCAATCACGAAGGTGATCCGAAGCCGCTGATCCGGCGGCATGCCGGAGCGTATCTCGGCGTGAAGCTCGGGGCGCTTGGATTTGTTGAGGATCCGCTTGGAGAAGACGGCCCAGATCCGGGCGCCTTCGATACAGCCTCAAAGTGCGAGCTACTTACTCGCTGTGTTCGAAGTTATGTCGGTGGCTCGGAGTTGAATTCGATGCCCAAGCCGGGCTTCCCGCGCCGAGTTCTAGATTTGTCGGCACATCCCGCGCCGGCAACTGCTGCAACCCAGAGTCCACTGGCCGCGAAGGTTCGAGCTCTCGTGTGCCGTCAACATAGGCTTGACCCTGAGTTGGATGCTTGGTGGAGATTCGCGCACTACGCACACGATCTTCAATACGCCGCACGAAGTTCAAAGACTCTTCTCGCGCTCGCTCGATCAAGCGACACGTTTGGCTTCATTGAACTGAGCGCGACTGGTCTTGTGAATGACAAGATCATCGCGTTTCTGCCCTCCACACAAGATCTCTTTTGCTTACTGCAGTCACGCGTCCATGAGGTCTGGGCGCGCACGTTTTCATCGACGATAAAGGATGACCTCCAGTACACACCATCAGACTGCTTCTCTAGTTTCCCCTTTCCAGCGGTCTTCGGTAGTTCTGAACCGTTGCAACGGGTCGGAGGCGAGTACTCCTGCTTTCGATCCGGGCTCATGGAGAGTTACAACGAGGGAATCACCAAGATTTACAACCGCTTTCATGATCCCCTCAATCACGAAGCCAACATCGTGCTACTGCGCAAGCTCCACGATACGATGGACTGCGCTGTGCTCGACGCTTACGGTTGGTCCGACATCAAGACCGACTGCGAGTTCATTCCCGACTACTACGAGGAAGACGAGGCCGGCAACGAGGTGCCCAAGTCGATCCGCTATCGCTGGCCCGACGAGGTGCGCGACGAGGTGCTCGCACGACTGCTCGACCTCAACGCCAAGTTCCACGCAGAGGAAGTCGCGGCTGGACTCGTATCGCCCGATGGCAAGCGCTTGGAGCGGGCCGATGACGATGATGAAGCAGCCGAAAACGGGGAAGGCGATGACGACAGCGCCCCTTCCAAGCCAAAAAAGGCCGGCGCCAAGAAGAAGTCGCCTGCCACAAAGTCAAAGGGCACCAAGAAGCTCTCGGGACAACTCGAGTTCGGAGGAGATGAATGATGTGCAACACCTCGGCTGAAGCGCGCGACAAACTGATCGAGGCGCTGGAGCTCGATCTGATCGGCCCGTCGAATGGCTACCCCTTCGAGCGAGAGTTGCTCCCTCGCTCACCGCGCACCTGGTACCTGACCGGCATGCTAGTTCCCGTCGACGCGAAGGTCGAGGCAAGCGAGGACCCGCTCGATGATGATGAGCCAGATGCCGCGAATTGCGGTGCGCGAATCGATGGTGATGACCAACCACGCAGGCGCAGATTCCTCGCAGATGAGGGCGGAGGAGACTCAGGAACGCCCGACAAGGCGCCTAAGCGACGCGGGTTCCTTCCCTCGTCGATCGGAATGTCATTTCTCGTTCCGCCGGGCGTCGAACGGGTGACCGTGCGCGCCGAGTGGGGCGAGTACCGCTACGAGGTAGACGGCAAGACGCTTGAAGACGAGCCGACGGAAGACGACCCGCATGGGGGTGCCGCCGGCGAGGTGAAGGACGCACCCGCAGCCGAGGCGAAGGCCGTGAAGGGATACCGGCGGTCGCCATGTGAATCGATCGTGTCGGTTGCGATCGGCGCGGGAACAGGCGCCGCGAAGACAGAGGAGGTGCAGCTTCCCGGTGGCGATGGGCTCGCGGTCGCCAAGGTGGTGCGCGTCGTCGATCACACGAAGGTCAAGACGGTTCCCGCGGGTACGCGCTCGGTGTCGGTCTTCCTGGTGAATCGTCGTGTACCGCATGCGATGCACGCCTATCGCGCGTCCATCTTCCAGCCGCGACTGGTGGTCGAGTGCGAGGCTGGCTTCGTGCCGCGCCCCGACCCCCGCGGCGACATCGCGGCGACCGACCCGGATGAGCGGGTTGCCGACCTCCAGTACCGATCGACCTACGAGTTTGCGACAGGCCACGGCGTGGCGACGCACGCCCTGATGGTCGACGGCAAGTGCCCAAAGGTGCAGACCGAGTGGATGCCGAAGGCGACGGTCGAACGCGTGGACCCCACCGATGTCGCGGGCGTGACCTTCGGCATGGAAGACCTCGGGGCGTTGGCCGATGGTGCTGCCGTGCGCGCCGCGCTGGGTGCGCTTCCGGCGCGCTATGCAGAGTGGATCGCGGCGGGTGCCGCCGTCGGCGGCCTGAACGCCGCGCAGGCCGACACCCTGCGAGACCTGGTGGTCGAGCAGAAGGCCGTGTGCAAGCGGTTGTCGGACGGCATCGAATTGCTTGCGACGAGGCCCGACGTGCTTGAGGCGTTTCGTATCGCGAATCG
>CAYMEB010000380.1:0-3827 GCA_964389095.1 uncultured Hyphomicrobiaceae bacterium
GGTCTTCATCAGGTTGGCGCGGGACAGGATGTTCTTCGTCTGCTCGGTGAGCGGTGTGTGGACCGAAATGAAATCGGCACGCGGCAGCAACTGCTCGAGCGTCACCTTCTCGACCCCCAGGGTCGCGGCCCGCTCGTCCGACAGGAACGGATCGTAGGCGATCACCCGCATCTTCAGTCCGACCGCACGCTCGGCGACGATCGAGCCGATATTGCCGCAGCCGATCAGACCGAGCGTCTTGAAGCTGAGCTCGGCGCCCATGAACCGGTTCTTTTCCCACTTGCCGGCCTGCGTCGAGGCGTTGGCCTCCGGCACCTGGCGGGCGACCGCGAACATCATGGCGATCGCGTGCTCGGCGGTGGTGATCGCATTGCCGAACGGCGTGTTCATCACCACCACGCCATGCGCGGTGGCCGACTTGATGTCGACGTTGTCGACGCCGATGCCGGCGCGGCCGACGACCTTGAGCTTCTTCGCCTCGGCCAGGACCTCGGCCGTGACCTTGGTGGCCGAGCGGATCGCGAGGCCCTCGTAGTTGCCGATGATCGCCCGCAATTCGGCGGGCTTCAGGCCGGGTTTGAAATCGACGTCGCAGCCGCGCTCGGCAAAGATTTCGACGGCGCGCGGAGAAAGCTCATCGGAGATGAGCACCTTGGGCTTTGCCATTTCTCTGAACTCCTCAGGCGGCCTTGGCGCCGAATTCGCGTTCGATCTCCGCATAGGCCCAGTCGAGCCACGGCAGCAGCGCTTCGAGATCGCTCTTGTCGACGGTGGCGCCGCACCAGATGCGCAGGCCCGGCGGCGCGTCGCGGTAGCCGCCGACGTCGTAGCCTGCCTTCTCGGCTTCCAGCAGGTCGGCCATCTTCTTGGACGCCGCTGCCTGCCTGTCGGGCGCGAGTGCCGTGAACCACGGCGCGGTGATGACCAGGCAGACCGAGGTGTTGGACCTGATCGTCTTGTCGGCCGCGAGGAAGCCCAGCCACTTGCGCTCGGAGACGAACTTCTCGAGCACGCCGAGATTGGCGGTCGAGCGCGCGATCAGCCCCTTGAGGCCGCCGACGCCTTCGCCCCACTTCAGGCCGTCGATCGCGTCTTCGACGCATAGCATCGACGGCGTGTTGATCGTATCGCCCTTGAAGATCGCCTCGGAGAATTTGCCGCCGGAGGTCAGGCGGAAGATCTTCGGCATGGGCCACGGCGGCGAATAGCTTTCGAGACGCTGGATCGCGCGGGGGCTCAGCACCAGCATGCCGTGCGCGCCCTCGCCGCCCATCACCTTCTGCCACGACCAGGTGACGACATCGAGCTTCTGCCACGGCAGGTCCATGGCGAAGACCGCGGAGGTGGCGTCGCAGATCGCGAGCCCCTGGCGGTCGTCGGCGATCCAGTCGCCGTTGGGCACCTTCACGCCCGAGGTCGTGCCGTTCCAGGTGAAGACCACGTCGTGCGTCCAGTCGACCGCCGTCAGGTCCGCGATCTGGCCATAGGGCGCCTTGAGGACGCGGGCATCCTTGAGCTTGAGCTGCTTCGCCACATCGGTGACCCAGCCCTCGCCGAAGCTCTCCCACGCGAGCATGTCGACCGGCCGGGCGCCCAGCAGCGACCACAGCGCCATCTCGACGGCGCCGGTGTCGGAGGCCGGCACGATGGCAATGCGGTAGTCGGCGGGGATGCTGAGCAGGTGCCGCGTGCGATCGCCCGCTCCGACAATCTTCTTCTTGCCGAGCTTGGATCGGTGGGACCGCCCGACGGCGGCATCTTTGAGGACTTCCGGTGTCCAGCCCGGGCGTTTGGCGCAGGGTCCCGACGAAAAATCGGGACGCGCCGGACGCATGTTCGGCTTCGTCATCAACCTCTCCCTTACAGAAGAGCTGCACTCCGGTGGGGGAGCGTGGCCCGCGGCGGATATAAGAGATCGCTCAGAGAACGTCAATCCGTGCTATTTCTCCGATTCGATGAAGCTTCGGCGGGACAGGAATGGGGGGAACTGGTCGCGGGCGATCCTTGCCACGCTGACCGTCGTGGTGCTCTCGGTGCTGGCTGCGGAATTCTCAGCGCGCATCTTCTTTGACCTCGACACACTGCACTATCGACGCACCTACCAGCCGATCTTCGTGTCGGGCGATTCGCATTATCTGGTCCCCAACGATCAACTGCCCTTTGCGCCGGGTGGGCCCGTCTCGCTCGGCTACAAGCCGACCATGTTCGGCTTCGAGTATGACCCTGCCACCGCTCCGCCGCGGAGTTCGACAGGATTTGGCGACTTTCTCTTCACCCATACCCGCGCGCGCTACACCGCCGCCGATGCAGACCGCATCACCTGCGAGCGACGGGACTCGGCCCTGATCTACGTGCTCGGCGGTTCGGTCGCGCAGGGTTTCTCGGCCGAGCGCAAGGAAGACACCTGGCATGCTCGCCTCGAGGACATGCTGCGCGACAAGCTGGGCAAGCCTGACCTCTATGTCTTCAATGCCGCGATGGGCGGATTCGTCTCCGTCCAGGAGCGGCTCGCCTACACGATTGCCGTCGTGCCGCGTCGCGCACATCTCGTATTGATCGTCGACGGCTACAACGACGTCGTCATTCCGGCGAACTCCGCCGTTAGGCCGGGAGATCCTTTCCAGGTCGGCCTGCGTTACAGTCAGCTGTTCAATGACGGTTTCATCTGGTGGTTCGCCCGCCACAGCGCGATTGCCAACGCTGTGCTGCAGAACTCGATTACCGGACAGGTCACCTCCTTCCGCAAGAAACTCGAGGAAGACGACGAACTGTTCCGAACCCACGCGGAAGCGATTGCCGACATATACATCGAGAATACCTCGGCAATGCTCGAAGCCTGCGCCGGGCGCGGGCAGGCCTGTCTGGTCGGCGTGCAACCCGCGCGCGCGCTGACCGCTCACTATCTCGGCACCCGGGCCGACGACGTCCTGTCGCAGAAACGTATGGTCGAGTTGTACCGGCTGCTGCTGGATCGTGTGGCCAAGAGCCCGCAGCGCGACCGATTCGTCGACCTCACCCACATCTTCGACCGTGGCGAGAAACTTCAGTATTACGCCGACTCCGTGCATCCCAATTTCGCCGGCCAGCAAGTTCTGGCGCGGGCCCTGCTCCAGCCTGCGCTCAGCGCACTCAAGGATGCCAAACCCGTACCGGACGGCTGGGAGCGCTGCGAACGTCTGAAATAGCCGGCCCGCCTACTTGGGTTTCAGGTCGTAGTAGGTACCGGCATGAGGTACGACGATGGCGGGCCCGACGGTGTACCTGGCGTGGAGCATGTCGGTGATCGCCTGTGCCCGGCTTGCCGCAGAAAGAGCGCCGAGCTGGTTGGCGAGTTCCTGCGCACTCCAGTCCCAGAGCCCGGAGATGACGACGCGATAGCCGCGGGCCATTGCCTGTTCGATCAGGTGATTGATCTCCCGGGCATGCTGCTCGGCGGTCCATTCGGGATGGCGGATGGCGCCACCGGAGACCGAGATCCACTTGAAACGAGGATCTCGCACCGGCGCGGGCCCGACGCCAGGCTCGCCGTCCCAGTCCCAGGTGTGACTCCACAACGCATAGTGCCAGACGGTGATGTGCTCGAAGCCTGAGTAGATGAACACCGTCGAGTCCGGAGGAAACCGGCGCTCCAGGTCCGCGATTGCCGCCAAGGATTGGGCATCCTGACCGCGATGCTTCGCGAGCTGGGCCGCATTCCACACCAGCGGCGCCAGCGACGCCACGGCGACCACGGCGAGCAGTCTGGGGCGCGTCACCATCGTTCCCGCCAGCAGCAGCCAGGCGACGGGAAGCCAGGCCATGACATTGACCTGCATCTGCGGGTCCTG
>CAYMEB010000381.1:0-3822 GCA_964389095.1 uncultured Hyphomicrobiaceae bacterium
CCCGCGAACGCCTCTGAGTAGCGCTTCTCGAGGCTGGGGATTCGCTGCCCCGACAAGTCAACCGCAATCGGGATCACGTGGGTCGACGATGAGGAGCCACCAAATGCCTCAACCGACCAGACTGTCAGGACACCTCGGGAGGTGCCATTGGTCGCGGCGGTGGCGACACCAAGTTGCTCTGGCTGCTGCAGGCTCCAGCGCTCCAAGAAGCGAACCATAAGCGGATGATCCAAACCCATCAGCTGGATCCTCTCATCGCGCTGTGCGATCTCTCGGTCGAGCGTGAACACCAGCGGTTCCGTCTGTTCGGGGACGTTGACCCTAAAGCAATCGGCGCCCACCGGTTCAACATTTCCGCGGTCGGCCTCGAGCGCCGCTCTCAAGAACACCAGCATCCGCTGCTTACTGGCGTCGATGTTGGCGAAGGGCTGGTAGTCATCAAGGCTGAAACGATCAAGATCCTGAAACAGCTCAAAGACGACCTTCCTTGCCTCGTTCGCATTGGATACCGCGGCCTCGAGCTCCTGTCGCGTTCTCTTCAGCTCCGGGTCAGAGAGCGCGTCTCGATACAGCGTGTCGTAGGTCAGTCGATCAGAGAGCTGGCCAAGAATCTGGGCCTTCAAATCCTCTGTGACGTTTCCATGTTCATCGACCTTGCCGAGCGCCCTCGCGATCTCAAGCAGCTTGTCGGACAGCAGCAGAAAAATGCGACCCTCGATCGTGTCGGAAAGCACGAGGTTGTAGACCTGTGCGGTGTCTCGCTGTCCGTAGCGATGAATACGCCCGATCCGTTGCTCGACATCCATCGGATTCCAGGGCAGGTCGAAGTTAAACAAGATACGGGCGAATTGCAGGTCGATGCCTTCGCGGCCCGCTGCCGTGCACACCATGACTCGAGGGCCATCAGGGCGACGGAATCGCTTCTCCGCGGCGAGCTTTGCACCGTGGTCGCCGCCCCGAAGCTCGACGACACCCTGACCCGGATACGCCGCATTGATCTCGCGCGAAAGAAGATCGACGGTGGCCAGATAGGTCGCGAAGATAACCACCTTCTCCTTGGGATTCTGTTCCCACAGCGCGCCGAGGCCGCGAAGGAGCTTCTCCACCTTCGTCTCGCGGCCGTCGGGAAAGCTGGCGAGCAACTCCGCGATCCTCATGCGCTCCTCCGGCAGCGACAGGGAGACGCATTCGGCTGCCAGATTCTCGCCATCTGCCGTTGACTCCTCGCCGCTCTCGGAAGAGGCGGCCGACTCGAGCTGCTCTTCGTCGAGTTTGCGAATCAGCCGAAGCTTGAGATCAGCGAGCATGCGATCAATCTCTCCGCGACCGGCGGCATCAGTCGGATGTCCCGTCTCCTGGTGAAGGAGTCGCCTCGCCTCGTCGAGGAGCTTTCCATGGCCGTCGATGTCAAGCGCCTGATCCTTCAGGATTGCCTCATGAATCGTCAGCATGAGTTGGCGTCGTCGTAGTGTGCTTCTGACGGCAGAGAAGCTCGATGCGGCGATCTTCTGGAAAATCGTCATCACGAAGCCCAGCGCGCGCCCCTGGTTTCCTTGCTGCTTTGCAAGATCGAATCCGTCCTGCAGGTACTCGCGGAGCTTGACGTAAAACTTCCGCTCCCGTTCAGACATGGTGAATGACTCGGTATGGACCCATCGGCGCGCAAACAGCGGCGAGCCATCCGGAGTGCACGCATCGGCCTTCGTCCGTCGATACACGACGCTGTTCAAGCGATGCCGCTGCGCGACCATTTCGTCGGGATCGCCAAAGAGTGCCGGATTGAGTAGTTGCACCAGCATCCAGAAGCGGAAGTGGTCGCCTTGATGCGGCGTCGCTGAAAGCAGGAGAAGATCACGCGCGTGCTCGCGCATGGCCTCCGCCAGCTTGTAGTTCTCCGTCTTGCGAACCTTGCCGCCGCTCTTGTAGGCCGAGAGGTGATGTGCCTCGTCAAAGACGACAAGGTCCCACTTCGGCGCGTCAAGCAATCGTCGCACGCGACCGCGGCGCTTCAGTGTGTCAACGCTGGCGATCAGTCGATCGTGTTTCGTAAACGCATTCGACTTTCGGTCGGTCACGTCGCCGGTACTTCCGAACACCTCAAAGTTCAGATTGAAAACCTCATTGAGCTCACGATGCCAGTTGTTCACGAGGCCTGCCGGAACAACCATGAGCGCCCGGTTGAGTTCGCCGCGACTTGCGAGTTCTCGGAGCACAAGCGCGGTCTCGACGGTTTTGCCGAGTCCGACCTCATCGGCGATGAGGAACCGACGTGGCGTGGCGGTCGCGATTCGGTGCGTAAGCACTACCTGGTGAGGAAGTAGATCGATTCGCGCTGCCGTGAGCGCAGCCGCATTTTCGATCAGTGGCAATGCGTGGGACTCAACGTGCAGCCAGGCCGCGCGCGCGCGCTGATCACCTGCCGATACGCCCTCAAGAAGCCGATCGATGCGGCTCCGGGTGGGTGTAAGCGTTGCGGCATTGACTCGTCGCTCGCCAGAAGCGAAGAAGACACGAAAATAGCCATCCGTTCCGACGTTGATCACAACGCCTTCGCCGAAGTCGGAATGACGGACCCGCTCGCCGGGCTTGAACGTCATTTCTGACATCAGCTAATCCTCGGGTGATAGAGGCCAGCCCAGTGCGGCCCATCCGGGTCTGCACGTCGATCTTCCGTCATCATGATTCGTTCGATCTCGTTTTCGGCACCCGAGCAGAGCAGGCGGCCGATTGGAAGCCTGCCATCGCTGTAAGCCCGATGCCTCATGTAATAGTGCTCGCTCGCTCCGTGCATGATGATGCGGGTGCGGCCGGAGGGGATCCAAAGCACCAGCGCGGCGCTGCCCTCATAGTGCTCTTGGAATCCCATCACTACCTGCCTGAGATCCTCGGCGACCCATCGTTCCGCCTCAGCTCCGACAAGTGAATCAATGCACCCCTCCGCGCCAGCGACGACAACTGCGTCGCCGCCAGCCCTCGGAAGGACTTCGGGCCAGGCCCTAGCCCTCGCGAAGAGCTGTCGAATGGAGATCACTTCTGCGGGATCTGCAAACGTCGCAAGAGCGTCGGGGCTCCAAAGCAACGAGATGCCCCTTCGGCACCACGTCATCCCATGGCGAATTTGGACCATCAGCTTTCCTCCCCGAGGTGATCAAACAGTGTGAGTTCTTTCGCCTTGGGCTGGTTCTTCGATTCCCAGGCGCGGTAGAGCTGAGACGCAATCGTCGCCGCGGTTCGGCTGGACAAGTCGGCCAGGTGTGTCTTGAACCATACGAGTAGGGCACCGAGCGCCGGGTGTGGACGGAAATTCGGATTGTTGAGCGTATCGCTCGCATTGATTCCGCTGCCATCGATGCAGGCGCCCACAAAGAACATGGCCTGGTCGTAGTCGCTCGTCAGCTCGCTTCGCTGCTTTCCGATCCATCGTCTCGCGAGATCAATCGGCGGCACGAGATGGAATACCTTCTTGGTCTCCATGACCCAGCCGCGACTCTCAAAGTCCGATGGTGCGCTGCCGGTGCCACGCAAGAACTTCTGAATCTGATCTCGAGGCAGCTCGGCAACGCCATCAAAGAGCCGAAGCAGCATCCGAGTGAATGGCTCCGCGCTGTGGGGTGGTGGCTCCTTGAGCCCCGATGTTTCCTCTTCGAGCAGTTGGTTGATTCCGATGAGCGCCTCAAGCACCGTCATTGGGGCGTCTGGGCCCTTGTAGACCTGGCCGTAGTGTCGTGAGAAGTACTCAAGCGCCTTGCCGCGGCGGATCACTTGTAGGTCGGCCTCGGGAAGACCATCTTTTTGATGGTGTTCCAGAAGTGTCTTGATCTC
>CAYMEB010000382.1:0-3815 GCA_964389095.1 uncultured Hyphomicrobiaceae bacterium
GGTTCCCGCATGAAAGGCATACGGCCTCGCGAGACAACTCTCGAAGACGCGGCGCGAGACGTCCGCCTGCACACCGAACGCGAACGCCATCTGCCGGCGTACCACCCACGACAGATAGATCCCCTTCAGCAGGAAGAACGCGACGACCACGCCGCCGGTCGCCAGCACAGACCACAACGTGATCTTCAGGTCCCCAGGGGGAAGCCAGTCCGCGACGGCCGGCAACTTGCGGAGCACGGTGGGATCCGAGAGCACCCCCAGGAGGGGTACCAGCAGTCCGATTCCAAGCGTCTCGAGCAGCGTCGCGAGCAGCAGCTGGCCGAGCAGCACGGCGGCATCGCGGCGATGCCTCGGACAAAGAATCCTCCAGGCTTGGCGCCAAACCTCAAGCACGGCGGGCCCGCTCGGCTCTGGGGGGACCGGACATCCATCGGAGTGTACAAATCAAGGGGCCGACGATGCACCAACACTTCCTCCAAATCACATGATCACCGTCGCCATCACAGGCGGAACGGGCTTCATCGGCCGCGCCTTGGTCGACGCACACCGTCAACGTGGCGACCGTGTTCGCGTGCTCACGCGCCGGCCAGGCGCGGAGCCCGGAGGCGCGGTCGCATTCGAGGGGGATCTTGCGGGAATCGTCCCGCCCGCGTTTGCGGATGAAGCGGATGTGGTCTATCACCTCGCGGCGGAAATCCATGACGCAAGCCGGGCGCGGGAGATCAACACGGAAGGCACGCGCCGACTGCTCCGCACGGCCATGGGGCGGTGCGGGCATTGGGTGCAACTCAGCAGTGTCGGCGTGTACGGTCCTCCGCGGAACGGATTGCCGATCGACGAACGGTCCGCGCCTTGCCCAGCCAGCGCCTACGAGCACAGCAAGCTGGAGGCCGACCTTGCCGTGCAGCGGACCTGCATCGAGGCCGGGTGCAGCTGGGGGATCGTCCGGCCCTCGAATGTCGTTGGGGCCTCCATGCGCAACCAGTCCGCCTTCGCGCTCGTGAGATCGATCCTGCAAGGGCGTTTCGCCTTCGTCGGTTCGAGGCGGGCCGTGAGCACCTACATCCACGTGGAGGACGTGGTACGGGCGTTGATCATGACGGCAACAGCGCCAGACGGCACGATCGTCAACGTGTCGAGCGACTGCCTCTGGACGTCGCTGGTGGAACGCATCTGCGTCCGCAGCCGATGCCCCGCTCCACGCGTCCGCATGCCCGAGACGCTTGCGCGAGCGTTGGCGTGCACGGTCGGACGGATCCCGGGCTTCCCACTCACGATCTCACGCATCGAGGCGCTCGCACGGACCAGCGGCTACCCGACAGAGCTCGCACGGCAACTTCTCGGCTTCACGCCGACCCGTCCGATGCCCGAGGGATTCGATGACGTGACGGATGCCGTAGTCTCATCCGGGTGAACGGCACGCAATCGCCCGACATGCCGCCGTTGGCCGACGCCCACAACGACACCGAGTCCGACGCAGGCCGACGGACGGTCGGGTCGAAGCCCCGCAAGGTGTGCGTGATCACGGTGATCCCCTTCCAACTCAACGTGTTCCTGGCGGAGCACCTTCTGGCCATGAAGGAACATGGACCGGTGGTGCTGCTCACAAACGGCGATCGGTCGGACCTCCGGCGCGACCTTCACGACGGAATCATTTTCCACCGCGTGGGCATCACACGCCCCATCCGACCCTGGTCCGACCTGCGAGCACTTGTCGAGATCGTGCGCGTGCTGAGAATCGAACGTCCGGACATCGTCCAGACGCTCGCTCCCAAGGCTGGTCTGCTGGGAATGCTGGCTGCATGCCTGTGCCGCGTCCCCGTGCGCGTGCACTGGTTCACCGGACAGGTTTGGGCGAACGCGCACGGCATACGGCGATGGCTCCTCCGTCAGGCGGATCGACTCATCTCGTGGCTGACGACCACACCCCTGGCAGACAGCGACTCGCAGCGCGATTTCCTCGTGAAGGAGGGAGTGGCCGATTCGAGTCGTCTGATGGTGCTTGGCAAAGGTTCCGTTCGAGGCGTCGACACCGCACGTTTCCGGCCCGCGCCAGCGCTCCGAGAGACGGTTCGCCGGGAACTCGGCATGTCGAACTTGGAAACCATCGCGGTGTTCGTCGGCCGCGTGACCAGGGACAAGGGCTTGCTGGAGCTCGCAGAAGCGATGCGGAACCTGAGGCGGGAACTCCCCTTGCTGCACGCCGTGCTGGTCGGATTCGAGGAAGGTGGCTTCGGTGCGGAGGTGCTGCGGGCCGCGGACTCGGCGGCGGATCGTGTGCATCTCGTCGGCTACTCCGATGCTCCCGAGCGATTCCTCGCTGCCGCCGACTTCATGGTTCTCCCAAGCTATCGAGAAGGCTTCGGCTCGTCGGTGATCGAGGCGGCGGCTTGCGGCATTCCGACGGTCGGGACCCGAATCGTCGGTCTGGTGGATGCGATTGTGGAGGGCGAGACCGGCCTGCTGGTGCCCGCTCGAAACGCGGCGGAATTGGCGGCCGCGATGCGTTCGATGACGGTCGATGAATCGATGCGCCGGCGACTCGGTGCTGCCGCGATGCGCCGCGCTGAAAGGGATTTTGATACGCGAGTCCTTGTCGCCTCGCTTCAGTCGCTCTACGGAAAACTGCTTCGGGACGCCCATGCATCACAGGCATCGATGTAGCCTCGGACAGGAGCCGCCGATCGGTGCGCCCGCAAGAAGATGGGTGAATCTGGGATGCTCACTTGGCCACCGCCCCGAATCGATCCATCCGACCTCCCGTCCATGAACTCTGTGCTGATGACGCTCATTTCCCCTGCCTGCGTCGCACTCGCATTGCTGCTTGGATCTTTGATCGGGCGCCGACGATCGCCGTGTGTCGCCGCAGCGTTGCTGCTCTACCTCGCGACCAGCCCCTGGTCGAGCCGACTCCTGATGCGCTCCGTGGAAGGATGGCGATCGCGGCCCACGATGACCTCCACCGTCTCTTCCCAGGCGGTGGTCGTTCTCGGAACAGGCGTGCGCAGTGTCGGTTCGAACAGCGTTGAACTGGAACACGACGATCTGGATCGCTTCCTCGCCGGGGTCGACCTGATTCGATCGGGCAACGCGCCGCTTCTGGTCCTCACTGGAGCCTTTGATCCAGCTCGACCAGACTTGCCTTCCGTCGGTGAAGCACTCAGGCCGCGCGCCGTGATGATGGGCATTCCCGAAGGCAAGATTCTCGTCACGGGGCTCGCGGCCAGTACCTCGGAGGAGGCGGCTGCCGTGCGACGAAGTCTCGGGGTGCTCCACGGCACCTCGCCGCGGATTACGCTGGTCACTTCGGCGTACCACATGCAGCGTGCCGCTCAGGCATTTCGAAGAATCGGCTTCGAGGTGGTCGAGTTTCCCGCCGATCTGCAGGAAGAGCCGACATGGAACTTCCGGTTCCGGGATCTGCTGCCGAATGGAAGGAGTCTTGCACAGACGGATCTGGCGATGCGTGAGCTCACAGCCCGCTTGCGTGACTGGATGTTTGCGGGAGGGGAGGCGTCGAACCCGTCATGAAAGACCCCCGAATCCTCGTCAGCGGCTGCGCCGGCTTTGTAGGAACGCAGGTCTGCAGGAGCGCTCTTGATCGTGGCTGGTTCGTCGCCGGGGTTGACAACTTCTCCGACTATTACGATCCCGCCCTGAAGCGGGCCCGGCTCCGACTGCACGACGGATTCGACTTCCGTTGCCATGTCGCCGACATCACCGACGCACCCAAGCTCGACTCGGCCTTCGATGCCGTGCGCCCCACCCACGTGATCCACCTCGCCGCCCAGGCCGGTGCCGGCACGAGCATCACC
>CAYMEB010000383.1:0-3814 GCA_964389095.1 uncultured Hyphomicrobiaceae bacterium
CGTGGCGGGCTGGGATGCGTTCCACAAGGGCGAGGGGCGGCATGCCCTCAAGGCGGTACAGGACGACGCGGAGGCCAGGGGCGTCTTCGGCGTGCCGAGCTTCCTGCTTCCCGACGGCGATCTCTATTGGGGCCGTGAGCACTTCCCGCGCCTTCGTGAAAGCCTCACGGCGTAGCGCGAGCCGTTCGAAAAAAGGCAGACTCGCGGCAAAGGACGATCCGTCGGCAGAGGTCCGCAGGGGCAACAATATCGTACGGCCTTGCGGGAAGAGTGTATGGTGAGCGAACGGCCCGACGGTCCGCGGATTTTCCGCCACCGACGCCGGAAAGCAAAATCCCATGTCCATGAAACATCGCCGCGGGAACCGCGAGACGAAGAAGCCCAAGCAGAACAAGCCCAAGGTCGTGACGACGGTTTCGCCGTTCAGTCCGCCGATGGCGTCGCAGAAGTCCGTCGCCTCGGCCAAGCGCAAGTAGGTGCCGAAGGTGCCATGGCGGCCGCCTGCCGGCGGCGCCAGAGGCAAGGAGGTCCAGTCATGACATTGCGTCCGGAATATTCGCTCGGCCATTCCCAGTACAACGAGTTCCTGTTCGCCTCCGCCGGCGTGGAGACGGATGGTGAGCAGCTCAGCGTGCTGTCCGCGCTGTCGCGACTCGACCTCGATCCGTGGCGCGAGGCGGCGCGGCTCGCCGACCTGCCGCGCGACGCGGCGGCCAGTTCGCTGGCGACCATCCTGTCGCGTCTGCCCGACGCCGGCTGGAAGATCCCCGATCCGGCGGCCAATGCGGCCCGTCTGGTGGCGATCCTTCCCACCGGCAGCACGCCGGAAATTCCCACCACGCTCGAATCGCGCGGTCGCCGCGAGGCCCCGCGCCCGCCAGATGCGCAGCCGGGCGGCTGGCAAACCAGGGCATCGCTCAAGACCTGGCTGTTCTGGGCGGGGCTGGCCGTCGCCGCATACCTGCTTTTCCTCGTGCTGCAGCCTGACAACAATCTCGAACCGCCGATGAAGCCGTTTACCGAGCAACGCTGAGCCGCGCGAGTTGCCCGCGCCCTGAGCGCGATGGCAAAGTCGCGGTCATGAAAGTCTGCATCATCGGAGCCGGCGCGGTCGGCGGCATGATCGGCGCGCGGCTCGCCGCCAACACCGGGGCCGAGGTGAGCGCGCTGGCCCGTGGCGACACGCTGAAGGCGTTGAACGCCCATGGCTGGCGGTTGCAGCAAGCCGACAGCCGGGTGAGCGGTCCCGCGAAGGCCTCGGCGAAAGCCGCCGAACTCGGCCCGCAGGATCTCGTGGTGATCGCGGTCAAGGCGCCGGCCATGCCGGACGTCGCCGCCGCGATCGGTCCGTTGTTGGGCCCCGAGACGATGGTGCTGCCGGCGATGAACGGTGTGCCGTGGTGGTTCTCTCACGGCATCGAGGGGCTGGGCGAGGCGCCGCTGGAGAGCGTCGATCCGGGCGGCGCGATCGACAGAGCCATTCCCCTGAGGCACGTGATCGGCTGCGTGGTCCATCTCAGCGCCGCGACCACCGAGCCCGGCCTGGTGCTGCATCGCGGCGGCAACGGCCTGATCATCGGCGAACCCGACGGCTCCGGCTCGCCGCGTCTCAGGCGCGTGCACGATCTGCTGGTCGAGGCGAAGTTCGAGACCACGTCGTCGGCCGCCATCCGGCACGACATCTGGTACAAGCTCTGGGGCAACATGACGATGAACCCGGTGTCGGCAATCACCGGTGCCACCGGCGACCGCATGCTCGACGACGATCTGGTGCGCAATTTCTGCTCGGCGGCGATGGTCGAAGCCGCGGCGATCGGCGCGAAGATCGGCTGCGTCATCGACCAGGATCCCGAAGCGCGGCACGATCTCACGCGCAAGCTCGGCGCCTTCAAGACCTCGATGCTGGTCGATGCCGAGCGCGGCAAGCCGATCGAACTCGATGCGCTGGTGACGTCGGTGCACGAGCTCGGCAAGCGCACCGGCGTCGCGACGCCCTATATCGACGCCCTGTTGGGGATCACGCGCCTGTTCGCGCAGACCCGCGGCCTGCTGCCCGCCTGATCCCGCTCCCGTCCGGCTGCGCGCGGGATCACTCGATCGTTTCGTCGGCGCTCGTGGCCAGGCTGGGCGCGATCTGCAATCCCAGGGCGCGTGCGGTGCGGAGGTTGATCACGGTCTCGAATCGGGTTGCCGTCTGCACCGGCAGGTCGGCCGGCAGGGCGCCCTTGAGGATGCGCGATACGTACGAGGCCGACTTGGCGTACAGCTCGTCGGTGTCGGGACCGTACGACATGAGCCCGCCGGTGGCGGCAAAGAAGCGCGTCCAATAGATCGCCGGCAGGCGAAGGCTGGCGGTCAGCCTGAAGATCAGCTCGCGATGCGCCAGCGAGAAGGTCGCCGCGCTGACGACCACGCCGGCGTCCGGGGTGGCTGCGAGGTCGGCCAGTCCCTTTTCGATTTCGGCGGCGCCTCCCACCGGCAGCTTCAGGGGCTGGATGGCGAGGCTCTGGGCCATGGTCTCGAAGGGCCCCCAGAAACCGCGATAGTTGTGATTGTTCGGGTCGCCCATCAGCGCCACCCGGGTCAGACCGGGAGCCGCCTGCTTGAGCAGCGCCAGCCACTTGCCGGCGATCGGGTATTCGAACGGCGTGAAGCCGGTCATGTTGCCGCCCGGCCGTGCCAGGCTCGCGACGTAGCCGCCGGCGACCGGGTCGGTCACGTTCACGAATACCACAGGGATCGACTTCGTTGCCGCCCGCATGGCGCTCGCCGCCACCGTTCCCATGGCCAGGATGACATCGGGCTTGAGCGCGACCAGTGCGTCGGCCACCGTCCGGGCGCGCGCCGGATCGTTGCCCATCCACTGACCCGTGAATTTCACGTTGCGTCCGTCGATCCAGCCGAGGTCGCGCATTCCGGCCTGAAAAGAGCGCGCCCGCTGCAGCGACTCCGGATCGCCTTCGACGCTGGCGAAGGCAATGGCGACGGTGGGAAGGGGCTGTCCTTGTTGCGCGGAACCCGCGCCGGGCCTGAGGGCGACCGCTCCTGCGAGGCCGCCCAGAAGTTCGCGTCGCTTCATGTCGTTGTATGCCAGGAAAATGACGCCGACCGAGTCTGCGGGCGTCGGATCGACGCCCGCAGAGCTGCCGTCAGAACGTCTTGTTGGCCTGCGGGCGGTGCCTGTTCTTCGGCGCGAAGCCGGAACGCTCGGCCTTGCGCGGCTCGCGCACCCAGACCTCGCGGTTGGGATGCAGGCCGCCGCCGCGCGTCGCCGGCACGGCGGAGAGCCGCGCGCGGCGCAGCAGCCGCGTGTCGGCCTTGCCGCAGTTGGGATGGATGCCGCCGTTGGCAGCGACCACCTTGTCCCATGCCGCGCGGCGCTTGTCGGCCGTCGCCTTGTCGAGCAACGGCGTGCAGTTGAGCTCGTCCTTGTTGAGGTCGACCACGATCTCGTCGCCGTCCTCGATCAGCGCGATCGGACCGCCGATCGCGGCCTCGGGGCCGACATGGCCAATCACCAGGCCGACCGAACCGCCGGAGAAGCGCGCGTCGGTCATCAGGCCGACGACGATGTTCTTCTCGCGGCACAGGGTGGTGATGCGCGAGGTCGGATCGAGCATCTCGGGCATGCCGGGCGCGCCGCTCGGACCCTCGTACCGTACGATCACCATGTCGTGGTTCTGGAAGCGCTCGGGATGCCTGTCGAGTGCCTCGAGCAGGGCCTGCTCGCCCTCGAACACGCGTGCCTTGCCGCGGAAGGTGTTGTTCTCCAGTCCGCCCTCGACGCCGGCCAGCTTGAGGATCGCCGAGAAGT
>CAYMEB010000384.1:0-3810 GCA_964389095.1 uncultured Hyphomicrobiaceae bacterium
CGGATCGTACGACGGGAGATGGGCCTTCCCGAGGAGCCCTTCGATCGGGACGATCGTCTCAAGGAGCAGCACTTCGGACACTGGGAAGGGCTGCTCTACCGCGATCTGCCCACGCTCGATCCTGAAGGCTTCGCGGCTCGTCAGGCCGATATGTGGAGTTGGACGCCGAGGGGCGGCGAGAGCTACGAAATGGTGAGAGCCCGGATCTCACCCTGGTTGCGTGCGATCGAGAGCGACGCCGTCGTCGTCAGCCACGGCAACATCAGCAGGACGATGCGAGGGTTGGTATTGGGGCTCGACGAGCGCACGGTCCCGCGGCTGGAGGTGCCGCAGGACAGAGTGCTCATGCTGAGGTCCGGCAAAGCAGAATGGATCTGAACGGCGGGCGCCGGTTCACTTCTTGTCCGGGACACGCCCTTCGCGCGGCGGCAGGGCCTTGATGTAGGCCGACATCGCCGCGCGATCCGTGGCGCTGAGCTTCGACGTGTTCACGATCACGTCGGCCATCGTGGAACCCACCGAATCGTTCTCGGGCGTAAAGCCGGTTTCCAGAAGATACTCGATGTCCTTCTTAGACCATTTCGCCAGGCCCTTGGGGTGCTGCGTCAGGTTGGGCACGAACGCCTTGCCGAGAGGATCCGGCCCCCCGCCGAGACGAGTGGTCTCGATGATGCCGCCGAGCATGTTGCGCGAGCTGTGGCATTCCGCGCAGTGTCCCGGTCCCTCGACAAGATAGGCGCCGCGGTTCAGCTCCGGACTCAGGGCAGGGTTCGGGGCGGAGGGCTTTCCATCGAGATAGAGCAGCTTCCAGGCACCGACACCGAGCCGGACGTTGAAGGGGAAACCGACCTCGTGCGGCTTCGATGGCGTCGGGTCCGCCGGAAGCGTCCGCATATAAGCGAAAAGATCCCGCACATCCTCGATCTTCATGCGCTGGTAGGAGGCATATGGAAAGGCGGGAAAGAGGTGCTCCCCCCGGCGCCCGGTGCCTTTGAGCATGGCGTTGAGAAACTCTTGCTCTGTCCATGCACCCATACCGACCTTCGGGTCCATGGAAATGTTGGGGACGAGAAAGTTTCCGAAGGGCGTTTTCAGTGCATGCCCGCCGCCGAGCCGCAGGCGATCCTCCTGCCCCTCCGTCTTGTGACACGAGGCGCATCCACCGACATTGAACATCACCTCGCCGTTCGCAAGGTCCGCCGTTCGCTGCACCAGAAGCGACGGCGACACCGTCGCCGGTCGCGTCACGAAAAGCCCCGCGGCAGCTCCCGCGACGCCCACGGCGACCAAACCGCCAATGACGCTCTTGAGCTTCATCTTCTTTGGCTCCAATGCCGGTTTTCCGGGGCGGATGATTGCCCCTGACCGGCCAGCCGATCAAGCAGAAGAGCGCGCGTGGGCCTCACGCGCGCTCTCGAACTGCGACCGTTTCGCCGGCCTCGTCACTGCTTCGGCGGCTGGCGATATTCCTTGTGGCAACCACCGCAGTTGGCGCCGATCTTGCCCCACTCGGCCTTGAACGAGGCCTCGTCCTTGATTGCGGCGGCAGCAGCCTTGGCGTCGGCGGCCAGCTTGTCGAAGCGGGCCATCACATCGGCTTTCTTCTCGAAAGCGACAGGGAGGGTCGCCGTCTCGCCGGTCTTGGTGTCGTCGCCGTACTGGCCCGTGCTCTTGATCGCGGCAGCTTCGATCGTCTTGAGAGACGCCTGCACGGCGGCGAGGTCGAACGGTTGCTCGCCCTTCAACATCTTGCCGGGAGCGCCCATGGCGCCACCGATCTCCTTCATCGTGGCCTTCCGGTCCGCGATGCCGGCAGCGTTCTGCGCATAAGCCAGGGTTGCGCCGACAGCGACGGCGGCAACGGTGGCGACGATACGAAGCATCTGTTTCCTCCAAGCGAAAATCCAGGGCACGCCACCCGACGCGCCCTGGCCGGAAGACGCGGCTGGACCGCAACGACCGGTGGCCCCCTTGAGGCGACCTGCGCACAATATTCACCAACCTTGCCAAGTAAATGTCATGCGACGCACTTTTTTTTGATCCAGCAAGAGGAATAAACTGCTCGAACATGCCGTGCCGGGCTGGACACCACATATGTATGGCACTGGGCCGCAACCGATGATGAGCGAACACATGGAATCGAGGCAGGCCGCCATTGCCCGAGAAATCCCCCGATTTAGGAGATACGCCAGGGCGCTCCTTGGGCCCGAAACAGACTCGGACGACCTTGTTCAGGAAACGCTCGCCCGCGCACTTCAACGGATCGAGCAATGGCGGACCGGCGACTCGCCGCGCAAATGGCTGTTCTCAATTCTCCACAATTTGCACATCGATGCGGTGCGCCGCGGTGCCCGACAGCCCGCCCACGTCCAGATCGAAGGTGATGGAGCAATCGTGGCAGGGCCTCCGGACGACCTCGGCACCCGCCGAGACTTGGCCCGCGCCCTCCAGGAGATTTCGACCGAGCACCGAGAAGTGCTTCTGCTGGTGGGTCTCGAAGGTCTGACCTACGCAGAAGCCGCTGACGTATTGAAGGTTCCAATCGGAACGATCATGTCGCGCCTCGCACGTGCGAGAGAACGGCTTCGGGTCCTTATGGCTTGCGACATCACGGAAGAGAACGCGGCGCGGACCATCGAACCACTTCGCGAGCGGAGACTGCCATGACGGCTGACGCGAAGGATTTTCCCCACGACATCGATCTGCATGCCTACGTCGATGGAGAGTTGACCGAACAGGATTGCCGGCAGATCGAGCAGCGGCTCACCGCGGACGCCAAGGCCCGCGCGGTCGTCGCGGCCCTGTTGGTGCAGCGCGCAGCCCTGGCCCAGCGGTTTGCGCTGCCCGAGGAGTGCCTGGTCACACGGAGGATGATCGAGGACGTCAAAGCCGGCCGTGCACCAAGCGACGGCTGACGCGCGTCAATTCCAGCGCAGATCGAACGGCGTCAGCCAGATCTGCTCTTTCTTCTTGGCAAAGCCCTCGACATAGGCACCACCAAAGTAGGTCTCTGCCTGCACGCCGGCGACGTGCACGTCGGGGAACCGCCGCAACAGCGCGTCACGGCCTTCGAGACGCATCACGCCGTCGACCCAGAGGTGGATGATTCCGTTGTCATCGCCGGGCGCATTGAGGACGATCTCCTGCTCGATCTTCACCCAGCGGCCGCGCGGAAGCGTGAACCGAGGCGCCGGCACAGTGGTGTCCAGCGTATTGGTTTTGGTCGATAGCACCATGTACTGCTGGATTCGCCCGTTCTCGGCCCACTGAGGCAGTGTCTCGAACCGGTCGGCAGCGATGTTCGATACGTGCTCACCCCGCTTCAACCCGAACAATCCGGGCAGAACGCCCCCCCTTGCGAACTCGAAGTCGGCAGGGAGAAAGACGGAATAGGAGAGGCAAGCCGCGTCGACCTTCTCAGGAAGTGAGCCGGGCGTCCATGGATAGCTCACGCCGCCGGGGGTACCGGTTTTGGTCCCCGCCGGCCCTGTCCCGGGCTGGATCTCGACGCCCATCGCGATGCTCGCGGGGCCGTCCTTGATGCGGCGGAAGGATAGATTGCGATCAACGCCACGATCCATCGTGCCTGCCGCCCCCTGGATCTCGGCAATGCTCACCAGGTTTCCGTCGCGCTCGAGCTTGAGCGAGGTCATTCGACTGTAGCGCTCGGTGCAAGGCGCCGTCTGCGGCGGCGCCACATGATGGCGAACCGCGGCGACAGCTCCAGCGGTCATGACGAGGGCAGCCGCTCCGTTGAGAGCTATGCGCGGAAGTTGGTGACGGCGTGAATCGGTGAAGGCGGCATATCGT
>CAYMEB010000385.1:0-3808 GCA_964389095.1 uncultured Hyphomicrobiaceae bacterium
GGAGAGATACTGGGATTGGTGGGCGAGTCGGGCTCGGGCAAGAGTGTGACCGCTCTCTCGATCATGCGCCTGGTGCGAGAGCCGCCGGGGCGTGTCGAGGCGGACACCCTCGTGTTCGAAGGACAAGACTTGCTCAAGCTCGGCGCGCGCGCCCTGCGTGACCTCCGCGGCTCCCGGCTAGCGATGATCTTTCAGGATCCGATGCGCTCGCTCAATCCGGTCCTCACGATTGGACGCCAGCTCACCGAGACCATTGTTCGACACACCGGCAAGGCCCATACAGCGGCCCGAAATCGCGCCATCGAGATGCTGGAGATGGTCGGCATTCCGCTCGCCGAGAAGCGGCTTAACGCATATCCACACCAGTTCTCCGGTGGCATGCGCCAGCGCGTCATGATCGCCATTGCGCTGTCGTGCAATCCGCGGCTCCTCATCGCCGACGAGGCAACCACTGCGCTCGACGTGACGATTCAAGCGCAGATCGTCGATCTCGTGAAACGCTTGACGCGAGAGCGCGGCACTGCGGTCATCTGGATCAGTCACGACCTCGGGCTCGTGGCTGGCTTATGTGACCGCATCAATGTGATGTATGCGGGCCGCATCGTCGAGACCGGCCCAGTGCAGGAGGTCTTCTACCATCCCGCGCACGGTTACACGATTGGCCTGATCGGCTGCACGCCTCGCGTTGACCGAGTCGGCCACCCATTGACCCCGATCGAGGGTCTGCCCCCCAACCTGATGGAGGCGATGCCGCTCTGCCCGTTCCTGCCGCGGTGCCGGGTCGCGGTCGCGGCGTGCCATGAGCGATCGCCTGACTTTTCGGCGCGGGCCAAGCTGCACGGCGCCGCCTGTCATGCCGATTTGTCGGCCTATCACCGGAAAGCGACAGCATGAGAGCCGTGCGCCCATTGCTTGAGGTCGCCGACCTCAAGGTTCACTTCCGCGGCCCCGGGCGAGGCGCCAACGCCATTCGTGCGGTCGACGGGGTCAGCTTCTCGCTCGAGCGTGGGAAGACGCTCGGATTGGTCGGAGAGTCGGGTTGCGGAAAGTCGACAACCGGCTACGCCGTCCTGCAGCTCATCAGACCAACATCCGGCAAGGTCATCTACGACGGCCAGGACCTCACCGGCCTCTCGCCGGCAGCCCTGCGCCCCTATCGGCGCAAGCTGCAAATCATCTTCCAGGATGCCGCCGCGTCCCTCAACCCGCGCATGCCGGTCGGAGATCTCATTGCCGAGGCGCTCGACATCCACGGTCTCTGGAAAGGCCCAGGTCGCGGCCGGCGGATTCGCCAACTGATGGACCTTGTGGGCATGGCAACCCACTTCGTGGAGCGGTTTCCGCATCAGCTGTCGGGCGGACAGGCGCAGCGCGTCGCCATCTGTCGGGCCCTCGCGGTGGAACCCGACCTCATTGTCTGCGACGAACCCGTGTCAGCACTCGATGTGTCGATCCAAGCGCAGATCGTGAACCTGCTGCAGACGTTGCAGCGCGAACTCGGCCTCGCCTACATCTTCATTTCGCACGATCTGTCGGTGGTCCGCCACATCAGCGATACTGTGGCGGTGATGTACCTTGGCCGCATCGTCGAGCATGCCGGGCGCCGCACGATCTTCGAAGGTGCAGCGCATCCCTACAGCATGGCGTTGCTTTCGGCGGTTCCGATTCCAGATCCCGATGTTGAACGTGCCCGTCAACGTACCATTCTTACCGGTGACCTCCCGAGCCCGACCGATCCGCCGAGCGGGTGCCGTTTCCGCACCCGTTGTCCGATCGCGGTCCCGGCCTGCAGCAATATGGAGCCTGCGATTAGAGCGTTCGCGGTCGACCATTTCGCTGCCTGCTCACGAATATGACCTGAACTGCGATAGGAGAGCCCGCATGCCCGAAGCCGATACGATCGCAGCCGACAATATTGACCGTGTCATGAACATTGAGATGCGCCGCCGTGGACTGCCGCGCGGCAAGAACTGGCTGATGTTCGAGATGGCGCGCGAGATGGCGCGCGCGCCACTGGTGCTCGCCGGCGCCCGCGTGCTCGACCGCAATCCATGCCGCGTCTTGATCCTCACCGGAGCGGCGGTGCCGGACCACATGCCGGTCGGTGAGAACGACGGCCCGATCGGCACCGTGGTCCTGGCCAAGGCCTTGGTTGCGCTGGGACACACCGTCACTGTGCTCACCGACCCGGTGTGCGCGGCGCCGGTCGTTGGATTGGCAAAGTTTCTGCAGCTGCCGTTGAAGGTGGTGGAGATCGGCCTAGATGACAAACCGCTCCAGGACAAGATGGTTGACACGCACGATGTGTTCGTCTCCGTCGAACGGCTTGGAGGTAACATCAATGGCCGCCTCCACGGTGTGAATGGTGTCCGACGGGATCATCACCGCGCCAACCTCGATCACGTTTTCAAGCGGGCCATTGCCGAGAAGAAGCCGACTCTCGGCATCGGCGATGGCGGTAATGAGATCGGTTTCGGCAATATTTTCGACCGCATCTCGAAGGAGATGGCGGGGCATGCCTACAAAGAGGTGACGCCGTGCGGAGGTGGCGTGTTCTCCGTTGTGAGGGCCGACATGCTTGTAGTCGCCAACAGCTCCAACATCGGCGCCTATGGCGTGTGCGCCGGGCTCGCCCTGCTTCGTGGGAGGACCGACCTCTGCCACGACGCAGAGCTCGACATCAATCTCCACCATGTCGGTGCCGGCCTCGGCCTCGTCGACGGCGCCAATGGTATGCTCAGAGCCTGGTGCGACGGCATACCCCCTGAGGCGAATGCAGCTGTCGTCACGTTGATCCGCAATATCGTCGAGCGCGAGCTCGAGGCGGCTTACGTGCGCAAGTTCTGATCGTAGTGAGTGTCGACGATGACCTACACAATCCTCGCACGCTGCGAACGAACTGGCGCGCTCGGCATCGGCATCGCGACATACTCACTCGCCGTCGGCGCCAAGGTGCCGGCAATTGCAACTGGCGTCGGGGCGGTCGCCAGCCAGGCATTCGTCAATCCGACCTTCCGTAACCTCGGCGTACGCCTGCTCGAGCTTGGCCATCCGGCACAACAGGTGCTCGTTATGCTCAAGGCGTCGGACCCCGATATCGAGTTTCGTCAGCTGGCCCTGGTCGATCGTTGGGGTGGCGTCGCCTGCCACACGGGCGGCCGCACCAGGCCCTGGACCGGCTCGCGAATTGGAGACGGCTACGCCGCCTTCGGCAATGTGCTCAAGGACGAAGGCGTTGCTGGGGCGATGGCGACTGCTTTCGAAAGGACCGCCAAACTTCAACTTGGTGAGAGGCTGATGCTGGCGCTCGAGGCCGGGCGGGACGCAGGGGGGCAGGTCGGCGGAGCGGGCCACCTTCCCGAGCGTTCGGCCAGCATTCTCGTTCACGAGACCGACGCGCACCCTGCCCTAGATTTGAGGGTCGATTCGCATCCAGACGCGGTGTCTGAATTGCGGCGTGTGCTCGATGAGTTCACTCCGTACGTGCCGTTCTACCGGTTGCGCTGGCGCGACCCAGCAAATGCACCACCGCAAGAGCAGTTCGTCAAATCTCTGGGAAAGACATGACGCAAGTGGAGACGATCCGCGACGCGTGAACTCAGGTGAAGTGGCCTGGAGCCAGTCGAGTACGT
Source organism: uncultured Hyphomicrobiaceae bacterium (assembly GCA_964389095.1). Taxonomy (GTDB): domain Bacteria; phylum Pseudomonadota; class Alphaproteobacteria; order Rhizobiales; family Hyphomicrobiaceae; genus JABFRJ01. Next base: position 3,633 of record CAYMEB010000385.1, read on the forward strand.
CTTGCATGAGTCCCCTAGGAGCCGTTGCGCTTGCAATTGTCGAAGCTCCACCAACAAGCCCCACTGTGGCGGCGAATCGTCACTGCGCCAACTCCATCTACGGGATCTGACGGCCACATAACTAGGGAACCTCTGAACAACCCGTCGAACATGGCACACTGCTGCTATTGATTCGA
>CAYMEB010000386.1:0-3746 GCA_964389095.1 uncultured Hyphomicrobiaceae bacterium
CCGGCGAGTACGAGGATGGCCGCATCGGCGAGATCTTCATCGACATGCACAAGGAAGGCGCCGCCTTCCGCTCGCTGATGAACAACTTCGCCATCGCGATCTCGCTCGGCCTGCAGTACGGCGTGCCGCTCGACGAATACGTGGACGCCTTCACGTTCACGCGCTTCGAGCCGGCCGGCCTGGTGCAGGGCAACGAGACCATCAAGAACGCCACCAGCGTGCTCGACTACATCTTCCGCGAGCTGGCGGTGTCGTACCTGGGCCGCAACGATCTCGCCCATGCCGACCCCGGCGACATCTCGTCGACGGCGATGGGCCAGGGCGAGGACGAGGATGCCCAGCCTGCGAAGCCGGCGCTGCCCGCAGCCCGCGTGGTCAGCCATGGCTTCACGCGCGGCCGGGTCGGGCGCGAAGCACAGGTGATGGTGGTGCGCGGCAACACGGCGCTGGCCGCCGAAGCGTACGCCGATAGCCCCGTCACCGCGATCCAGGAGACGGTCACCACCACCTTCCAGAAAGCCGATCAGGTCACGATCGGCGTGCGAACGGCGACGGTGGTTCAGGCCGGCCCTTCGGTCTCGGATCAGCGCGAGGTCGCCCGCATGAAGGGCTACGTCGGAGAGGCTTGCCCCGAGTGCCACAACTTCACGCTGGTGCGGAACGGCACATGCCTGAAGTGCGACACCTGCGGCTCCACGACGGGTTGCTCGTGACGACGGCGCCGCGCGCTGGCCACTCCGGTCCGCGCGCGGCAACTCCGCGAGGATTGCGATGATCACGTCACTGTCTGACCTTCGGCCGGAGGCGGCCACCGGCATCCTGCTCCTCGCCGATCATCTGGACGCGGCGCTGGCCCATTGCGAGGACATCGCGGGGGCCCGCCGTGAGCAGCCCAGGCTGCCGGTCGGCGCTGGTCGGCGCGCGGTGGAACGGCGCGGCCGGGCAATGCATGTGTTCGTGGCCGACCTGCGGGAGCGGGAGTTGGCCCTCATGGCGCGTCTGCGGCAGGCGCGTGTACGTGCCGAAGAGGCCCAAGGCCACGACGCACGCCTCGATCTCGTAATGAAACTCTTTCTTGCGGGCACGGCTGCACTGGCCGATGCATCTGAGCTCGTCCTCGACGAGGAAGCCGCCCATACCGCGTCCGGGCGGGACATGAATGCCTATCTTCGGCGGCGCGGCGCGAAGGCCCTCGCGGCCTCGTCGACCGGTGAGGTGGCACCGGGCGAGGCCTTCCTGGTTGCAGGCTACGTCCCGCTGGGAACGCTGATGGATCTCCTGGCGACCGTGCTCGACAAGCTCGATCTGATGTTCGACCTTTACAGCAGCGGCGACGCGAGCGGTCTCGAGGCGCCCGGCGAGCCGGGACGGTCGTGGCCGTCCACAGACGCTGCGTCGATCCGGCTCACACCGGAGGCGGGGTGAGAGCGGGATCGCTGGCGCCTTGATCGCCGGCCCCGGCGAAGCCGTAAGCCGCGTCGGGCGTTTGCCGCTACCTTCTTCGGCGATTTTCAGACTTCGCTGGCTGGCTGCCGCTTACGAGACATTGGACGAGGGCCCCGAAGGGTTCTCGGCGCGCTTCGCGCACACGCATTCGGCGCCGGCCTCCTTGAGGGGACAGTTGTCATCCCAGTCCCGGCCGCGGGACATAAGCCGTTCCTCCAGCATCGTCGGCGCAGCCACGTCCGATGTGAGCTTGGACAGGTTGACCGGCTTGTACGGCCGCTTGCCGAGGCCATCCACCAGTGTGGCCGGCAAGGCGGCACGCTCGGGCACGCTCCAGTGCAGCTTCTCGTTGATGCGCCTGATCTGGACGTTGCCTTCGGCGCCCTTCCACCAGCGCCAGGCACGCGAGAACCGGGAGCGCACGAGGTCGACATCGCCGGGCATGATCTTGCGCGCGGCCGTGAACGGTCCACCTTTGCTGGAGCGATACAGTGTGGCCGCCGGGCAGGGCCAGACGGTGCGCAGTACCTCCTCTTCATTGAAGCGCAGGCCGGTCTTCTCCTGGACGCGAGCGATCATCCAGGCGAGAGCGACGTCGGACAGCCCGGTGCTGTCGTAGCCTCCTCCGATGTTGGAATGCACGCCTGGAAACCAGACCTGCTCGACCTCCTGTTCCTTCGGCAGGTCGCGGTCCTTGCGAACGGTCCAGAAGGTCGGAACGAAGGGCTTTCGCATCTCGTCGATGGCCACCGCATGCAGACCGAGCTGGACCTTCTCGCCGATGCGCGTGTCCCGGAAACCCCGGGTCCAATAAGTGAAAAACCTCGGAAAGACGCCATTGGCGAAGCCTGAGGGTATGCCGTACGCGCCCACCGTGTCCCACACGCCGACACAGCGGATGGGCAACTCGGATCCCTTGTAGCGTGTGACCTTGTCCAGCTCGGCTTCGAGTGCCTTGATCTGAGCGTCGTAGGGCGCGCGCTTCGGCGACTCCCGTTCATATCGCCCGCGCTGGTCCTTGAGCTTGGCGATCTGTTGATAGAGCACCCAGTGCCGCTCGGTCTCGCTGATGTCGAGGGGGATGCCGGCCGTTCCGAGCACGCCGGCCACGGCGCGGGCCGTGTAGCCGCCGCGCGAGAAGCCGAACAGGTAGATCTCGTCGCCCTCGTTGTAGTTCAGCGCCAGGAAGGCGATGCCGCGCTTCACGTTGGCCTTGAGGCCCGCGCCGAACGCGCCTCCCAGGAAGCGGTCCAGGCGTCCGCCGCTGCCGACACCTGAATTGTAGTAGGTGATCTGATCCACGCCGCGATCGTCGCTGACGGTCACGAGGTTCGCGAGGCGTACGACATTGGTAACGGTCTTGGGGCTGACGACAGCGTTCCAGGTTCCGTCAAAGCACAATACCAAGCGCTTCATGAGGACCACCCGAATGACTTTGAGAATGTGCCTTTGCCAAATGCGCCTTTGCCAATGTGTGTAGCCGCCTGGTCATGCCGCCGCAACCAGCTTGACCGGTCATCGAGCTCCGCCGGTGCCGGTGGTGCTGGTGACAGCCTCCTCCGATGGACTGGCGGATCTGCCCACGGGGCCGGGCGCGGCCGGCGGCGCTCTCCGCTCCGTCCTGCAACCGTCGTCGGGGTTGACCGGGCCGGCCCGCGGGGACACTTTCCGGTACAGGTGCCCCCGCTCCGACGCGGTGGTCGAGAGGCCGGTTCGATATGACGCGCATTCCTGATTTCACGACAGTTCCACTAGCCGGCGGGGCGGGCTCTGCCGCCGCTGCGGCCCACACTGCCGCCAGCCTGGGCCGGTCGGGCTTTCAGACGCCGGAAGGCATCACCGTGCAGCCGGCCTATGCGGCCGGAGACATCGCGGGGCTCGATTTCGTCGGCGGATTGCCCGGCATTCCCCCATTCCTGCGTGGGCCCTATCCGACCATGTACGTGATGCAGCCGTGGACGATCCGGCAGTACGCCGGATTCTCGACCGCGGAGGATTCCAACGCCTTCTATCGCCGCAATATCGCCGCCGGACAGAAGGGGCTGTCGGTCGCCTTCGATCTTGCGACGCACCGCGGCTACGACAGCGATCATCCGCGCGTCAGGGGCGACGTCGGAATGGCCGGCGTCGCAATCGACTCGATCCTCGACATGCGGACGCTGTTCGACGGCATCGACCTGTCGCAGATGTCGGTGTCGATGACCATGAACGGCGCGGTTCTGCCTATCCTGGCACTGTTCATCGTGGCTGGCGAGGAGCAGGGCGTGCCGGCGGCCAAGCTCTCCGGCACCATTCAGAAC
>CAYMEB010000387.1:0-1124 GCA_964389095.1 uncultured Hyphomicrobiaceae bacterium
GTTCGATCCCAGTACCGCCCACCATTTATCTCGATCCCAGACGAGATCGGGCGCATGGAGCGCGCCTTTCGGCGTCCCCATTTTGCCGCGTGTATTTTCATTCGGGTGCTCCCGCGTGGGGTTAGTCGTAAGTCCCCTAACCGCTCCGATGCGTCACGAGGGGTCGGGGAGCGTCGTTCAACAACTCGGTTGACGATCAAATTTGACCGGGTTATTCCTTAACCGCGGTAATGCCTCGGTTCTCGGGGCGGTTAGCAAAGATGACCATGGAAGATCAGGAATGCGAGGCTTTATTGCAGCAGGGTTTCCGCCTACATCAGAGCGGCCGGTTGCAGGATGCCGCCACTATTTATCAGCGGATACTGTCAATCAACGCGCAACACTTTGAAGTCTTGCAACTTCTAGCGACGATTCACGGTCAGTCGGGAAATCATGGCGCCGCCTTAGCGCTCTACGACGAGGCGATCAAAGTCAATCGCTGGTGCGCGAATGTGTTCAATAACAGGGGTGTTGCGTTGTATACCCTCGGTCGATTTGACGAAGCGGTTTCGAGTTTCGACGAGGCGATCAGGATCGAGCCGGGTATCGCGGACGTGGTCTATCACCGAGGGAATGCTTTGAAAAAACTGAAGCGCCTTAGCGAGGCGCTGGAGAGTTACGACGAGGTGATCAGGATTAAATCCGATCATGCGGACGCATTCGTGAATCGGGGAATAGTGCTCCAAGAACTGAGGCGCCTCGATGATGCGTTGGTCAGTTGCGATGAAGCCGCCCGGCTAAAGCCGAATTTCGCTCTCGCTATGGTGATACGGGGAAACATCCTTCACGAGCTCGAGCGCTATGTCGAGGCCCTTCAGAGTTACGATCAAGCCATTCGGATAAATCCTGAATTGCCTGGGGCCTTCAATAACCGCGGAAATTTACTACGTGACCTGAAGCATTTTGACCTGGCAATGGAGAGTTTTGATAGGGCTCTGCAGATCAAGCCTGATTACGCGGACGCACGCTGGAACAAGTCGCATCTTTTGCTGCAGATGGGCGACTTTGTGGGCGGATGGGAGGGCTACGAATCGCGGTTGAAGCGGGACGTGTCGAAGAAGTTTTATTTCAGCGGTCCGCAGCTG
>CAYMEB010000387.1:1134-3707 GCA_964389095.1 uncultured Hyphomicrobiaceae bacterium
ACTACCTAAGGATCAAAGGAGGGCTACAGGACCTCCGCAGCTGCCTTGGCGTGGCCAGATCGACGCTGACGACCGATGTATTTTAATTCAGTGCGAGCAAGGGCTCGGAGACTCAATTCAGTTCGCTCGGTACGTGCCAATGGTTGAGCGCCTTGTTGCAAAGGTAGTGCTTGTCGTACAGAGGCCGCTGGTGTCGATCATGGCGACTCTGTCGCCATCGGTCGTGATTGTCGCGCAGGGTGATCCTATTCCCGAGTTCGATTCGCATTGCCCACTAATGAGTCTACCGTACGTTTTTGCCTCAACATTAAGTTCACTACCCAACGATATTCCGTACCTTTCTCCCGATCCGGAAAAGACCGTCCGCTGGCGAGAAAAACTGAGCAGGAGCGAGGGTCTCAAAGTGGGATTGTGTTGGAACGGGGGCTTTCGTCCAAATCAACCCGATCTTTGGGCTGTGAACGAGCAGCGAAATGTCCCCCTCAAGACTTTCGCGGCTTTTCTGCAGCACCGTGAGGTTGATTTTTTCAGTCTACAGAAGGGTGATCCTGCGGAGTCGGAGATCAGGGGGCGGGAGCATGAATTCTGGCCCGAGGGCAACTTTTTCAACTACACCGAAGAGTTGCATGACTTTTCGGATACGGCGGCCCTGATCGAGACGCTCGACCTTGTGATCGCGGTAGATACCTCGACGGCGCATCTGGCTGGGGCACTTGGTAAACCGGTTTGGCTGTTGAACCGGTACAACACCTGCTGGCGTTGGCTGGAGGATCGCGAGGACTCGCCTTGGTATCCGAGTTTGCGCCTCTTCCGTCAAGACGAGTCAAGGGATTGGGGTCCGGTGCTCCACAGGGTCAGTGAAGAGCTTGAACAGTTGGTCAAGACTTGATCGGCACAGGCTACGCGATTGCTAATTAAGACCCCTGCGAGTGCTAATAAGACCACTGTGAAAAAAGTACGAATCCTATCGCTGTCGTGGGACAAAACCCGTGTTCAGACCCAAGACCTGTTGCGCTCACTGTGACTAGAGAGAGCATATGTGCGGAGTTGATTCAGGAGGGGTTCCATCTGCACCTCGATGGCAACCTGGAAGGCGCCGCATCGTTTTACAGACAGGCACTACAGTTTGAACCAAGAAACTTTGATGCTTTGCAATTACTTGGAACCGCGATTTTTCAAATAGGAGATAGCGCGGCTGCATTAGTATTTTTCGACCAAGCTAGTGAGATCGACGGTAGTAATGCTGATGTACTTCATAATCGCGCACTGGCGCTACATCAGCTAAAAAGATTCGCTGAGGCGTTCGCGGATTGCGAGCAGTCGATCAGTCTGAGGCCGGATTTCACAGAGGCGTTGATAAGTAAAGGCGAATCGTTATCGGAGACTGGACGCTTTGACGAAGCGCTCATGTGTTTTAGAAAGGTCGTCAATATCAATCCCGAAAATGCGCAAGCCTACTTATACTTAGGCGTCGCACTACATCGCTTAGCTCGCTTCAACGATTCCCTCGAGAGTTACGTTGAGGCGATCAGCATCAAGCCCGATTTCGCAGAAGCATTTTCAAATCGCTGCAACACGCTTTGTGAACTCAAGCTATTTGAAGACGCATTGGTGAGCGGCGACGTGGCAATACGCCTCAATGCCTATTCGGCAGAGGCGCACATCAATCGCGGTTGGGCCCTTCACAGTTTACAGCGCTTCGATGACGCGCTGGCGAGCTACGACGAGGCGATTAAACTGCAGCCCGCGTATGCGAAGGCTTTCTATAATCGGGGCTGGACACTGCACAACTTGCAACGTTTCACTGAGGCTCTCGAAAGTTACAGCCAAGCGATCTGCATTAGCCCGAACTACGCGGAAGCGTTTTCGAACCGTGGCGTGACCTTTCATGAGCTGAAGCGTATCGATGACGCGCTTGCGAGCTACGACTTGGCCAACAAAATTGATCCCGGATATATCGACGCCTACTGGAATAAATCACATGTACTTCTGGGGGTCGGTCGGTTTTTGGAGGGCTTTGAGTCATACGAATCTCGTTTAAGTAAACAGGATATGACCGGAAATTATCTGGCGAGCTCCGACCGCGCTTGGCGCGGACAAAAAGTCGTCGCGGGACGAAAAATTCTGATTCAAGGCGAGCAGGGTCTTGGGGACTCAATCCAGTTTGCTCGCTATGTACCGATGGTTGAACACCTGGGTTTCGAAGTATTCTTTGAAGTACACAGACCACTTGCTACCGTAATGGGGACGCTGGCGCAAAACGTCACCATCATCGCGCATGGCGACCCTCCTCCGGAATTCGATGTCTTCTGTCCGCTGATGAGTTTGCCGTTTGCTTTCAAGACAACTTTGGCCACCGTACCCGGTAAGACCCCCTACCTCAGTGCGGATCAAAAAAAGGCTTTTTATTGGCGTGGAAAACCAGGTCGCCGAACGAGCCTCAGGGTGGGGTTGGTGTGGCGGGGTGGGTTCCACCCTGATCAACTCGGTCTGGTGGGGGTCAATGAGCGACGAGACATCCCCCTCAAGACTTTCGCGGCTTTTCTGCAGCACCGTGAGGTTGATTTTTTCAG
>CAYMEB010000388.1:0-3702 GCA_964389095.1 uncultured Hyphomicrobiaceae bacterium
GAGCGCGAGCGAAGACGGGTTGTCGTCGGCCACTTCGAGCCGCAGCCGGTTAACCTGGCGCGATCTCAGGCGATCGAGACCGCGGGTCAGAAGCATTGTACCCAGTCCGCTGCGCCGCCAGCGAGGATCGACTGCCAGCGAGAGCACCTCGGCCTCGTCCTGCACGCATTGCAGCAGGAGCAGCCCGATGGGTGCATCAATGCCTTTTCCGTGAGCGGTCAGCGCCAGCGTCGTCGAGGCAGCCAGCAGGCGCGCCACGTCGCCCGCGCTCCAAGGATCCGCAAAGCAGCGGGCATGCAGGTTCGCGAGGGAGCCCGCGGCTTCGGGACCCGGGACCTGGATCGATGGTTCGAGGGGGCGGTGCTCGCGGCTCATGGGCCGCCGGAGGGCAAGCCACCGCCGGGCAGCCGGGCATCGGCTGCGCGCAGATACATCGGGGCAACCGGATCGAGCACGGGCAGAGTGGCGGCGATCGTCGCGAGATGGCGGGCGTCGGGAACTAGCTCGCCGAGCATGGTGCGCAGTCCCGCGCCGGCGCGCGCGACCAGCGGTGCCGCACTTCCCACGATCAAGGCGTTGCAGCCGGTTGCGCTGGCTATCAATCGGTCCAGTGGCATCAAGTCCGCGTGGCCATCGGGCTGCGTTCCATGCGAGCGAAAGCGCTGCACGTACACGGCATCTTTCCGGGCATCCATCGCGACGATGAGCAGATCAGCCGACGCGGCTTCGGGCGCAGTGGCTGCAGCCGTCATGGCGGCGACGTGGAGGCTGGTAGTGCCGACGACGGGAACCGACAGCGTCAGAGAGAGTGCGCGCGCGCAGGCGACGCCGACGCGGACACCCGTGAAACTCCCAGGTCCGAGAGTCACCGCAATCCGCCGGATCTGGCGCAGATCGGTTCCGGCCTGTGCGAGCACTTCGCGAATTGCCGGCACCAGCCGCTCGGCGTGCCCCGTTTGGCGCGCCTCGATCATGGATGCGGCAGCATCATCTCCGGCATCATCGGATCGCAGGACGCTGACCGACAGCGACGCGAAGCACGTGTCGAAAGCGAGTACGGTCATCGTCGGCCCCTCGCCGGCGCATGCCCAGATCGTCGATCAGACCGCGCGGACCTCTTGGACGTCGGGACAGAAATGGCGCAGCAGGTTCTCGATGCCGCCGCGCAGGGTCGCGGTCGAGGACGGACAGCCCGAGCAGGCGCCGCGCATGTGGAGCATGACGACGCCGTCGCGGAATCCGCGGAACACGATGTCGCCGCCGTCGTGGGCGACGGCGGGGCGAACGCGGGTCTCGAGCAGTTCCTTGATCGTCCGAACCGTGTCCTCGTCCTTGGCGTCGTAGTCGGTGCCGAAGTCGGCTTCCTCCTCGTCGCTGTCATCGGTCACGGGGGCGCCGGAGAGGTAGTGATCCATGATCGCGCCGAGGATGGCGGGCTTGATGTGCTGCCATTCGGCCTCGCCCTTGGTCACCGAGATGAAGTCGGAGCCCAGGAATACGCCGCGCACACCCTCGACCTCGAAGATGCGCTTGGCCAGGGGCGAGGTTGTCGCTTCGGCGGGATCGCGGAAGTCCGCGGTGCTGCCGGGCAGAACGGCCCTGCCGGGGAGGAACTTCAAGGTCGCCGGATTGGGCGTAGGCTCGGTCTGGATGAACATCGGATCGCTCTCGCGCTGTTCGGATCGCCGCGGTGGCGGCGGATATGGCGGACTTGTTTAGAATAATTCTACGAGATTTGGAAGGGTCTTGCGAGATGGGCTCCCCCGATCGAAGTGGGGCGCCGGCGGTAGCGGCCGCCACATGAAGGAACTTGGGGTATCGATCCTCCCGACCCTGAGCCCTTGTCCCCGGCGCCCGCCCGCCCGCACTTCACATTCCGCGCGGGTCGACGCATCATGACGGCATCTTCCACTTTGTTCGGAACAGCCGATGAGCGGACCTGATCGCATCACACACGAACGGGAAGCGGCCGGCGGCCGGGCGGTCCACGATGTCGGGGGGCTCGATTTCGGGGCGATCGACCGGACTGAACACGACCTGGCGCTGTGGGAGAAGCGCGTCGACGCGATGATGATCCTGCTGTACGCGCCGTCCCGCGGCACCTTCAAGGTGGACGCCATGCGCCGTGTGATCGAGGATTACGGGCAGCAGTGCTACGACCGCACCACGTACTATGAAAAATGGGTACGGGCGATGCGAAACCTGCTCGTCGAGCAGGAGGTGCTGAGCCGGGCCGAGGTGGAAGCCGCGATGCAGGCGGTCGCCGACGAGGTCGCCGCGACGGGGCGCGAGGTCGACCGCAGCGAGATTCCCTGGTGAACACGATGGCTCGACAAGATGCGCCACGGGCCTTGTTTTCGCCCGGCGACAAGGTCCTGATCGATGCGCGTCCCGTCCAGGGCCACTGTCGCACGCCCTGGTATCTGCGCGGTCGCGAGGGCGTGGTGGTGGAGATCCTCGGGCGTTTCCGCGATCCCGAACGCCTCGCCTATCACAAGCCTGGTCTCCCCGTCCTCACGCTCTACAAAGTCCGCTTCAGGCAGCAGGAGCTGTGGCCGGGCTACGGCGGCAACTCGGCCGACACGCTCGAAGCCGACATCTACGAGCCGTGGCTGTCGCCGGCGCCCGCTGCCGCCTCGCGCTCGCGCAGTGCCGGGACGCGAAAGCGAAAGGCTGGATCATGACGCACGGTAGTCACTCGCACGACCACGGTCACGGTCATGATCACGGTCACGACCACGACCACGACCACGATCATGGGCATCCCCATGCCGGACCCCATCCGGCACAACGGGATCACGATGCCGGTCCGATGGGGTCATACGAGATCCTCGAGGCGGCGCTGCGCCGGGTGATGGTGGCCAAGGGCGTCCTCAGTGAAGCGGAGATCGCTGCGCAGATCGATCTCATGGACAGCCGCTCGCCCGCGCTGGGTGCCAGGGTCATTGCGCGCGCCTGGCTCGACGACGGATTCAAGGCGCGCTTGCTGGCTGATTGCCGCGCCGCGCTGATGGAGATCGGCATCGACATCGGGCATGTGGCCGAGTTCAAGGTCGTGGAGAATACGCCCAAGGTTCACAACGTCGTCGTCTGCACGTTGTGCTCCTGCTATCCGAAGATGCTGCTCGGCATTCCGCCGGCTTGGTACAAGAGCATGTCGTACCGCTCGCGTACCGTCGTGGATCCGCGCAGCGTTCTGCTCGAGTTCGGCGTGACGCTCCCCAAGGATGTCGAGGTTCGCGTCCACGATTCGACTGCGGACCTGCGCTACATCGTGTTGCCGCGGCGTCCGCGCGATACCGAGGGCTGGTCCGAGGAACGGCTCGCCGCAATCGTCACCCGGGATTGCATGATCGGGACCGCGCTGCCGATCGTTCCAGATCTCAAAGCGGCGGCGGAATAGCCGGACGCGGCTGCGATCATGGGTACTCTTCTGATCCGCGATGCGCACGTCCTCGTGACGATGGACGGAGCGCGCCGAGAGATCGCGGAGGCGTCGCTCCTGGCTCGGGATGGGGTCGTCACTGCCATCGGCCCGGCGGAGGCCTTGCCTTCCGCCGCCGACGAGGTGATCGACGCGCGCGGCTGCGTGGTTCTGCCTGGCCTCGTCAACACGCATCATCATCTCTTCCAGACGTTGACGCGGGCGGTCCCAGCCGCGCAGGACGCGAGCCTGTTCGGATGGCTCAAGACGCTCTATCC
>CAYMEB010000389.1:0-3696 GCA_964389095.1 uncultured Hyphomicrobiaceae bacterium
CAATTCCACGGTCGAGAACATCGGCGCGCGCCGGCTGCAGACGGTCATGGAGCGCGTCCTCGACGAGATTTCGTTCGAGGCTTCCGACAAGCCGGATCAGACCCTCGTGGTCGACGGCGACTACGTGCGCATGCGGGTGGGCGATCTGGCGCGGAACGCCGATCTGTCGAAATTCATTCTGTGATCCGGGAAAGGCGGCGATCACTCGCGCGCCGACCTCAGATGTTGCTCGCACAGGCCGCGGATCTCCTTGAGATCGCGCAGTGTACGCTCGATGTCCGCGCGTTTGCGCTGGAGGTCGCTGATGTGCTCATCGACCTTGCCGAGCAGCAGCTTGGTCTGGGCGAGCTGGGATGGATCGGCGTCGTAGAGGGCGAGGAACTCCGCGATGTCCTCCAGGCTGAAGCCCAGATTCTTGCCTCTCAGGATCAGGATCAGCCGCGCACGGTCGCGGCGGCTGTAGGCGCGCGTCACGCCGCGGCGCGCCGGGATGATGAGGCCGCGGTGCTCGTAGAAGCGGATCGCGCGCGTGGTGATGCCGAACTCGGTGGCCAGCTCCCCGATCGTGAAACTGTCGCGCTCCGGCGGCAGCGGGGCAGCCGGGCGTCGTGAGGGGCGTTTTCTCGGCGCAGGGGTGAGCGACATTGTCCTGGAGTGATCGGGTGGTAAAAGGCGGATCTGTCGGTCAGCCCTTGGGTTTCTTCGCGTCGGCGACGGCGGCTTCCGCCTTGAGCTCCTTCTTGGACAGCTTGCCGATGACGGTTTTCGGCAGCACGTCGCGGAATTCGATCTCCGCCGGCATCTCGATCTTGGACAGTCGATCGGTCAAGTGACGGCGCAGATCCTCCACGCTCGCGGTGGCACCGGCCTTGAGCTTTACGAACGCCTTGGGAGCCTCGCCGCGATAGGCGTCCTTGATGCCGATCACGGTGACTTCCTCGACCGCGGGGTGCTCGTAGATCTTTTCCTCGATATGGCGCGGGAAGACCTTGAAGCCCGAGCAGATGATCATGTCCTTGATGCGGTCGACGATGAAGACGAAGCCCTCCTCGTCCATGTAGCCGACATCGCCGGTCCGCAACGCGCTTCCGACGAACGCTTCCGCGGTCTCGGCCGGCCGGTTCCAATAGCCCTTCATCACCTGGGGGCCGGAGATGCAGATCTCGCCCGTCTGTCCGATCTGCAATTCCTTCTCGGGGCTGCCGATTTCGCGGATCGATATGGTCGTTCCCGGCAGCGGCTGTCCGATGGAGCCGACCTTCGCGCGCCCGTCGAGGGGATTGCAGGTCGCGCCGGGCGACGTTTCGGATAGTCCGTAGGCCTCCACGAGTTTCGCGCCGGTGAGCTTCTCGAAGCCCTTCTTGACCTCGATCGGCAGGGGTGCGCCGCCGGAGAGGCAGACCTTGAGGGACTTCAGGTCCAGCTTGCCCGCCTCGGGGTGGCTCATGAGGGCGCTGAAGAGCGTGGGCACCCCGGGCATGACCGTGGGACGCGTCTTGGCGATCGTGCGGATCGTATCGTCGAGGACGAAGCGCGGCAGGATCACGATCTCGGCGCCTTCCGAGAGGCCGAAGTTCATGATGCCGGTCATCGCAAAGACGTGAAAGAACGGCAGCACCGCCAGCACGCGTTCCTCGCCGGCCTTCAAGAGCTCCGACGACCAGGCGGCCGACTGCGCGACGTTGATCGTCAGGTTCGCGTGCGTGAGCATCGCGCCCTTGGGAATGCCAGTGGTCCCGCCCGTGTACTGCAACACCGCCAAGTCGGCATGGGGATCGATCTTGGCAGGCGTGAAGACGGCATCCTCGGTCACGATCTCGCCTTCAATGAGGATGCGGTCGCGGACAGGGGAGCGGCTCGGCACGGCCAGTTCGCGGGAGCGGAACAGGCGGAAGAGGACAGATTTTGCCGCCGGCAACAGGGCCGGGAACGACGCCACCAGCGCGCGCGGCAGGATACCGTCGCTCAACAGGCGCTCGACCTTGTCGAACAGCAGCTTCAGGTCGAGCGTGACCATGAGTTCGGTGCCGCTGTCGCGAACCTGGCTGGCGACTTCCTCGTGGGTGTACAGGGGGTTGTAGTTGACGATTACGGCGCCGAGCTTGAGTGCGGCGAAGTAGTACACGATGAAGGTCGGCGAATTGGGCAGGAACAGTCCGACCCGGCTGCCGGTTTTGACGCCGTTGCGCTGGAGGGCGGCTGCGGCGCGGGCGACCGCCCGACCCAGATCGGCATACATGGTGGTGCGGCCGAGGAAGTTGGTCGCGTGGCGGTCGGGGAAGCGGGCCACGGCTGAATCGAGTAGATCCGGGACGCTGCGGGCCTCCCACGTCGCGTGCCAGTCCACTTTCGCCGGATAGTGCGCCAGCCAGGGCATCTGGGCCCTCGGCGCTGCCGCCGGCACCTGTGCCGGTGTTTCGACGGCCATGTCGTTCCTCCTGACCGGGCCCTGTCTGGCTCGGGCCCTTGGGTTACATCCAACACGGTTTTGGGTTCGGTGGCCAGATGCCGCAATCCCAATCCCCGTAAGGTCTTCTATACAGCCCGCGAGTGAGCGGGCCGCTTCCGGCGGCGACCAGCCGATCGGTTAGTCACGGCTCAGCAACCATATAGCTGATTGCCAACAAACTGCCCAAGTTCAGTACTGTTCATGCGCGCCCGCACGCTGGACTTGAATGTCGTTTACGTATATGGGACGCCACATCTTGCCGGTCTGATCAGGTTAGACTAGCAATCAGCGCGGCCGCGCGCCCCAAATTCCTTCTGAACGACGGCGCGGCCTGCTTGGAGATCGCAATGGACGACGTATCGACCAAGATCATCGAGATCCTGAAGAAGCACATGAAGGAGCCGATGGATAAGATCGAGCTCTCGACGGCGCTGACCGACCTCAAGATCGAATCGCTCGATCTGGCGATGATCGTGTTCGATATCGAGGACACCTTCGGGATCGAGATCCCCTACAATGCCAACGAGGCAGCCGGCGACTTCAAGACCGTCGGCTCGGTCGTGGACAAGGTCAAGGCGCTGATGGCCGCGGCTCCGGCGAAGGCCTGAACGGCGGTTCGGCCGGGCGGCTTCGATGCGGACGCGGGTCCGCATCCACCATGGGTAGTGAGTATTTCATGACACAATCTGGCGGATCGCGCCGCGTCGTCGTCACCGGAATGGGTGTCGTGACGCCGATCGGGACGACTGTGCCCGACTTCTGGTCTTCCATTCGCGCCGGCAAGTCTGGTGTGAGCGAGCTCGGCGGCTTTCCGCTGGACGACTTGAAGATCCTGATCGCCGCACAGATCAAGAACTTCGACCATCGGGCGCGTTTGAAAGGTTTCAAGCGCGATAAGCTCGTGACCATGGCCGACCGCTACTCGTGGTTCGCGGCTGCGGCGGCCAGTGAGGCCGTGGAGATGTCCGGCCTGCAGGTGCCCTTCCAGGACCCCTACCGCTCGGCCTGCATCATCGGCTCGGGCGCCGGTGGCCTAGTGACCGTCGAGACTCCCTACCTCGACCTGAGCATGCACCACCCGCCCGCCACGCACCCGCTCACTCCGCAGCACACAAACCGGGTTGCAACGGGATTTCAAGGCTGCTGGGAAACTAGGCTCTGCGTCCAGCGCGTTGAGTATGCCTCTGGGCAACGGTGGCAGCGAGGATGAGGCGTTCCACGTCGTAGAGTTCGATGAACTTCTCCAA
>CAYMEB010000390.1:0-3688 GCA_964389095.1 uncultured Hyphomicrobiaceae bacterium
GTACAGGGCGTGCTCGGAAGCGTCGAGCACGACAAGACTCTGTGGGGCGTTGGCGAGGATCTTTCGGCAGAGCTCGCTGCCGATGCTGCCGCCCGCGCCCGTCACCAGCACATGGCGTCCGGACACGAGCCGCTGGGTGAGTTCGGGCCGTGGGGCGACCGACGCCCGACCGAGCAGTTCCTCGATCTGCACCGGACGCAACTGATCGACTCGCGCGGAGCCGTCGGCGATCTCGGTGAGCGTGGGCACCGTGAGCACCCGCACATCCATGGCCGCCAGCCGCTCCACGATCTGACGTCGTCGCTGCCGGTTCGCGGAGGGCAGCGCCAACAGCACCGTACGGATGCCGAGTTCCTTCACAGCCAATTCGAGTTCGACCGGATCCAGGATCGGCACGCCGCGGATGCGCCGCCCCACCATGGTCGGGTTGTCGTCGAAGTAGGCGGCGATCGCGTGGGAGCGTCCGGTCACGAGTGCCGCGTGCAGGCCGACGCCCGCGGCGCCCGCTCCGAAGATGCCTACCCGCTGGTCCGAGGTGAAGGTGGGCGAGCCCAGCAGGAGCCACCGTGCCCCCAGACGAAGGCTGCCCACCATGAGCGTGGCCAGCACGAAGAAGATGGCGGGCTCGGTTCGAGGAACCTGCACGCCCCGCGAGATCAGCCAGGCGGCCAGGAGCTGCACGATGGTGAGAAGCAGGCAACCCTTGACCACGCGGAGCGCGAAGACCGGACCGACATACCGCGTGATCTCGCGGTAGGTGCCCGTGCTCCACAGGCACAGGGGCCCGGCGATCGCGGCGATGAGGGTGAGCCAGGCCGGGGTGCCTGCGAACGCCTCCAGTGTTCCGAGTCGCAGGTAGAAGGCCCCGACCACGGACCCGGACAGGACGCAGGCATCAGCGATCGCCGCAACGGCGATCTTTGACTTTCCCGGAAGTTTTAGCAAACGCTTTCCCGGCATCGCCACACGGTAGCACAACAATCATGCCGATGCGAATTTCTACGAGCAATAGCCCTGCTCGGCGTAACATGCCGTCGCATGAGCGGATTCACCGCGATGGCAGACGGCAATTTTGCCCTCGCCGAGGCTTATCAGATCCGGCATCGCTCTGCCGATGCGGCGATCTGTCAGTCGAAATTCACAGTGCTCCTCGTCGGCTGGCGGAAACGACGGGCGGTGTCACTGTGAAGATCGCTCTCGTCGGACGAGACGCAAAACGGGTCCTAGCGTTTCGAGGCAGCCTGATCCGTCTTTGTCGGGAGAGGGGCCATGAGGTAATCGCCATCACTGGGCCGGCCACAGCCGCTGAGATCGATACGCTTCAGGCCGCAGGAGTCCAGTGGGCAGAGGCATGTGTCAACGGCGGCGGAGTGAATCCTCTGCCCGATCTCCGATACCAGTGGGACCTGAGACGCCTCTTTCGCGTCTCACGCGTCGACGCGGTCCTTGCCTACAACCCAAAGTGCCTCGCCTTTGGCACCGTTGCAGCGCGTGACGCTGGCGTGGCGAGCGTCGTCGGCATGGTGACCGGACTGGGACACGGCTTCATCGGCCGAGGACTCCAGGAGCGCCTCGTCCGGCTCGCGAAGTCACGTCTGTATCGCCGCGCGTTTGCTGCTTGCGATCGAATTCTTGTGCAAAACGATCATGATCTTGTGGCTCTCAAGCGATGCGGGGCCCTGCAACCCGAGCATCAGGACCGTGTCATCCGGATCGCCGGCAGTGGCGTCGACCTTGATGCATTTGCACCCGTTCCCCAGCCCGACGGAGTCCGCTTCCTCATGATCTCGCGCCCACTTCGCGAGAAAGGACTCCCCGAGTTCTTCGAAGCGGCCGCTCGAGTCAAGGCTGCGCACCCTGCGGCCACCTTCGCCTGGCTCGGATCCATGGAAGACGCAAATCCATCGGCGATCGGCCGGGCCACTCTGGAGCAGTTGCTCGCTGACGGAACCGTGGAGCACCTCCCGGAATGCCCTGACGTCCGGCCTGCGATCGCGGCTTGTAACGTGCTCGTGCTCCCAAGCCATCGGGAGGGAACCAGTAAAGTCATGCTGGAGGCGATGGCGATGGGAAGGCCGGTCATCACGACCGACGCGCCAGGTTGTGGGCACCTGACGGCCAATGACACCGCGGGCCGAGTGGTCCCTGTCGGTGACGCGAGGGCACTTGCTCAAGCGATCGCATGGTGCGCCACGCAGCCTGCCTGGAGGCAGCAGGCGGGCGTCCACGCAAGACTCGAAGTCGAGCGCAGTTACGACGCCCGCATCGTCGATCGAAAGATTCTCGGCGCGCTGCTGGACAAACGCTGAAAGACGACCACGGCCTCAGGACGCCATACCCCTGAGCCCTGCTAAATTCCTCGAATGAGAGGTGTCCCGCTGTGCGTCGAAGGAGTCACCGCCAATCCGAACGATCGATCGGATCCAAATCACGCTTGGCTTGAACGGCTCCATCTTTGGGGGGCCACATTCGGGATCGCATTGCAGCCGCTCTCCACCGCGACCGGCAATGTCGGGTTTGGCGTCGCAATCGCTTGCATGCTCCCGAGATCGCCCCGTCTGGTCCGAGACCTGCGCGAGCTTGCTGGCCGCAGCTGGGCTCGGCTCCTGATCGCCTGGATTGCATGGAGCCTGTTCTCGCTCATCTGGTCTCCGGACCCCAAATTCGGGATCGAGCAATTCAAGGCGGCCCGCGTGCTGCTCTGGATCCCGGTACTTTGGCCGATTCGAAGCAGCTGGCGCCAGCTCGTCGGCGCGATCCTGCTGGGATCCGCAGTGATGGCGATCCTTCAGGCGACACAGGTCGGGCTTGGATGGCCAAGGTCGAAGTTCACCTCCGGCGCCGGCCTTACCACACCCACCCAGACAGGGCTGTGGGACGCGGTAGCCCTGAGCTACTGGCTGATCATCGCAGTTTCAGCAAGACCGCTGGTCGCAGTGGCGACTCTACCTCTAGCCATGTTGTCTGGGGTCGGTCTCGCGTGGTCTGCGACACGAGCCTCCACTGTTGGATTGTTGGTCGAATTCTTGGTGGCAAATGTCGTGCTGGCGATCACAAGTCGCGGCTGGCTCGCGCGTGCAGTTCTCCGCTGTCTCGCCGGCCTACTCATTCTTGGAGCCGCCGTCATGTTCGCCGGCTCACATCTTCAAAGCAAGATGTCGAAAGCCCTGCACGTCATGGAAAGTTCCGAACACATGACGTCGGATGTCCGGCTCTCGATGTGGAAAGTCGCCGTCGACGGCTGGAAGCAGTCA
Source organism: uncultured Hyphomicrobiaceae bacterium (assembly GCA_964389095.1). Classification (GTDB taxonomy): domain Bacteria; phylum Pseudomonadota; class Alphaproteobacteria; order Rhizobiales; family Hyphomicrobiaceae; genus JABFRJ01. The sequence continues at coordinate 3,255 of CAYMEB010000390.1, forward strand.
CCGATTGCAGGACTGGGAATCGGGAGCATCCCCTCGATCATGGCGAAAACGACGGTCACCAATCCCAAGATCAACATGCACCGCGTCAGGATGGTCCACAACACCTACCTTCAGGCCCTGACCGAGACAGGTGTCGTCGGGCTCGCACTGCTGCTCGGGTTCATCGGCCTACTCTTCCGCGATGTCCTTTCAAGGCTCCGCGACCAGCCGATGCTTGTGGCGAGTTTTGGAGCGCTGCTGGTCTGGACCGTCGCCGCCGCGTTCGACGGATACCAGCAGTCCGGTGGCTTCCTCACCGTCGGCGCCATACTGATCCCGCTCGCCCTGGCGGACGAGCGACCTCGCGACGCGGCGTGAACCTCACACCCCCGCGCGGCTGCGCAGGTTGTCCAGCACGTTCATGTAGTTGATGTACGCGTCGTACGGGCTGTCGT
>CAYMEB010000391.1:0-3678 GCA_964389095.1 uncultured Hyphomicrobiaceae bacterium
TTTTGTATAAAGTGATCAACATGCAAATTGTTGGAACTCGATTGTGGCTCCTCCTCAGGCAATCCCTGATTGCGTTCGGATTCTGGTGTGTTGTGGGCAATGCGCACGGCATTCCTGATGGACGACCGGCAGGTGTTTGGTACGGGATCGAAGCGCCGAGGCCAAAATCTACTGGATCAGTTCGTCTGGCTACGTATAACGTCGAAAATCTTTTTGATGCAGACGACGATCCGACATTATCGGGGGAGTTTGATGACGCCGCTGAACAGACTTCAGAGAGTCGACTGAAGGCGCTTGCAGCAACAATTCGCAAACTTGATGCAGACGTTCTTTGCCTTGAGGAGGTCGAGTCACAGAAGTGCCTGGAATGGTTCCGCGACAGGTATCTAGCCGACCTCGGATATAAGTATGCCGCCAGCATCGACGCAGGCTACTACCGGGGTGTAGAGCAGTCAGTACTGTCCAGATTCCCAATCAAAGAGGCCCGAGTTTTAGCTGGGGCCGACTACGCACTTGACGATATGGAGGTGCGTCGTACGCCAGAGCTCGCAGGGCAATTGGGTGGGGCGTGGGCTCCTCTGGACCCTCGGAGTGCGCATCACTTTCAGCGAGCGCCGCTGATCGCAACCGTTCAGGTGAGCGATGCGTACGCCCTCACACTCGCGATTGTTCACTTCAAGGCGGGCGGCTTCGTCCACCAGCGCGAGCTTGAATCCTTAAAGCTGGGCGACGTTTTGTCGAAACTTCTGCGCGAGGATCCTGCACGGAACCTGGCGGTACTTGGCGACTTCAACGCCACTCCGAACGCGATGTCCGTTAAGGCTCTGCGTTCGGGGGATCTGGGGCTTGTGAGCGCGTACGACTTTCGGTGGGACCGCATGGCTCCATTCGCAACGTATGCAACTCACGCGACGGGCAGACCCTTGGATTACATCTTGATGAGCAAAGGGCTTGCTGCGGATTGTTTGCCCGGCAGCTACTTTGTACTCGGGTCACTGCATGCACCTTCGAACTGGGACTATCGTCGTGCGAAGGAGATTCCGCCGCCGGACGGTTATGCGAGCGATCACTATCCGGTCGTGATAGATTTTCTTGCTTCGCCCGATCGGGGGCCTGGGGACTACAAACCTGACGCCAGTTCGCTGGGGAGCGGAGCCGCCAGCGCCGGCGGGCGACCAGCTACTGGGTCGGACCGCACGGCTACGGGAGCACAGCCGGAAAAGGGCGGCCCGCAAGGCGATGGTGTGCGTGCTGGCACTGAAGCGATTCCCATTGCTCCTCCCAAGCCCGCAGGCTTGAAGCTTCGCCCGCTGTCGGGCGGCGCGGCGCCGTCGGACGAAGCCAGAGTGGCAGAGCAGCTGATTGATGCCGGCTGGAGTTTCCGTATGCCGCGTCCGAAGAGTAGCCAGGCAGGCTGGGGTATTCGGAACGCGAGGACCACGTGGTGGGTCGGGTACTGGGTGAACAGCAAGACTAAACAGACTTCCGAGACACAGCCGGCGATGTCCGACGGCTTTGCCGGTGATGGCAAGGGGAGCGATTCGTGGCGCCGCGGCGGATCGCCTTCGCGCCCCACTTTGATCGAATGGCTGTGTTCCGAGTCGGATGGAATCGAGCCGGAGTCTGTTTCTGGCGCAAAGTGAATGACGTCCGTTCCTCTGATTCCGTCGTTGGGTTCCCCCACTGATGGTGCGCTAGTCGAGCGCTCCCGAATCGGCCCGGCGTGGCGTCTATTGACGCCTCTGCTATTTCTCTCGATCCTGATATCAATCTGGCTGTTTCTTTGGCGCCCTTATTGGGGCCTAGAATATGAAGATGCATTTGTGTACTCGGACTGTGCGCAGTTCATGCTGCACGACTATCCGTGGTCCCAAGATGTCTTCAAGACCAAGTCCATTTTGTCTGGCAGCCTGCTTCATCCCGAAGCTTTTGGCACGTACGGCGGTCATTCGGAGGCGTTCCCTCTGCTGATTGCTGCCTTTCGTTGGCTATTCGGGGGTGGCGCACGCACCGCGTTGTTTGTTAGTGCGTGTTGCTCAAGTTCGTTGCTGCTCGCGTATTTGCTCATAGGTCTGCGGGGGAATCGGCGTGCAGTGCCCCTGCTTCTTGGTATCTGGCTTAGCGCGCCGGCTGTCCTCCTCTATCAGAGCAGCGGTTTTTCTGAGCCCCTGTCCTCAGCGCTCGTTGCGTCGTATGTTTGGGTGTTTGCTTTGGGGTTTGTATCGCCGCAAACTGATCGGCTGTGGCTTCGTACCTTGCTTCCATTTCTCATGGCGGCTGCGATTGCGGTCAAGCGTGAGAATCTTTTACTCATTGCGGCCTTTCCGATTGCGGCGATGTCCGTGGCGCAGTTGCGCAGGCAACCGTCATTCTGGATAGCTGGGAGCTGCAGTTTGGCTTGGGTGATCTTCTACTGGACCTTCTTCAAGGTTGCTGGTGTCGAAGCAAACGAATGCAGGGCAATTGGCGCCGCGACCTTTTCCATCGACAATTTTTATATCAATGCTCCTAGGCTCTTGGAGGCGCTGGTGCGTCCGGATTTTTGGGGCTGTGTTGGAATTCTTGCGATCCTTTCGGTGTTCTTTCCGAAGCGGATCGGATACTCGAGCGTCTACTGGATCAGTGCTTCGCTTGCCGCGGGGTATTTCTTGCTCTATTCGGCGCACTACCGAAGCGTCTATCAAGTCTGTGACGGCGACGTTCAGGCGTACGAGATGCTGCGATACTCGCTGAACATCTTCCCATGTGCACTTACTATGCTCTGGTCGATTGAATGGCCTCGGTGGTCCGAGAGTTTGTTGGCCCACATCGCTCTCGTGATCTTGGCTCCCGCTCTCGTCTTTTTCGGTATCGATGCTCGCTTGCACTTTTCTTCTGCTGAGACGGCGGTGCGATTTGCACCAGCGATGCGCGCGTTCGCAAATCTTCGACCAGGTGAAGCCGTGGTCACCGATACGCCGATGTGCGCGCGGTTGCTGGCTTCTGAATCCGTAGATATCCGTGATCGCGGATATCTGATTAGCCGGTCAGAAGCAGGCACCCGCCTCCCGACTCCTTCATTTTTGCTGATACGGGAATACAGCACGAGCCTTGATGTGCGAGAGTTACCCGGGATCGGCCAGTATGACTGTTCAATTGTCGAACAGGGCGCGGACTATCAAGTGTTGCGTTTCAACGTTCGGAATGGTCGCTAGTGTGTTTCATCTGAGTTTCTTGTCCCTCTTACCTAAAAAAGGAGGTGGTCTGAAGATCCGACCTTTCCTACTCAGGCACATGCCTGCATCAGGTTGATCAGGAGAACGAGGGCGGCCAAGGCACCGATTATGAAGTTTGCCACTACACTGTTGCCATCTGCTGATTTCCTGCCCTTGTGTCTTCCGCCGCACGTAAGTTAACTCCGCGAGCTTCAGTGCTTTGTTCCATGCCCAGCGCTTCAGATTTGCGCTGGCTCTCAGCATAATGCTCTCGAACCCAAGTTCGTTTATGGTGCTGGCGACGCCTCTCGTCGGCCGGGCTAAGTCCCCGTATTCACTAGCGGCGCTGCGGCAGCGGTGGCTGGCGCGCAACGACGCGCACCTCGAGCTGTTCGTAGCGCCGGAGCCGGAGGGGTTTGGGGCGGAGACGGGGGATCGCGAGGCGGTGAGGGCGGTGGCGGGGTGGGTGTATGGGGGTGGGTGA
>CAYMEB010000392.1:0-3660 GCA_964389095.1 uncultured Hyphomicrobiaceae bacterium
CACCGAGGCCGGCATCGCCGAAGCTCCCAAGAAGGGCTCCGGCGGCCATGCCCACGGCGGTGGCATGGGCGGCGGCATGGGCGGCATGGACGGCATGATGTAATGCCCGCGCCTCGTGCCCGGCTCCGCGCAGCGGGTAAGCCGGACACGACCAACTAAGAGGCCGCGCAGGGTAACCTGCGCGGCCTTTCTGCATTTGCACCGCCAGCCGCCGGTTGAAGGCGTTGCGCCGTGTCCGTTTGGGGGCTGGTGTCAATTGAGATCGTCACCCCGACGGTCGATCCCGGTTAAGAGATTTCGCACGGTGACTGGGTGGGCACCCAGCTGGTGACGTTGTCGACCAGATCGTATCGAACCAGAACGACGACGTTGTGCGGCGTCTGCATGCACACGCGATTGCCGACGCGGAAGTCGCGGCCTGCAAACCGGCAGATACATGGTATGGGCCGGCCTGTCCCGCTGTCGGTCAATCGATGGAATGGCGAAGTCCGCCAGCCTTCCCTCTGAGCGCTTGCTCCGTTCGTACCGGTAGCCGAAAGCGTTGCGATCGAAACCGTCACTGCGAGGCTGAGCTGCCGCAATCTCATGCACGCGCACTCTGTTTCACGCCGCGAACGTAGACACTGACGATCGTATCGTCGCTCGGCTCGAAGCCGTGAGCGACCGGCGTCAGTTGCGCCTGGATGCAGAGCCATTTGCCGTCGCCGTACAGATACGTGTCGGTGTACGTTGTCATCCCGGTGGTTTCGTTCCCGTCGCGCCGGATCGTGTGCTTGTTGGTCGAGCGCACCAGCGCGACATCGTCGATCAGAGTTGTGTTCTCGTCGCGCAGGTCCCAGTAGATCACGACCTCCGGGTCGAAACCGGTCGCCCATCGCTTCAGGTACTCCGCTCGCTTCGTGCGGCTACCGTTGCTGTTCACGCAGACGAAATCTGGATGGAGAATGGCGTCGTGCGAGGCGACATCATTGGTCACGTAGTTATGAATGAAGCGGTCGTTCAGCGCTCGCAGCGCTTTCAGGTGGTCCACTGGCGGCATTGTCTGCACCTTCGATGGCGGTCGATCCGAGAGTTCGCCAGCCTCACTACAGTGGTCGCGCTACCGGGACTTGGGAGAAATTGCTAAACTGATTTGATGATGGAAACTTCGCCCGAGCTCGAAACGCCGCCTCGCGACGCTCGCTTGGTCGCGGCTGGCAGCGGTTGGCGTGCACTCGAATTCGTCTGTACGGCGGGGCCCGAGGACAGGCCATTCGAGGAACGTCACGAGCAGGTGACCATTGCGGCTGTCCTCGAAGGCTTCTTCACCTACAGGGGCAGCCACGGGCGCGCCGTTCTCCATTCGGGTTCGCTTCTGCTTGGCAATGCGGGAGCCTGCTATGAATGCGGCCACGAACACGGGCGCGGTGACCGCTGCGTGTCCGTTCACCTCGACCCCGAGCTTTACGGGGAGGTCGCATTTAGCTTCACGGGTAACAGTGCGTTCAAGTTTCCGGCCCCGGTCATGAACGCGCGGCCCGCGGTCACTGCATCGTTGGCCCGGCTCGACTGTCCGGATTGGGACCCCATGGCGCGGGATATCGCGATCCTGCAAGTGGTCGAGACGGTTGTCGGTCGAATGAGCGGGACGAGCTTGAAGCACGCAGCGAGTTCGCCGAAAGACGAGGGACGCGTTCTTCGTGCGCTGGCTTACATCGAGCAGTACGCCACGGAAAAACTCGAACTCGAAGCGCTCGCTGAGGCCGCTGGCGTCAGCAAGTATCACTTCCTGAGGATATTCCGCCGTCAGGTCGAGGTGACGCCATACAGATATGTTCTGGATCTGAGGCTGCGCCGCGCGGCGATGGCGCTGACCCTGACCAGCGCGCCCGTGTCCACCATTGCCCTGGACCAGGGCTTCGGTGATCTCTCGACCTTCTGCCGCCAGTTCGCAGCCGCCTTCGGCATCAGTCCGCGCGGCTACCGAGACCGCAACAGCAAGACACGTCGTCGGACTTGAGAACGTCGACAGTCCTCGCGCCGCGACCAGCGGGAGCCGCGTGGCGGCGGCATATGAGGTAGCAGAAAGAGCCGTATGGGCCTGCCTGTGACGGAGCTAAGCGGTTTGTACCTGGAAGCGGTCACACCCTACCCCCCACAACGCCGCTTCGACTCGTTACCGAGCTCCTTGCCGACCTCCTCCGCGAAGATCACCCCGCGCGCGATCTGGGACGGCGTGAGGCCCTGCCCGCTCGGCCCGCGTAGCGCCGCGGGGCCATTGGCGGCTTCCCGGCGGCCGATCGCCAGTTCCTCGCAGGACAGTTTTCGCTTCTCGGTCTTGAAGGCGTAGAGCCGCACGCCGGTCGCATAGCTCTGGATCGTCGCCGGATCGCGCACCCATTTGCGCGTTCGATCCGCCTGCAGAGCCCTGAGCGCACCCTGGCGCTGTTCGATGCACTGCTTGCTGTCGTCGACGCAGCCGAGGTCCGCCCGGGGCGCCGGGCCCGTGTCGATGCTTCCGCTGCAGGCGGACAATAGAATGCCCGCCAGCGCGAGCGGAGCCGTCGCCGTGAGACGGGCGGCCATGCGAAGACGGAACATTCGAACCCCTTGTGACCCGACGCCGCAGCCGATAAATGCCGGCCATGGCGGCGATGTGGCGATGGCGTCCACTTGGACGCCGACTGTCTTATTGCTGCTAGCGGGATTCGCTCCCGATCGACACTGCCCGGTCCAATCCGCCGCGGCCGAACTTCCCTCGAAACAACGCCTTCCACGAGGTTCATCAGATGGCTTACGCAATCCGCATCCAGGCCCACGGCGGCGCCGACGCTATGAAATACGAGGAAGTGACCGTCGGCGCGCCAGGCAAGGGCCAGGTCAAGCTGCGCCAGCACGCCGTCGGCGTGAATTTCATCGATGTCTATCACCGCTCGGGCCTCTACCCCCAGCAGATGCCGTTCACGCCCGGCAGCGAAGGCGCTGGCGAGATCATTGCGGTGGGCGAAGGCGTTACCGATCTCAAGGTGGGTGATCGCGTCGCCTACGCCGGCCCGATCGGCGGCTATGCCTCTGAGCGCCTCGCCCCTGCCGACCGCATGGTCAAGATCCCCGACGCCATCGACTATAAGACGGCCGCCGCCATGATGTTGCAGGGCATGACCGTCCGTTACCTCATCCGCAAGACCTACAAGGTCGGACCGGGCACGACCTTGCTCTGGCACGCCGCAGCCGGCGGCGTGGGCCTCATTGCGGCGCAGTGGGTCAAGCATCTGGGAGCCACGTTCATCGGAACGGCCGGCGGTCCGGAGAAATGCAAGCTTGCGCTGGCCCATGGCGCGCACCACTGCATCGACTACAAGAGCGAGAACTTCGTCGAGCGCGTGAAGGCGATCACAGGCGGAAAGCTGTGTGACGTCGTCTACGACTCCATCGGCAAGGACACGTTCCCCGCCTCGCTCGATTGCATCAAGCCGCTCGGGCTGTTCGTCTCGTTCGGCAATGCCTCCGGTGCGATCGAGGCCTTCAATGCCGGCATCCTCGCCGCCAAGGGCTCGCTCTACATGACGCGCCCGACGCTCGGCTCCTACACGGCCACCCGTGCCGACCTGCTCGAGACCGCCAACGACCTTTTCGATGTGGTCGCGAAGGGCATCGTCAAGATCAACGTCAACCACACCT
>CAYMEB010000393.1:0-3642 GCA_964389095.1 uncultured Hyphomicrobiaceae bacterium
CCGACAGCACACCGCCAAACACAGCCGAAAACAGTACTATCAGCGTCCGCTTGGGGGACTCACGCAATTTCGGTGCAGCTGCCTTGTCTACGATTCGGTACGCGTATTCGGCCTCGCCCTTCGCAAGCATGTAGTTTTGCATCTCGGCTTCCAATATCCGCCCGAGTGACTGCTGCATCGAGACTACTTGGTTCGCAGCCATTTGCTGACCCAGAAACTTGACATTTCGCTCCGATTCATTAAGAGCCTCATCGCGCAGTCGGCGGTTTAGCATTTCCACGTAGGCGTTCGCCCACTCGGCCGCAACTTCGGGGTTCTCCCAAAAAATTGCCAGAGTCACTACGCCGGCCTTCTTATCCTCAGAAACTATTCTGACTTCGAGAACAAAGCGCCTGATCGCATCACGAATGTCGCGTTTACTGTCTGGTTCATCGAAATCTTCAATCAAAATTCGTTCGAGCTTCATTTCGCGAATGAATTGCTCCGCGAACTCGCGGGATTTCAGGACGGCCAGCGCGGCCGCGCTGTTACCTCCGGATCCGATATTTACCCCAGCGAGCGCCGCGAGGCTGCCCAATTGCGCTAGGTTGCCGGACTGCTGCCGCTGTCCAGCTGGGGTCATGACCACTTCAGCTTTGTACACGGGCGTCGCCAACAACGCGTACGTCACGCCAACAAGCGAGGTGAGTACCACGATAAGCATCACCGTAATTTTCTCGCGCCAAAGCAGCAAAATCAGACCAGCCAGCGAAGTCGGGAGCGCATTACCTTCGGTTTCGTTCATGCGTGACTACCGGCGTCGAGTGCTGTCAGAGCGAATTGATCGCCGCCAAGGCGACGGCGGAGTTGTACAGAATCCCGGTCACCGTCTGCCACAGCGGCAGAGGCGGCAGGCGCTCCACATCGAGCGGCACGACGATAGTATCGCCAGGCTGTATGCCGGCTGAACTCTGACCGCTGAGCCAGCCACCGTTATCCGCTACAACGCGGCCATCAGCGCGAACCACATAAATCCGCTTCACATCCGCACGCCTCGTAGCGCCCCCACTGAGTGACAAGTAGTCGTCTCTCGAAAGACCTGATCGATACAAATGCGAGGTCGAGTTCTGTACTTCGCCAATAACGGTCACTTCCTGTTTGATCTTGGGGATCAAGAGCTCGTCCCCATCACGCAGAATGATATCGTCGCGAGATCCAACCTGCTTCGCCAAAACGCCATCCAAATCGATGACCATACGTCCCACGGGACGGGAATCCTCCAACTGGCTAATCAAGGACATCGCCGCGACCACGGATTGGTTGGTATCACCGACTTGAGTGGCTTGACTCATCTGAATGGCGGTCGTGGCCAAATCGCGCCGCATACGATCCGTTAAATCCCGCGCCTGCTGAACTTGACGCTGACGAATCTCGTCGCGAGTGAAGACGGCACCCCGAATGAAAGCGAGACCGGTCAACCCGCCTGCGCGCTCCAAAACCGATCGCAGAGTTTCACCGCGTCGAATTGGGTAGTTACCGGGAAATCGTACCTCGCCCCTCAACACCACTGTGTCTCGGGTACCCCACTCAGGTAGTTCCTTGATCGTCAACGTGTCAAAGGGCTTCAAAGTTAAATCGGCAGACACATCGCCGCGCAACAAAGCTGCGAGATCAATTTGAAGTAGCTCCCCCTGGCGCTCGGTGTCGCCTCGGTTGAACCTCAACAGCTCCGCGGTCCCCGAATAAGCAGAGGGGTCGAGACTGCCTCCTGCCCGCAACAAATCGCTAATGCGCATTTCAGGTTCTAGAGGGTAATCACCAGGCGCTTTGACACGCCCGCCGATAGATACAATTGTTGTAGGCTGATCGAGAGTCGACTGACTATGTAGCTCTTGTAGCAAGGGGTCGATCAGAAGTCGCCGTCCCGCTTGAAAGTCAAAGACCATGACGCGGTCACGGGGAGACAATAACAAGTCATGTGTTGATCCAGGCTCTTTGATTGCAGCTGCAAGGTCCGCTGACAACACGGCGAGCTTTTTAGTCGCCGGCAGTTCTCTTCGCACGAGCACGTAGCCCACATCAGCGTTCGGCATCAACTCATCGAGAGAGGGAATCAGGTCGGAAATCCTCATGCCTTCCCGCCAAGCGACGACGCCGGGCCGGAACACATGCCCTTCGAGCGTCACCCCAGAGTCTATTGTTGGCCTCAAGCGCGAAACTCTGACTACATCACCGTTGGCGAGGGAGGCGCGCCGCATCGCGTCATTGTCCAATGACAAGCTGAAGGCAACTCGGCGACGATCAGATGAATTACGGACAACGGATACCTTTGATCCGTCTGCCTCGGGAGTAAGTCCACCGGCAAGATCAATCAGGCCTGCGAGCGTGGAACCACTCTTCAGTTCGTAAATTCCCGGACGTTTGACCTCTCCGCTAACCGCTGCGGTTGTACCCACCGGAGGGACGAAAATGACGTCCCCCGGCAACAGCGAGACGTCGCCGCTGGTATCACCGCGCAGCAACAACTCGTACAGATCGAGGCGACGGATCGTCCCACCACGCCTTTTGAGCTGGACGTCGCGTAGCGATCCGCTCGCATTGATTCCACCCGAGGCATAAAGAGCACCAGTGATCGTCGCTAGTCCGCTGACTGTATACGCCCCAGGTTTTTTAGCCTCTCCCATTACAAAAATCTGGATCGAACGAGGACTACCCATGCCAACGCTGGCTTGCGTACCAATCATTTGACGCACAACGCGGGACTCGATCTCCCCCGCGACCATTGCGAAAGTCTTCCCTGCGACGTCGATCGGACCCAACTCAGGAAAGCTCAAGCGCCCGTCGCGTCCAACGGTCAGCCGCAGCGAGCGATTCTGGGCTCCGTAGAGTTGTACGTTGAGCTGATCGCCAGCGCCGACCACGTAGCTGGAGGGGACGGGTATGTCGACGCCAGGCGCAAAGGTCGACACCTGCTGCGTAAAAATATCGTAACCAAAAGGTTTGAGTGCCTCGGACCCTGTGCGCTCTAGTGGTAACCGCCTGACTTCAACCTTCAGCTTTACCAGGGCCGGCTCCGCTCTTAGACGTGCCGTAGCTTCCAGGTCCGTCAATCCGGCCAACCCGATCGGACGCAACCCCGGTAGTTGCAAAACACCATCTCTATCGAGCACGTAGGGATTTCTCTCGCGCACGACCTCGATAACCTTGCCTAGTTGCTGCCGTTCATCCGCAGAGTAAACAGGAGCTGATTCACCCGGCACGAAAATGGGCGGTACTCCCTCGCCGACAAACTGCGTTCTAGCCGGGCTATCTTTGATGTAGTCGATGGTGATGAGGACCGCGTCACCCGCCGCCAAGCGATCGTCTTTTTGACTTGTTTTGGCGTCCTCGGCCCCACGGGACGACCGATTGTCGCCGGCAACTGGTGCAGAAGCTTTCGAGGACGAATCGTCTTGAACGTCGCTGCCAGACAGTTGCTCCATCAGTTGCTGGCGATCTGCCGGATTTAGCGACCGGAGCACTTCCAGTTGCTGCGCCGACGGCACTTGGCTGCCAGCGTGCACGGCTGCCAGGGTCAACCAGCAAGAAACCAGTGACCCCATCATAAGGCGAACGATACGCATCCTACGGTTTCCCCAAGCCAAGGCCTTGTGTTTCAGGGCG
>CAYMEB010000394.1:0-3637 GCA_964389095.1 uncultured Hyphomicrobiaceae bacterium
GTTGCTCGAGGCCTCGTCGAAATCGCGGTTGATGAGCGTCCGGACCTTCTGAGCCTTGAGATAGTAGGCGTCGTAGTAGCCGGCCGAGAGCACGTAGGTGCCGATCAGGATGCGGCGCTTCACTTCCTTGCCGAAGCCCTCCGCCCGCGTGCGCTCGTAGGTGTCGATCACGTCCTTGCCGGGCACGCGCAGACCGTAGCGGACGCCGTCGTAGCGGGCGAGGTTCGACGAGCACTCCGCCGGCGCCACGATGTAGTAGGCAGGCAACGCGTACTTGGTGTGGGGCAGGGAAATGTCGTGAATTGTGGCTCCGGCGGCCTTCAGCCAGGCGATGCCCTTCTGCCAGATCTCGTCGATCTCCTTGGACATGCCGTCGACGCGGTACTCTTTAGGCACGCCGATGCGCAGCCCCTTCACGCCCTTGCCGAGATCGGCCTCATAGTCTGGCACGGGCGTGTCGACACTGGTGGAGTCCTTGGGATCCAAGCTCGCCATGTGGCGCAGCATGATCGCCGCATCGCGCGTCGTGCGCGCGATAGGTCCCGCCTGGTCGAGGGAGGAGGCGAACGCGACGATGCCCCAGCGCGAGCAACGCCCGTAGGTCGGCTTGATACCGACGGTACCGGTCAACGCCGCGGGCTGGCGGATCGAGCCGCCGGTATCCGTCGCGGTGGCCGCCAGGCAAAGGTTCGCCGCGACGGCAGACGATGACCCGCCCGACGATCCGCCAGGAACCAGCTTAGCGTTGTCCGGCTTGCCGCCGCGGCTGCGCCGCCAGGGGTTCACGGCCGGACCGAAACAGCTCGTCTCGTTCGACGAGCCCATCGCGAACTCGTCGTTGTTGAGCTTGCCCAGCATGACGGCGCCGGCGGCCCACAGGTTCTGGGTGACGGTCGATTCGTAGGTCGGCTTGAAATCGTCGAGGATCTTCGAGCAGGCCGTGGTGCGCACGCCCTTGGTGCAGAACAGGTCCTTGATGCCGAGCGGCAGTCCCTCGAGCGGGCGGGCGCCGCCGCGCGCGAGGTGGTTGTCCGCGATCTGCGCCATCGCGAGCGCCTGGTCGGGCGTCGCCAGCACGTAGGCGTTCAGCGCCGGGTTCGCCTTCTCGATGGCGGCGAGGAAAGCCTTGGTCAGCTCGGTGGAGCTGAATGCCTTCTTCTTCAGCCCGTCGCGCGCCTCGGCGAGAGTGAGCTTAGTCAGGTCCGAGGCCGCCATCACTCGATCACCTTCGGTACGACGTAGAAATTGTCTTCGGTCGAGGGTGCGTTACGGGTCACGTCGGCGGCGATGGAGCCGTCGGTCACGTCGTCCGTGCGCTGGCGCAGCTTCATGGCGACCACGCTGGTGAGCGGCTCCACGCCGTCCACCTTCACTTCGTCGAGCTGGGCGACCCAATCCAGGATGCCCGACAGCTCGCCTTGCAGCGACTTCGCTTCGGCATCGGTGATCTTTATTCGCGCCAGGCGCGCGATGCGCCGGACGGTGGCCTCGTCGACCTGCATGGGGTCCTCTCGCGGTGTGAGGGATGGTTGGCCGCTCTGATAGCCCCCGCACGCCCGCAGTGCAACATCGGGGCGAAATCTTCAGCCGGAGAGCGACTTGAGGGTCGCCTCGTCCACCTCGATGTTCGAGAAGACGTTCTGCACGTCGTCCAGATCCTCGAGGGCGTTCAGAAGCTTCATGATCGTCTCGGCCTTCTCCGCATCGACGGCCGCCGTCAGATTGGGCTTCCAGACGGCCTTCACCGAGGCGGCCGGGCCGAGCTTGGCCTCGAGTGCTCCCGCGACCGTGCCCAGGGTGTCGAACGGAGTCGTGATGGTATGATTTTCCGCGTCGGAGGCGACATCGTCGGCCCCCGCTTCGATGGCCGCCTCGAGCATCTGATCGGCGGTGCCGGCCGCCAGCGGATACAGGATCTCACCGACGTGCGCGAAGCCATGGCTGACGGCTCCGGTCGCCCCGAGATTGCCGTTGTGTTTGGTAAACGCGGCCCGGACCTCGCCGCCCGTACGGTTGCGGTTGTCCGTGAGCGTCTCGACGATGATGGCGACGCCACCGGGGCCGTAGCCTTCGTAACGGACCGAATCGAAATTCTCCCCGTCGTTGCCCTGTGCCTTCTTGATCGCCCGCTCGATGTTGTCCTTGGGCATGTTCTCGGCGCGGGCGTTCTGGATGGCCAGGCGCAGGCGCGGATTCATGTCCGGGTCCGGGACGCCGGTCTTGGCGGCAACGGTGATCTCTCGGGCGAACTTGGCGAACAGTCGTGATCGCTGGGCATCCTGCTTGCCCTTGCGATGCATGATGTTCTTGAACTGCGAATGGCCGGCCATTGGGATCTCGGACTGCTTGTCGATCGCACTGGGGAGCGCTTCGGCCGACCTTATAAGTGGGCTGCAGGCGGCGATCCAGTGGGGGAAGCCACCCTGGCGGAGGATGCATCGCGGTGCCTTACGGGAGCACGGGCGCGGCGCGAACAGCTGCCCCGCGTCTTGGACGCTGCCACGCGACGGTCTTCCCGCGTACGGCAGTGTCGGCCTGGACCGGGAGAGCGCGGTGGATCAGACAAGGCAGGTTGCAGCAGCAGGGGGACAGGCGGCGATGCGGCTTGCGGCCGCGTTCCTGCTGATTTCGGCGGCAAGCTGGGCCGGAAACCATCTGCTCGCCCGCATGATCGCAGGGGTCGTGCCGCCGGCCAGCCTCAATGCGTTGCGGTGGGCCCTGGTCGGGATCGTGATCGCGGCCGTCTCGTACCGAACCTTGCGGGAAGACTGGCCAGCGATTCGATCTCGCGCTGGGTTGCTGACGTTCCTCGGCGTGATCGGCGGCGGCATCTTCGGGACACTGCAGTTCGTCGGCCTGCAGTACACCGGCGTCATCAACATGGGCGTGATGAACTCGGTGGCACCGGTGTTCATCGTCGCCGCCAGCTACCTGCTGTTCGGCGACCGGATCGAGCCCGGGCAGATCGCGGGCATCGCCGTCTCCCTGCTCGGCATCCTGGCGATCATCAGCCAGCTCGACACGAGGCGGCTGGGTGCGTTCTCGTTCAACTACGGCGATCTGATCATCCTGGGCAACATGGTGCTGTGGGCGATCTACTCGGCCTGCCAGCGGCTCATCCCCAAGATCCGCCTGGAGAGTTTCCTGTTCGTGCTGGCGGTCGTATCGGCCGTGACCAACATTCCCTTCGCCGCCTGGGAACATGCCTCGGGCCACAGCATGCCCGTGAGCGCGGTCTCGGCGATCGCGATCCTCTACTCGGGACTGATCAGCTCCATGCTGGCCTATTTCTGCTGGGCGCGCGGCGTGGCGCTGATCGGGCCGGGCCGCGCGGGATCGTTCCTGCACGTCATCCCGATCTTCAATACCGTACTCGGCACGCTGGTGCTCGGCGAGCCGTTGAGGCTCTATCACCTCGTCGGCTTCGTCTTCATCATCGCCGGGGTCAGCCTCGCCGTGCGCAGGTAGCGCCGCCCGACGGCCTCAGAAAAACGCCTGGATGCCCGTGATGGCACGGCCGAGGATCAGCGCGTGCACATCGTGCGTGCCCTCGTAGGTGTTCACCGTCTCCAGGTTCGCGGCATGGCGCATCACATGGTACTCGACCTGGATGCCGTTGCCGCCGTGCATGTCGCGG
>CAYMEB010000395.1:0-3620 GCA_964389095.1 uncultured Hyphomicrobiaceae bacterium
GCCTGGCTCGAAGCAAGGACCGAGCTTCCACTGTTTTATCCTGCGGAGGCATGAAGTGATCATCAGTCGAACCCCGTTCCGGGTCTCCTTCTTCGGTGGAGGTACTGATTATCCCGCCTGGTATCGCCAACACGGGGGAGCGGTTCTGTCGACCTCGATCGACAAGTACACGTACATCACTTGCCGAGAACTTCCGCCGTTTTTCGAGCATCGATATCGGATCGCCTATTCCAAGATTGAGAACGCGCGGGTGCTCTCAGACATCGAGCATCCGGCGGTACGGGCGGCGATTCAAGAGGTCGGGGTGCGGCATGGGCTTGAGATTCATTGCGACGCAGACCTTCCCGCTCGGGCAGGACTTGGCTCGAGTAGTTCCTTTGTCGTGGGCCTGCTGCATGCTCTGAAGGCGTTGCAAGGTTCGCATGTGACGCGGGACTGGCTCGCGCGCGAAGCAATTCGGATCGAACAGGATGTGTTGCAGGAAGCGGTTGGCTCGCAGGATCAGATGGCGGCTGCGCATGGCGGTCTGAATGTGATCGAGTTCCGGACCGACGGAGACATTCGCATCAGCCCCATCGCACTCACGGCGAGTCGGGAACAGTGTCTTGCCGATCATCTGATGCTCTTCTTCACCGGAGTATCGAGATTCGCGAGCAAGATCGCCGCTGCCAAGATCGCGAGTTTCGACGTCCGAAAGGCGGAGTTGTTTCGGATGCGCGAGATGGTCGATGAAGGACTGCGCGTGCTAGCGGGCGACGCAGACCTTCAGCAATTCGGCCTATTGCTGAACGAGGCTTGGCAGCGGAAGCGAGCGCTAGCGAGTGAGGTCTCGACGGAACTTGTGGACGACATCTACGCCCGCGCATTGCGTGCCGGCGCTCTTGGTGGCAAGTTGCTAGGTGCGGGTGGCGGGGGGTTCATGCTTTTCTTCGTGCCGCCCGAGCGGCAAGCGGAGGTTCGCAGTGCGCTTGAGGATCTTGTGTATGTGCCGATCGGGTTGGATCGCACGGGGAGCACGCTGATCCACTATCAGCCGGAGCGACCATATGTGGATCGGGTAAGTCCTCGCCTTGAATCGAGCAGGCGCTTCGACGGCGTACAAAGGGCGCGGTAGGCGGGGCGGTTTGGTCGTTTCCCGGCGCGCCTGCGATCCAGAACCATGAGGCCGCACCTTCTCTTCATCATCGGTACCCGCCCCGAAGCGATCAAGCTTTCGCCCGTGATCTCCTCCTGCTCGTGCGCTGGTTGGGCGCAGGTGCGGGTTCTGTCAACGGGGCAGCACCAAGAACTGCTTGATGGTGCGCTGCACCAACTTGGGGTCCGGCCCGATCACGCGATCGAGGTGATGCGGCCCAACCAGGGGCTTTCGGAGTTGATGGCGCGACTTCTTGATGGAATCGACGGCATTCTTCGGTTTGAGCGACCTGATGCGGTAGTGGTGCAAGGCGACACCACCACTGTGCTCTCGGCGGCGCTCGCAGCATTTCACAGAAGGATCCCGGTTGCGCATGTCGAGGCCGGACTTCGCACCGGAAATTCAAGCAGACCGTTCCCGGAAGAGATGAATCGAGTCGTCGTCTCCCGCATGGCGCGTTGGCACTTCGCTCCCACGCTCTCCGCTCGGAACAATCTTCTGCAGGAAGGCGTTGCGGCGTCGGATATCGAGGTCTGCGGCAACACCGGCATTGACGCGCTGCGAATCGTTCTCCAGGAGGATCTTGAGGGCCAAAGATGTTCGGGAGATTCGCCGACAGTCCTTGTAACGACTCATCGTCGGGAAAACTTCGGCCAGCCTCTTGTGGAGATCTGCTCAGCCCTGCGGACGCTTTCATTTCGCCACCCGGGGGTGAGGTTCCGTTTTCCGGTCCATCCAAATCCGATGGTGAGCGAAACCGTTCGCCGGGAATTGACGGGCACATCCGGCATCGAACTGCTTGCGCCGCTTGGCTACCGAGAGTTCGCTCAGGAACTGGCCGCCTGTCATCTGGTCATCACGGACTCAGGTGGCGTGCAGGAAGAGGCTCCCTTCCTGGGCAAGCCGGTGCTGGTCTTGCGAGATGAGACGGAGCGCCCGGAGGCGGTCGAGGCGGGCGTCGCTCGACTTGTGGGCGCCTCCTCGGAGCGGATCTGCGCCGAAGCTGATCGCTTGCTCGGAGACCCCGAGGCGTATCGCATGATGTCGCGTGGCGGTTCGCCATACGGAGATGGCCATGCGGCCGATCGAATTGTGTCGCGTCTTCGGCGCGATCTCTGCTGAAATGCGCCGCGTCGTCTACCTTTCTCCGGTCTCGTGGCACGCTCCTCGTCAGAGGCCGCATCACTTCGCTGAATGGGCGGCACGGGTTCTTGGTTCGGAAGTGCTCTGGGTCGAGCCGACTCCAAGCAGGCTTCCACAGTTGAGCGATCTGTACCGCGCTCGCGTTCTTTCGAACACGATTTCGGATGGCAGTCAGCCGGACTGGCTTCGGCTCATTCATCCGAAATTGCTACCCGTCGATCCACTGTTCGGTTTGAGACTTTTGAACGAACCCGGCTTCCGCGCCGCACTCCGGGCCATGCAGGCGTTCGCGAACGGTTCGGCGGACACCACGCTGGTCATTGGAAAGCCATGTTTGCTTGCGGTTCTGGCAATAGGACAGCTCGGTTTGCCGAGTGTCTATGACGCTATGGATGCGTTCCCGGCGTTCTACCGCGGCATGTCTCGCAGGCACATGCAGCGCATGGAGGAGATTCTGGTACGTGATGCGCGCTCCGTCTGGGTGAGCAGCAACGGTCTTCGGGAGCGGTGGTGCGTCCATCGGCCCGATCTCCAGCTTGTCCCGAACGGCGTTTCCGCTTGTTTCGAGGTTTCCCAGCATGATCGCGAGTTTCCGTCGAATGGGCCCCTCGGCTACATCGGCACCATCGCTCAATGGTTCGACTGGCAATGGCTCGTCCGTCTTGCGCGCGCAATCCCGGACCGAGCAATCGAGTTGGTCGGCCCGATCGTTGGGAAGCCCCCGAGAGCCTTGCCAGCGAACGTGCAATTGCTTGGTGAGAGGCCCCATTTGTGGTGCATGCAGCGGATGCAAACCTGGTCGGCCGGGTTGATCCCATTTCTGCAAGATGAACTCACGGAGTGTGTCGATCCTGTGAAGTACTACGAGTATCGGGCCGCCGGACTTCCGGTGATCTCCACGGCCTTTGGCTCCATGAGACAGCGCGGCGCGACTGACGGTGTGTTGCTTGTGTCGGATCCCGGCACCATGTCCGATCCATCGGCGGCGCTCGCGCAATTGACCCTGACCCGATCGCAACGAGCTGATTTCATACGCCGAAATTCCTGGGACGCCCGATTCGGAGCAGTCGAGTGGCACCAGTGAGACCACCCGCTTGGCGTTCGTGGAGAACGAGTAAACTCGGCACACTTCGCAGAGCCCGCGCGGAATAGCTCGGGTCAGGCTGAAGTGACGCACGGTCTGGCGTCAAGATTCTGTCGTGAAAGGGACCTTTTGACATGAATCGCAAGGGCATCATCCTGGCTGGCGGCGCCGGTACCCGACTTCATCCCGCCACGCTCGCCGTGTCGAAGCAGCTCATCCCGGTCTTCGACAAGCCGATGATCTACTACCCGCTCAGCA
>CAYMEB010000396.1:0-3597 GCA_964389095.1 uncultured Hyphomicrobiaceae bacterium
ATCCGTGAACTTCGATGCCTTCATGGTCTTCCGTCCTCTCCCCAGCCTCGGGAACGATGCGGAAAACTCCAACCTCAGCCGAGGACATTTCGGGGGAGAAGATCGAATGATACGCTACCGCTCTGCAGAGGCTACACGAGATGACAGGCGACGCGGTGTCGTGGTGCGATCTCGCGCAAGGCCGGCGTCTCTTCTCTGCAGCGCGGAACCGCCAGCGGGCAACGGTCATGAAAGCGGCAACCGGACGGCGGGCGGCGTGCATCTGGAACGTTGCCCTTGATCGGCAGCTCACCCCGATTCTGGTTGACGTGTGGAACTGGAACGGCGGCGATCAGCGCCTTGGTGTAGGGGTGCTGTGGCGCAGAGATGACGTGCTCCGTCGGCCCGTCCTCGACTATGGTCGCGAGATACATGACCATCGTCCGCTTTGCGACGTAGCGCACCAGCGCCAGGTCGTGCGAAATGTAGACGGCGGTGAGACCGAGCCTCTCCTGGATCTCGCGCATGAGGTTGAGGATACCTGCGCGCACACTGACATCGAGCATCGACACCGGTTCATCGGCGACGATGAACTTCGGCCCGAGTACAAGCGCACGCGCCAGCACGATCCGCTGAAGTTGCCCGCCCGAGAGTTGGTGGGGATACTTGTCGAGTAAATCGCCGACACCCTGCATGCGGACGCGCGCAAGAACATCTGCAATGCGGTCTGAGTATTCGGCGCGGTCGATCCCCGCGTTGATCAGCGGCTCAGAGATGACGCGCCGTATGGTGAATCGCGGGTTGAGCGCGTCGAACGGATTTTGGAAGACGAGTTGCGCAGTGCGTCGGAAGGCCTTCAGGTCGGGGCCGGCGATCGTCGCGAGATCCTTGCCAGCGATGGCGATCGATCCCGCGGTGGGCGTCTCGAGTTTCACCAGCAGCCGGCCGGTGGTGGTCTTGCCGCAACCGGACTCGCCGAGCAAGCCTACCGTCTCGTTCTCCTCGAGTGCGAAGCTGACGTCGTCGACAGCATGAACGACGAGTTGGCGGCCGGCTACGATGTCCGCGAGCGTGCGCTTCACGGGGAAATGCTTGACGAGGCCATTCACGCTGACAAGGGCGCCCATGTGCCGGCCTCCCTTGCCTTGAGCCGCAACTCAGCAACTGAATCGGTGCGCCAGCAACAGGCGACGTGTTCTGCGCCGACTAGCGCCAACGGTGGCTGACTGGTGCGACATCGATCGATTGCGAAAGGGCAACGCGCTGCGAAGCGGCACCCCGGCGGGGGGCTGCGCAGATCAGGCGGATTGCCGGGGATCGGCACCAGTTCGTCTCTCGCTCGGGCCAGATCCGGGAAGGCGTTAGTGAGGCCCATCGTGTAAGGATGGAACGGCTGCTCAAGGACTTCCGCGACGAGACCCGCCTCCACCACCTGGCCCGCGTACATTACGACGATACGGTCGCAGATATAGGCGACCACCGAAATGTCGTGCGTAACGAGAATCGCCGAGATGCCAAGCCGCTTCTGCAGGTCGCGGAGCGTGTCGAGCACTTGGCGCTGCACGATAACGTCGAGGGCTGTGACCGGCTCGTCGGCGATCAAGAGCTTTGGATCCAGCGCGAGGGCGAGAGCAATGCCTACGCGTTGGCGCATGCCGCCTGAGAACTGATGCGGGTAGTCGTGCTGGCGCCCAGGGTCGAGGCCGACCATTTGGAAAAGCGTGTCGATGCGCTTCGGCACGTCCGCCTTTCGGTAGCCGCCCCGCTCGACCAGTACCTCGCGAATTTGCGCGGACACCCGGTAGACCGGGTCGAGCGCGTTCATGGCGCTCTGAGGCACGAACGCGATCTCCCGCCAGAGGACCTTGCGGCGCTCCGCTTCGGAGGCGCTCAAGAGATCGCGGCCTTCGAACTGGATCGAACCGCGGGGGATGCGCGCATTGCGCGACATGACGCCTGTGATCGCGCGTGCAAGGGTGGTCTTGCCGCAGCCAGACTCACCAACGAGGCCGACGATCTCGCCGCGCGGCACACTAAACGTGCCGCGATCAACCGCACGCACCGTGCCGCGATCCGTCGCATAGTCGATGACGAGGCCGTCCAAGTTCAGGATCGGCGCTGATGGCTGCGACACCGCGTCAATCCTTCAGCTTCGGGAACAGGATCTCCTCGTAGCCGCGGCTGAGGAAGAAACCGGCGACCACGACGAGGACGATGCAAATGCCGGGCGGCACAAACCAGTTATAATCGCCGCGGGAGAGTGCCTGACTGGCGTAGGCGTCCTGAAGCATGGTGCCCCATGACACAGTGTCGGAAGGACCAAAACCCAGGAAGGCGACCGAAGCTTCAGTCAAGATCGCCCATCCGACCGCGATCGAGCCGTAAAGGAACGACAACGGCAGGATGTTCGGCGCAACATGGACGAACAGAATGCGCGACGTAGAGGCACCGGTGACGCGGGCTGCCTCGATGAAGGCGCGCTCGCGGACCGTCAGCACTTGCGAGCGGATAACGCGTGCGGTGTTCGGCCAGAGCAGAAGCGCGATACCGAGGATTACGTTACTGGTTTTGGGTCCGAGGAAGCCCGCCATAAGTATCACGAATGGCAGGAACGGAATGCCGAGCGCAACGTCTGCGAGGCGCATGAGAGCGCTGTCGACCCAGCCGCCGAAGTACCCAGACACAAGACCGACGATAGTGCCGATTATCGCCACCACGGCCGCAGCCATCAATCCGACAATGAGTGCCGCGCGTGTGCCGACCACGAGTTGAGAGAAGATGTCGCGACCAAGGTTGGTCGTGCCGAGCAGGAATTCGCCGCTTGGCGGAAGGCTGCGCGCCAGATCGCCGTTTGGACGGAACAGGATCTCGAGAGGATCATGCGTTGCGATCTGGTCGGCGAAGATCGCAACGAGGGCGAAGACGAGATAGATGATGAGGCCGACAGCCGCAAACGCATCGCGCATCGGCGCCAGCGCCGCGCGCGCGATGCGGCCCAGGCGCCCGGGCGTGGCCGTCGTCTCAACTTTTGCGTCCATGAGACACCCGCGGGTCGAGCACTGAATAAAGCATGTCGGCAACGAAGTTCATGGTAACGAGCACCACCGTGATTAGGAAGAATGCGCCCTGGGCGACGGGATAGTCGCTCGAGGCAACGGCGCCGACGAGGAGCTTGCCGAGGCCTGGCCAGGAGAAGACGGTTTCAACCACGACATTGCCGCCGATAGAGGCGCCGAAACCGAGCGCAAAGGCGGTTGCAACCGGCAGGAGTGCATTGCGCGCTGCATGACGCAGAATGATGGAGCGATTAGATAGTCCCTTCATGCGCGCCATTGTGATGAAGTCTTCGCTCATGACGTCGAGCATGTTCGACCGCATGAGCAGCAGCGGCAAGCCCTGCAGATAAAGGGCGAGCGTCAGCGCAGGCAGCGTCAAGTGCCAGAGGAAGTCGCGAGAGAAGATGCGCGCCCACTCGCTCGTGAAGTTGGCGCCGGCGCTGTTGGCCCCGCCCGATGGAAACCAGCCGAGCTTGAAGCCGAAGAACGCGAGCAGCACCATGCCGAGCCAGAACTCGGGTGCAGCGCGCAGGGTCAGTACGGTCGGTATGGCAAAGCCTTC